>CAMWUJ010000036.1 GCA_947177405.1 uncultured Porphyromonadaceae bacterium | reverse complement strand
CGTCAATAATAAATATCTACTGTTCCTCCCGTCCTCCCGTCAATAATAAATATCTACTGTTTTCCTGTCCTCCCGTCAATAATAAATATCTACTGTTCTCCTGTTCTCCCGTCAACAATAAATATCTACTGTTCCTCCCGTCCTCCCGTCAATAATAAATATCTCCCGTCAATAATCATATCCTGCTGTCTCTACCATAGTTTGCCTGTCATTGTAAGATATGAGAACCCCGGATTCGATCCTGATCGAATCCGGGGTTTTAGAATTATTGATTATATGGTCTTAATCTTCCTTGATGTTGTGGAATACGTTCTGCACGTCTTCGTCATCCTCGAATTTGTCGAGAAGCTTGTCGAGCTGCTCGCGCTGTTCGGGAGTCACCTCTTTATAGTCGGTCGGGATACGCTCGAATTCTGCCGATACAATCTCCATTCCCTTATCCTCAAGGAACTTCTGAATGTTGGCAAACTGATCGAAGGCACCATAGATGAGCCATTCCTCCTCGTCGGTCTCAAGCTCGGCCTCGAAGTCCATAAGCTCAAGCTCAAACTCATCGTGATCGATAGCTTCGCTTGGTTTCACGTGGAACACACTCTTATGGTCGAAAAGGAAGGAGAGAGAGCCTTGTGTGCCGAGCGAACCGCCAAACTTATTGAAATAGCTGCGCACGTTTGCTACGGTGCGCTGGTTGTTGTCGGTCGCGGTCTCCACTACGATGGCGATTCCGAATGGTCCGTATCCTTCATATACAATCTCCTTGTAATCTCCGGCATCCTTGTCGGTTGCTTTCTTGATAGCACGCTCCACAGTATCCTTAGGCATATTGGCAGCCTTGGCATTCTGCATGAGCACACGAAGGCGTGGATTCATGTCAGGATCCGGTCCGCCGGCCTTCGCTGCAATGGTGATTTCCTTACCGATACGGGTGAAGGTTCGGCTCATATTGCCCCAGCGTTTAAGCTTACGGGCCTTGCGATATTCAAATGCTCTTCCCATTTCTATTATATCTTTTTCTATATCTTTTTCTTAGTGTTGTCATATTTTATCTAAGCTCGGCGCCAAAGCTTTGCAGAGCCTTTATGATCTTGGCCATAGCGGCGTCGATCTGCTTGTCGTTGAGGGTTTTCTCCTTGTCCTGAAGTTTCATCGACACGGCATACGATTTCTTGCCGGCAGGCAGATTCTTCCCTTCATATACGTCGAATAGTCTCACCTCCTGAAGAAGCTTGCGCTCCGCCTTGCGAATCACCTCCTCGATATCGGCAAACTTCACGTCCTTATCCACAAGCAGTGCAAGGTCGCGATCCACAGCCTGAGTCTTGGGCAATTCGGTGTATTTCACATCTGTCTTCTTTGCCTGGCGATAGAGGGCAGTCCAGTCGATCTGCGCATATACCACACTCTGTTCGATATCAAACCTCTTTAGCACAGCAGATCTCAGAATTCCGAGAGTAGCAAGATGTTTGCCGGAACGGAAATCCACATCGAGTTTCGCAGCGAAAATCTCATCGCTGCCTTGTGTGAACCTCAGCATCCCTTCCTCTATGCCTACGCGGGAGAAGATGTTAAGCACGATTCCCTTGAGGTCGTAGATACTTGCCTCGGCTGCCTTCACATTCCAGCCACCACGAGTCATATCGCCGGTGATCCACAATGCAAGATTCTCATTCTCGGAGTATTGTACTAAGGGACGATCTGCCGAAGCCTCCTTGGAGGAATCGAAATTATACACCTTTCCGAATTCGTAGAATTTCAGGTCGCTCTCCTTGCGGTTCACATTATGCGCAATTGATTCCAGTCCTCCGTAGAGCAATGTCTGACGCAACACGGCAAGGTCATTGCTCAAAGGATTCATCAGACGAACGCAAGCCGACAAAGGCATGATCTCGGATCCCTCATAATATGAAACGGATGAAAGCGAATTGTTAAGTATCTCGTTGAAACCCTGCGCGGTGAGCTGCTCGCTCACAAGCTGCTGAAGGTCATAACTGCGGTCGGTATCGGTGCGCTGCGAGAGCGAGAGGTGCATACTGTCGGTGATTTCCACATTATTATAGCCATACACGCGGAGAATCTCCTCCACCACATCGCAGGGACGATACACATCCACGCGATAAGTGGGCACCTTTAGATGCAACGTATCGGCATCCTTCTCCTCCACATCAAACTCCAGAGCCTTGAGGATAAAGATGATGAGATCCTTGGGAAGTGTCTTGCCGATCAGACGGTTGCAATATTCGAGCGAGAAATCAAGTTCGGCCTTATGAATAGGCTCCTCGTAAAGATCCTTTACTCCTCCGCAGATCTCTCCTCCGGCAAGCTCCTTGATCATTACCGCCGCCAGACGCGCCGCATATTCACAGATGTTGGGGTCGGTGCCTCGCTCATAGCGGAAGGAGGCATCGGTGGAAAGGCCATGACGGCGGGCAGTTTTCCTCACTCTTGTGGGATGGAAATATGCTGATTCGATGAATACTGACTTTGTGGCTTCGGTCACTCCCGAGTCGAGACCGCCGAACACACCAGCGATACACATTGGTTCCTCGGCATTGCAGATCATGAGGTCGGAGGCATCAAGCTCGCGATCCACTCCGTCAAGAGTGGTAAACTTGGTGCCCTGCGGGCAGGTGCGCACCACAATCCGGTCGCCTTTCACTTTGTCGAGGTCGAAGCAATGCAGAGGCTGGCCTATACCTTGAAGAATGAAATTGGTGATATCCACTATATTATTGATCGGGCGCTGTCCGATGGCGCTCAGAAGATTGCGCAGCCATTCGGGGGATTCCTTCACTTCGACATCGCGGATTGTGACTCCGCAATATCTGGGGCATCCCTCCTTGTCTTCGATGGTTATCTCCACCGCCCCGTCCTCACGGTCGGAGGAGAAAGACTCGACGGAAGGGATCGTCACCTCAGGATAGTCCACACGCTTTCCTTCTGCGGCATCACACCACATGCGGGCCTTTATATCGCGGGCCACACCTAAATGGCTGGCGGCATCCACACGGTTGGGGGTGAGCTCCACCTCAAGCACGAAATCGCTGTCCACCTTAAAATACTCGGCGGCGGGAATACCGGGCTTCACATCCTCGGGAAGCACCATTATGCCGTCGTGAGAAGCACCCAGGCCGATCTCATCCTCGGCACATATCATACCGAACGATTCCACGCCCCTGATCTTCGACTTGCGGATCTGGAATTCCTTGTCGCCATCGTAGAGTGTGGTTCCAACGGTGGCTACAACCACATTCTGGCCAGCAGCCACATTGGGGGCACCGCATACGATCTGTGTCGGGTTGCCGTCGCCGAGGTCAACAGTGGTGATATGCAGATGGTCGGAATCGGGATGGTCCTCACAAGTGATCACTCTGGCAGTGACTATGCCGCGAAGTCCACCGCGGATACTTTCCACTTCCTCTACCGTGTCACATTCAAGACCGAGGGCTGTAAGCTCGGCTGACAATTCCTTGGGAGCTACCTCCGGATTGATGAATCTTTTCAGCCATTTATATGAAATGTTCATTCTTGCTCGTTTTCAGTTATTATCGATGTCGTGTTGACTTATTGACATTAATTAGGGTTCTGGCTTATTGCAACTGCAAAATTAATAAAAATAGTTGAAGTTAGGCTTCATCCGCTAAAATTTCTTAGTGCCGGAGTCGCAGATGTGCCTTATTCCATAAAAATTTTCTATTGTCCGGAAGCATCGCGGAGCTCTATGCGGAACGTGGTACCCTTTCCGATCTCGCTTTCCTTGACATATATCCGGCCTCCGTGGTATTCCTCTATGATACGCTTCACCAGAGTAAGTCCGAGTCCCCAGCCCCGGCGTTTGGTGGTGTAACCGGGATTGAAGATGGTCTTGAAGTTCTTCTTGGCGATACCCTTCCCGGTGTCGCGCACCTCGATCCAAACATTCCCTTTATCGGCGCCGGTGGTGATATGGAGCTCCCCTTCTCCCTGCATGGCATCCACTGCATTCTTGGTGAGGTTTTCCATCACCCATTCTATCAGCGGTCGGCTCACGCTCACACCATGATCCTCCTCGGAGAGATGCATCGATATCTTCACCTTCCCCGATATGCGGCTCTTCATATATTCGAGGGAATTGACTACTACCTCGTTGAGATAATCAAGCTCGATTTCGGGGAGCGAACCTATCTTCGAGAATCGGTCGGCAATAACCGAAAGACGTTTCACATCTTTGTCAATCTCATCGGTCACTTCCTTGTCGGTGCCGATGGCCTGCAGATATTCGGTCCATGCCATAAGGGAGGATATGGGGGTTCCGAGCTGATGTGCCGTTTCTTTCGAGAGACCCGCCCACACACGGTTCTGCTCGGCCCGCTTGGTATATATCACGGCCATATAGATAATCATGGTCAGAATTATCATCACGATCATCTGGATGTAGGGATAGATGCTGATATTGCGCAGGAGGTTGGAATCTTCATAATATATATATTGCTTCTCCCCTCCGGTATATTTTATCTCTATGAAATGGGGATTTGTTCCCACAAGATCTTCGATGGTTTTTCCACCGGCGGCTTTTTTGAGACGTGAGGAAAGATACTTGCGGTTTTTCTCTCCTAAATCCATGAAAAGAGATTTCTCCTTGTCGTTCTTATCGGGGAGGGAGAAATTGCGGAACTCTGAGATATTGAAATCCCGATCGCAAGTGAGCACGGGGATGGAATTGTTCTGCGAGATTATGGCAAGCATAAATTCGATGTCGGAGTCGATTCCGGCCTCGGCAATCCTCTCGGTGGCCTGTGCCCAGATATCCATTCGTTCGCGTTCCTGCTGGGCGAGCTCCTTGACAAGGTTATTGCTCACAAGGAGGAAAATAATCACCGCGATAGCCGACACGGCTATCATAACCATACGTCCTGATCTCTGGCGGTCGTAAATAGAAAACTTCATGGCTTTTCTTTTTGAAAGTCGTCGGCGATGAAGCGGGCCACACTGTCGGTGGTGTTAGGTCCGATCACAATATCGGCTGCCTCCCTGGCCTGATCCACTCCATTCTCCATTGCTACAGCCAGATCCGATATTCCGAACATGGGGATATCGTTAAGATTATCACCGAATGTCACTATCCTCTCCACTCCCAGGCGGCTTGCGAGCTGCCGGATGGCGTTTGCTTTGGTGCTCCGGGGTGAGAAGGCTTCAAGTATACCTATCTCCGGTCCATAGAAATCATGATATTTCTGAGCCCTGACGCCTTCCACCTCCGATGTCTTGCGGAATGTGGCCTCCGCATGGGAGTCGGGCTGCATTCCATAAAAAAGGATGGTGCGATCAAGATCAGTGGGCAGATCGGAATCTCCTGAAGGGGGGATGAAGAATCTCTTATAAGGATTGTCGCGGCGTTCCTCGATAAAATCGCGTTCTATCTTCGACAACGGTCCGATATGATAGATATCGATCATTTCATCCTTAAGGGTATAGAGGAATGTAGGAAAATCCATGGCGCGATATATCCCCACTAACTTTTCCACAGCCCGGGAATCCATGTAATTTATATCTGAATAACGGTTGTCGCGTTTATCCCAAAGGGCGGTGCCGGTCATCACCACAGCAGGAATACGCAGATCAAGATCTTTTATGATGGGAGCCACGGTGGCAGGGGTGCGGGCGGTGGCGATAGTGAAAAGCGCTCCCCGTGATATCACTTCATTCAGAATTCCGATCGTGGTTTCCGAAAGACGCGCGTCGGGCTGAAGAAGCGTGCCGTCGAGATCGCTCACATATAAAGTCTTTCCTTTTCTCATATCCCTGTCACATCGCATACCATACTCTGATCCTATACAGTAACCATCACAAATTCAGCATCGGTCATCTGCTCCTCAAGAGTGATCTTCACGTTTCCGGCCGCTTGATCCTGTTCGAAACGGATCTCAGCCGAATATTCCCGTATTTCCACAAATTCCACATCCTCGGCATAGCTTTTCATCATTCTTACCGATTCAGCCGGATTTCCCACATTATGATTGCGGCCTCTTCCACGAAATCCGTATCTGCGGGAGAATCCGGTGCGCTCCTCGCGCCGGTCATCCTGACGTTGATCAGAGTCGTTCCATCCGTTTCTGCGATCCTCCCTCTCCTGAGCTTTCCTTGCTTTCTTCTCCTCGGCGCGTGTGGGCATACCCATCATACGGCGCATTCGGTCTTCCATCTTCCCCATGAAATAATTCTTGATCATGCGAGAGATGAAGGGGAAGATCAAGGGAAGAAGCAATAATATGAGTATTACTATAAAAAATGCCATTTCTTCTACTTTCTAACATTTCCTGTATTGCTGTCGAGCAATCCATAAGCCACATATACGGGGATGAGCCACATCAGACCCGCCACTCCCATACATGCCACCAACCCGACAGCGGTGATTATCAAAAGCCATCTGAACTGGTTTTCCCTCCACCCCCACGTCTTGAATTTAAGGGAGAAAAGATGAATCGAGCTTACCATCAGCCAACTTTCTATTACCGCCACTGCTGCGAAAACCCAAGGAGATGTAAGCATAGTGTTGGAGGTATAGGCAAGATACGTATATCCAATCCAGAAAATGGCGTTGGCCGGAATAGGAAGTCCGATGAAGTTCTCGCTCTGACGCGTATCTATATTGAACTTGGCGAGGCGTAGGGCTCCTGCCACAGGGATTACAAGCGCCAGCCATTTCACCCAGCCAATCTCTACGGTCTCCATGCAGGTAAAGACAGCGATAGCGGGCGCCACGCCGAAGCTCACAAGATCGCAGAGCGAATCGAGCTCCTTCCCCATATCGCTGTAGGCATGGAGGAGGCGGGCGGCGAAGCCATCCAGAAAATCGGCTACGGCAGCTATTCCTATGAAGATATAACCCCATTCATATCCTTTCAGACCCCATAATGGATCGGTGCCTTTCAAGGAACATATAATGGAGATCAGACCTGAAAGAATATTGAGACAAGTGATGGAGTTGGGTATGTTTTTCCTTATTGGGTTCATTATTTCTATCCTTTAAATAATTGTCGGATCCTTCGACCTCGTTCGCCATTATCAGCGAAGTTTCGCCACCGGAGTGAGACCACCACGCGTCACATCGCCAATCTTGACAAGTATCTCGCAATCCACCGGCAGATAAAGATCCACACGTGATCCGAATTTTATAAATCCAAGGTG
The DNA here is from genome assembly GCA_947177405.1 of uncultured Porphyromonadaceae bacterium. Classification (GTDB taxonomy): domain Bacteria; phylum Bacteroidota; class Bacteroidia; order Bacteroidales; family Muribaculaceae; genus Lepagella. Next base: position 24,426 of record CAMWUJ010000036.1, on the reverse strand, counting down.
CTCATCAATAGATGCTCTCTGTTTTTTTCGCGCATAAGTCACGATGCGTCGCGCCATGGCACCGGCCACCTGCCGGACCGTGATGCGCTGTCCTGTCTCGCAGAGGATTCCTATCGTGCTTCGCTCGTTCTCCACACTGGCCTTGGGGAGATAGGCTGAGAAAAAGCGACCCCGGTGATGCTTCACATATTCCACCGTCCCATCCACCGGATACCAGTTGGCATGGACATTAAGGGGCGACATGAACACCGAAAGCATTATTGCATCGCCCTTCAGGTATTCCCCCTCATATACCTTCTCCACGGCCACCACCTTGCCATCGACCGAACTCACCACATGATCGCGACGATCCCCACGGTAATGACGAATCGGACATCGGAAGAAATTGAATACAAAAAGATACACCGTCGCCGAGATCAAAGTGAACAGCGCCGGAAGCACATAAGGGGGCATGAACATCCACACCGGGATGTTGAGCATGACCAATACTATAAACAACAATATGAGGATGTTGGTTCCTTCGTGATGTATCTTCACTTGATATTGAGTCTGTCGATGGTTACATTAATTTTCTTCACTCCACACCCCCGGCGGATTCATTCCGGGTCCGGCTAAGGGTTTATGACCGCGTGGGGGAATCCGAAAGGGTGCATATAGAGGAGACAGTCGGTTTTATTTGCAAATTTAGCGCAAATGGTTTAATTTTGCAACGGAGAGGGGAAAATCTTTTCTTAATTATACAATATTTAAGGTTAAATGACAAAAACTACTTCTTTTTCCTTGGCCGCATTAGGGAAACCGCTATATTGGATTCTCTTGATATTGATGGTTTTTCCATTCAAGATGATCTGGGGCACCGAAGTGATCTCCGCGCCTACCGCTCTTTTCCTCGGTCTGGTATTCGCCCTTGTATTTGGCACTCCCTATCCCAAATTCAATAAAAAACTGTCGAAATATCTTCTTCAGGCTTCCGTGGTAGGATTAGGCTTCGGCATGAATCTTGAGCAGAGTCTAAAGTCGGGTGCCGATGGTATGCTTTTCACCATCATATCGGTGATTGTGGTGATGGTGGCCGGTGTATGGATAGGGAAAGCGCTAAAGATCAACGATAAAGCGTCCTATCTCATCTCCTCGGGCACTGCAATCTGCGGAGGGTCGGCCATCGCAGCCGTGGGTGGAGTGCTTAAGGCCAACGAGAAGAATATGGCTGTCTCACTGGGTGTGATCTTCATCCTCAACGCCATTGCCCTCTTCATCTTCCCTCCCTTGGGTCATCTTTTCGACATGAGCCAGCAGCAATTCGGCACCTGGGCCGCTATCGCCATCCACGACACCAGCTCGGTGGTGGGAGCCGGTGCGGCTTTCGACCAGGCATATTTCCCGGGGTCGAACACTGCCTGCGACCTCGCCACCCTCATCAAATGTACCCGTGCGCTCTGGATTATCCCTCTGGCTTTCTTCACTATGTGGTATTTCCGCAAGGATATAAAAGGGGGTGAAGGGAAAGCCAAAGTTTCGATTCCCTGGTTTATCCTCCTTTTTGTGGTGGCCATGGTGGTCAATACATATACTCCCGACTCCGCAGGATGGATCAAGACCGGTCTCTATCCGGCTTTAGTGGCTATCGCGAAGCAGGCTCTTGTGGCTGTGCTCTTCGCAATCGGTGCAAGTCTGAGTCTGAAAGTGATAAAGGAAGTTGGCGCCAAGCCGCTCCTCCAGGCTATCCTTCTCTGGATCATCATCGGAGTGTCATCCCTGTTTGTGTGTCTATATACTATCGATTAAAATGAAAATCTTTCTTACCGGATCTACGGGAATAATGGGGAACGAAACATTACGCCAGCTCCTCACCCTCGACCCTATGCCTGAAATCACTCTTCTTGTGAGAGATAATAAGAAGAGTATCAAGAAGGTGGCTAAGTATCTCGAACTGCCGAATATAAATATAATCTACGGCGACCTGCGCGACCGCTATGCCGTGGGGCGCGGAGTGGCCCACGCTGATGTGGTGCTCCATATCGGAGGGATGGTGTCGCCCAAAGCCGATTATCATCCCGAACTGACCATGGAGGTCAACACCAAAGCTATGAAGAATATCGTGGATGCGGCGCGCAAACGGCCATCCGACAATCAGCCTGCCGTGGTATATATAGGTTCCGTGTCGCAATACGGTCCGCGTGAAGCCGATCAGCATTGGTGCCGCACGGGCGACCCTCTTGTGCCTGCCGACCATGACATGTATGCCCTCTCCAAAATTAAGGCGGAGAGGATACTTTCGGATTCCGGACTCAAAAGATGGGTGTCGCTGCGTCAGACCGGTATTCTTTATCCCGCCCTCCTCTTCAACGGCACTGATCCCATCACTTTCCATGTTCCTCTGAAGGGAGTGCTGGAATGGACCACAGTGGAGGAATCAGCCGCCTTGATGGCAAATCTCTGCGCATCATTGAAGTCGCTTCCCGACTCGTTCTGGAGAAAATTCTATAACATAGGATCGGGCGAGGCTTTCCGGCTCACCAACTATGAATTTGAATCGCAGCTGATGAAAGCGCTCTCCTGCCCTCCTCCCGAAAAAGTATTCAACACCAACTGGTTTGCGACCCGCAACTTTCATGGGGCATGGTTTTCTGATTCCGACATTCTTGAGAGCATCATCCCTTTCCGATCCGGCCAGTCTCCGGAAGAATATTTCCGTTTCATGGCATCGAAGCTTCCCGCTTATTTCAAGCTGGCGGGGATCGTACCGGCTCCTCTCATCAAATGGGGAATGAAAAAGATAGCAAAAAAAAGCGGGGTCGGGCCTCTGAGCTGGTTTAAAGACGGCAATGAAACGAAGATTGCCTCCTATTTCAAGAGTCGCGAGGAGTATAAGAATATTCCCGACTGGAGAAACATGGATCTATCCGTGCCCTCCCACAAGCCGACATTCATGAATCATGGATATGATGAGTCAAAACCCTTGGGGAGTCTTGACATCGACGACATGAGGAAAGCGGCGGAATACCGTGGAGGCCGATGTCTTTCGGAAGAAATGACTCCCGGAGATCTGTATAAACCGTTGGAATGGGAATGTGCATTCGGCCATAAATTCAAGGCCTCACCGGCTACTGTATTGCTCGGAGGCCATTGGTGCGATGAATGTCTCTCCGATTCTTCGAAATATTCCCGGGAGGCTGCCGTAAATCCTTTCATGGCTCAGGCATGGTTATCGACACATGGAGAGGATGAGATATCTCAATAATAACTTACATAATAAATGTTTAAGTTAGCGCAATTTTATATTTAGCCCCGTATCTAAAAGGGGGCGGAAGCTTGGAAGCTCCCGCCCCTTTCACAACTCAGGGTTCGTTATAGAAAGAAGAATCTCCTGTACTTACACACTACCGTCATAAAAATATATCCTACTGTCTTTTTATATCAGTAGTTTTCAAGATAAAATATCGAAGTTGCCCGGGAAGGGTAAAACCTTGGTTAACCGTAGGTTAGCGATGCACATGTTTACCCACGGATACCCCCGAGAGATAACCTCAACACCGGCGGGGTTGCCGTTTGATACGGAGCCGTGCATAGATTCCCAAAGTTTCGATTATAAGCTGAAACTTTTATTAAAATCATTAAGAGTTTCGATTATAAGCTGAAACTTTCCCCCAAAAATACAAAAAGCTTCGATTATAATCGAAGACTTCATAATTTCATGGATTTTTGGAGTAAAGTATTAATTTTAATAATTGTTTGCAAGATAAGAATTAAAATACTATTTTTGTAAACTTAAAGACGTTCAATACGTTGTAAGAGTTTATAAAAGGAACTTATATGGGAAGTTTAGTAAAAACAGCGGTTCAGAAACGGAGACGGGGTATGTCTTATTCCCTACATAAACAAAGAACATGGCATCCTGTTTATGATGCCAATTCAATGGTTACATCCCGTCCTTTAGGGAAAGCCGAGAAAGTGACGCCGGGCAGATTTTGCCATTATGATGCTACCGCCATCATCATTCCATGAAATATCCAGTAAAATTAAGATTCGTACAAACCGAGCCATCCACCGATGGCTCTTTTGATAAAGCATACGTGTATGTATGCTTTATTGAATTTATCGACAAACGAACAGCGAAAGTATGTAGATTAAAATATGTCATTCGCGCTGAAAAAATTGATGAGAGCATAGCAGTTAAGTTTTATGCAAGCAGAGACAGGAAAAGTCAATACGACAAATATTCTCTGGCTCATGGCCAGTTAGGAGTAAAGGCTGTAATGGAGATTTTCAATAATTGTCTGAAAGTAATATCTGAAATGATTGAGATCTTTCCGGAATCCTCCTTTGTATTCAAAGGTGCAGAAGGCTATGATCCCACAACACACAGGTGGGAAGATGAGTCAGAAAATCAAAGATTTAGAATATACCGAAGTTATCTTTCGAAAAGAATCGGATCAAAAAGATTTGAGCATTTTCATATTCCCGAAAATAGCATATATATGTTAGTAAAGAAAGATACAGAGGATGTGGAAATTAAACAACAACGTATCATCCAGTCTCTATATTCAAGATATGGATTATCCCATTAATAATTTTACCTTCACACATGTAAGTTATCACCCCATCTTACCACCCTATAAAATCAATACTTAATAACTATATTTAACCCTGTATCGGAAAGGGGACGGGAGCTTCCAAGCTTCCGGTTGGAAAAAGAATGAAGATTCTCCTGCTCTCCCGTTATTCGATTAATAAAATACACTCCTGTCAATTTTATTTTGAATTTTCCGAGCGCGGGATTTCGTTTTCGCGTTATCGCCGGATGCAGCAGATTAGACGCGTTTTTTTATCCTGTATTCCCCTGTTCCTCCCGTTCTCCCGTCAAAAGATTAAATTCTAATGTCTTTAAATCCACCTCCAGTCGCCAGCGGTCGGATAAGTCACGATTACTATATTGTCGGCAGAGAAAAGAATTTATGGATAAAAATTGCTAATCACCAAAAAAATTATTAACTTTGCAGACACAAAAGAGATTCGGGGTGTAGCACAGTTGGTTAGCGCGCTACGTTCGGGACGTAGAGGTCGGGCGTTCGAGTCGCCTCACCCCGACTCCAAAAAAGGCTTGATTTCCTATTGGAAATCAAGCCTTTTCATATTGCGAAATTTCATCGTTTTCCCTGCCGAGAAAGCAAGTCACGAAAGACCGTAAACCTCCAAACTATTCCAATCTTTGAAAGATTGGAATAGTTTGGAACAGTCAGGTGTATAGTGTATCAATTACCACATTGTATTTTTCGCCTCTTATATACCCTTTTTTCTGTCTGTTCAAAGATATTTCGGACAATAAGGATTGATCAACCAATCCAACAATATCATGCTTAGCAGTCGTTGGGGAGATTAACAGTTTAGAAGTAATGTCTCTTACAGTCAAAATTTTATCCTCATTCTTAAGGAACATATATAGTATTTCTGCCTGACGCTGTGTCACGTTGCCAAGCTTTATCAATCTATTTTGATCATTCTGCTGTGCTGTTTTCCTCGATATATATTTTTTCAATTCTTCAAATGCCTTTTGTAAAGCATTCAGATGATACGTTATAAAATAACCCATATCATTGTGATCGGCTTCAGCGTAAAGGAATGACTTCTCATAGGAAGCCTTAGACTTATATATGACTCTGGAAATTGATAAGTATTCTGTCAACCAGTATCCTTCTTTAAGCATATACCAATGGAACAAAGCTCTGGCCGTTCTTCCATTACCATCTACAAAAGGATGTAAATATGAAATGAAGAAATGTATAATCGTTGCTTTTATAATCGGGTGTATGAAGACACTTGTGTCGTCATTATTGACAAAATTTACTAACCATTCAATTGAGGAAGCAATTTCCGTGAAACTTGGGGGTATATGAACAACTTCGTGAGTTATTGCATTCTCTACCACAACATCATTATTTTGTCTGAATTTTCCGCTATATTCCGGATTCTCCAAGGTGTCCTTTGTTATTAATCCATAAATCTGGAGAATAAGTTCTAAAGATAGCGGCTCCGCTGTGTGTGCTGCCAGATATTGTATGGTTTGAAAATTATTATAAATCATCCTCTGCGACTTATCTTTAGGAGTAATATTTTTACGCAACATCTCCTTTGCTATTTTCCGGGTAGTGGATGCGCCCTCCATCTGACTCGATGATATTGCTTCCTCAATAATAGAGCCCAGCAGATATCTTCGAGAACTTTCTTTTGGAATAATAGATTCACTACCCCATTTACCTCCAAAATTCATATCAAAAAGGTGACATAATCTCATCATTTGGTTAGTCAGTGCAAAGTGAAGATTATATTTAGGATAGACATCAACAGACTTAGAGGCTCTTTCGTTTTTTAAAATACTCCATAAGTTGTGAGCATCGGGAATACCTTCTATCTTTTTATATTTTACCTCACTCCAATAAGCATAAGAGTCTTGAAGTCGATTTATACTTTCCTTCACTATGCCATCTTGTAAGAAATTATTCTTGGGAGAAGTAGAATTAGTAATCTTTGGAGGAACCTCTATCATAACATTTTTATTTTTTTACAAATATAATCAAACTATTCCAATCTTTGAAAGATTGGAATAGTTTGGAGAAGAGAAAAAAGAAGCCGAGAAATATGAGGATTTTGAATCTTTCCTCAGTACTCCCGACGATAAATATAGCTTTCGATTTAATGTCTGCCAGTGGATTACAACTTAGATCCTGAACATCTACCGATATGACAAGGGGCAGGAAATGTGAGTATCAAAAAAGGTATATGGCAAAGGTTGTATGCCTTTCTCATTTTTCCTTTTGAATCCAATTAAAACTCTTAATTTTGTAGAATAAACTGCTTTTATGAGCGTCTAATCAAAATATTTTGCTAACTTTCCACTATCCGGTGGAGGAGAAATACCGCCGGATAAGAAATATTTAAACCAGTACTATTTATATATATATATTCCTCTGTTAAATAATATGGATAAGATTGGAATATCATATACAAATGAGATTTTTAGTAGTTTTTATATAACCTCTAAAACTCCACAATCCTATATAGATGCAATATGGGCAGAATGGGTATTTAAAACGGAGACTACCCCATAGACATTATATAAACTATCAAAGTAAAGGAATTTGCAGTATTGATTTAGGAAAAACAACAAAAATTGGTAATTTCACAATAGATAGGCTTGTTCAGGGAAATTGGACATCAGAAAATGATTTTACCCCATGCCGTTACACGTTGGGTTGGAGTATTACCGATGGTAATAAAGAAAAAACAGTTATAACTATTAAGGCACATAATACTGATGATTTAAATAGACAAATAACCAGTTTTCTAAATGAATTGTGTCAATATCATAGCCTTGAGGATTGTCTGAACACTTCAACATTGGCGGATAAAACCCAATGGAATTCTCAGGATACCGCCGAAAAGATTTGTCAGCTGGCAAAAGTTATTGAATTATATAAGAAATATAAGTTAATTAATCCAGCTCTCGCGATAGTTAGGGATATGGAAGCTTTAATTGAAGAAAGATTGAAACAAATCATTAAGAAAGTATAATAAACTCCATAAAAGAAGAGTCGTCATCAACCTTTTTCAGATTGACTTGGCTCTTCGATAGGCGTAAGCGTTCTGTTGCATAGACAGAAGCTGATGCAATTACTGACTGCGTTTCTATCCTTCCAATCGTAATAAGCAATAATCTCTTCGATATTGTACGAACGGGCACATGTATTGTAGATAATCATGAGAACAAGTGTTTTCAATTTACATCAAAATCAATTGATGATAAATGTAAAACGGACTTGCGTTTAGCACATTTACATATAGAACGGGAAAAGATAGATGGGTAAATATGTAATATCTCCCTCTTTATGATATTCCTTTGTTGTCAATACAAGTGGATGCTTTACTTTACTTGAATATTTATTACAAAACATATCAAGGGATTTATGAGTTTTGTAACCCGAAGATTTAACTTCCATCGGAATAATTTTGCTACTGTCACCCATCAAAAAATCCACCTCATAAAGATGTCTGTTTCCCGAAGGAAATGTGTAGTAAAATAGTTTTCTTCCGGAAGCCACAAGCATTTGAGCAACAATATTTTCATATACATACCCAAGATTTGCCGACAACTTATCGGAAAGTAATTTTGGATATATATCATTCTCGGGAATGTCTTTATCCCAAAAAGCAAGTGTAACAAAAAGTCCGGTATCAGCAGTGTAAATCTTGAAATAATCTTTATCAAAATCCATAGCAAGGCCATTAGACGGGTCAGCAGTATGATAACACATATTTACGGTCATTGATGCAGCAAGCTCCGAAATCATCATATCCTCTTTTTTTTCATCGTTATCTCCGATTACACTATGCACCATATATCTTGACACCTTTCTATTCAGTTGCGCCGGTATATTTTCGAAGAGTCTGCTAATCCGCCCACTCGTATCTATTTTGATGAAATCGGAGAGATAAAGATTAATTATGCCTCGTTTAACCTTATCTACTCTAATCAAGTCATTAGTATTCAAATAAGTCTCAATTGCCTGAGGCATTCCACCAATCGCCATATATGTGCGAAATTTTTTCATCAAAATTCGATGAGGAATACTTCTATATGTCCTTTTCTCAATCACATCCCTAAGCAAGTTTGAAGTAATTGGATCTCCTACTGCCCACAGAAACTCTTCAAAATCCAAGGGATTCATCTTAACATAATCTTCCTCACTGGGAAGCAATATATCTTTAGTGTTTTTACTGATAGATATCAAGGATCCAGTCTCTATATAATCGTACCTATGGTCAGCTACCAAATGTTTTATGGCTTGTCGAGCCTTCGGACAAAATTGAATTTCATCGAAAATTATTAGCGATTTTCTTTCGATGAGTGAAACCTTATATTCAAATTGAAGATGCATGAATAATGTTTCAAGATCGGATAAATCATCAAAAAGATCCTTGACTCTTTTTGATGCCTTTGAAAAGTCTATAACTATATAACTTTCATACTCATTTTTTCCAAATTCCTCAGCTATTGTTGATTTACCGACACGTCGTGCCCCTTCTATCAGCAACGCCGTGCGTCCGTCCTCTTCATGCTTCCATTTCAAGAGGAGATCATAAATTTTTCTTTTAAAAATATGTTCTGATTTAGCCATCATGATTATTCTTTAATGCAAAATAAGCATAAAAATTTATGTGCGCAAAATCTTTTTAGTATAAATATCCTACCAGCGCAAAATCTTTTTAGTCAAAATATCCTCTCAGCGCAAAATCTTTTCATCATACTGTCTCATGGCGATAAAAGATAACTTAGATCCTGAGCATCTACCGATATGACAAGGGGAAGGAATTTTGAGTATCAAAAAAGGTATATGCAAAGGTCGTATGCCTTTCTCATTTTTCCTTTTGAATCCAATTAAAACCCTTAATTTTGCTCCACATGGTGAGTTTTGATAGTTTGTCATGCTCTTCCATTGGCGTTTGTCTGTTTTAGTTTGCAATCCTAAAATTACAAACGCCTTTTTTATGTCCAGCATGAGGGAATTGGTGAATGAATTTTACCATTTACCGGTTATTCTATTTTACCATTTTTTGTGGATGCAAAATTACCGATTACACCTCGCGATAACTCGCGGTGGTGCGTTGAATTTAAAACTGCTTTATTCCTTGGTGAGGATACTCTCTGATAGAACAAATTTGAACTTAAGAACACCGTTCTTAATGGAATAATCCACGCTCTTGTCATAATCAATATATGGTCGACTACCTTGGTCACCATACATTCCTACAATGTGGAGTTTCTTTTTGGTGATGGTATATTCTCCACTGAAATAGTAGGAAGCGAGCAGAGGATTGTTGTACCACCACACTTCGCACGTTCCATCTTCATAGAACTTAGCTGTCATTGATTTCTCTGTGGGAGATTGCGGTTCACGGTATCCACTCCATGTACCGACAATAGAGGCAAGAGCCTCAGGATTATCGGGTTCCTCATCGTCTCCACAGGAAACAAACCCAACGCATAGTGCCCCAATAAGCAACGCACAAAAGAACTTTAAGAACTTCATTATATATTTAACCCAATCTTCTCCGCTCTCTTGAAAAGACTTTTAAGGTTAATAAAAAAATGCGTGAGAGCCATACCTGCTGTCCATTCTCCAATCAGAGGCCTTCGCATTGCCCATCTCAGTAAGAACGGACAGACAGGAAGAAGTCCCACGCAGAGTATGCCGCCACACCGATGGTCCCCACCCCGTTGTCGGGATACGAACCACCGGCCGATGTTGCATATCTACATCGACATCTACCGTCTGCCATTCCCTGACTGAGATTTAGAAAGTTGCGAAGTTTCCGATTGTCAAGGGAAGCGTCGAGTAAACGCATTCATTCAATATATCAGCCAACCCGCCCGCTCCTCCTTGTATCATTACTGCGTGGTGGTCGGCTTTTACAAAGGTAATGATTTTTTCTTTATCTACAAATTAATAACGCGAGTTCAGAATAAGAAATATATGAAAAAAACTCAAAGATGAAACCCTTCGCACGCGAGCTGTTCATATATGCTTATCAGATGGGAGCGAACAATAACGTGTTTCGCGTTATCTGACCCTCAAGCCCCTCACACTCAAAGGGTTTTTCCGAAAAGGAAAGGCCCTTTGCTTTTGTGGCTTATTGTTCCAATGAGTTTTCCTTGAGCAAAAAATCATAAATGCTCATTATTGTAGTTCCGGCTTCTGTGCGAATAATCGGAGTTTCTTCGCCTACAATAATAATCTTTTTGAATGAATCATCAATGTTGCGCAAGGATGCTTCTTCTTGTCTAAATTTTTCTTCGTCAGGCATACGATAAGCCGACTGTATATAATATCGTTTGCTTCCAAGATTGCAAACAAAATCTACTTCAAGCTGAACACGAACACGCCTGTCATCTTCTGTTCTTCGCTGGATGGGAACCACCCCAACATCAACATTGAAACCCATAATGCGCAACTCGTTGTATATTAGATTTTCCAATAAGTGAGTAAATTCCGGCTGTCTGAAGTTAAGGCGAGCATTGCGTAATCCTTCGTCGATAAAATAATATTTGAAAGGACTTTCTATATATTTCTTACCTTTGATGTCATAGCGGCTTGCCCTCTCCATAATGAATGAATCGCAAAGGTATTCAATATATGATGAAATCGTTTTATTCCCGACCTTCTCATGTTTGACGCTTTCAAAGGAGTTCGCAAGTTTTGTTGGATTGGTCAAACCTCCAATAGACGATGCCAATATATTCAGCAACTCATCAAGAACTTCTGTATTCCGAATTTTATAGCGGTCAACTATATCTTTTTTATATGTGTGTTCCATAAGACTCTTAAGGAACTCTGACTTTTGTTCATCTGTGTCTAATAACACGACTTGGGGCAACCCTCCGAATAACATGTGGTGATTCAGAGCATTTGTCATAGATAGACCGCTAACTGGATAATACTCGCTGAAACTCAACGGATGCACTTTAATTTCATATCCTCGACCTCTGAATGTAGTTATTACATCCTTCGACAGAAACCTTGCATTACTTCCGGTAACGTAAACATCCACATTCTTCATATGAAGATAACTGTTCAGCACGTCCTCAAATTCTGGGACATGTTGAATTTCATCGATCATCACATAATAATCTTTTTCATCAGTTATCTTGGAATCAATATACCCCAATAGAACATCAGGATCCCTTAAGTATTTATTACGCCTGTCTTCAAGATTAATATTTATTATATGGTCGTCCTCTACACCTTGGCTTTTAAGCCACTCTGCGTAAAGGTCGGACAAAAGGAATGACTTGCCACAGCGTCTTACACCTGTAACAATTTTTATCATGCCGTTATGACGGCTTGATATAAGCTTCTGAAGATAGGTTGGTCGATTAATTATCATATCTATTACTAAAAAGTGTGCCTTGTCACGCTTTTTAGTAATGCAAAGTTAGGTATTTTATCTGATATTGCCAAATATCCGCGTCTTTTCCACCGCTTTAACCGCGCGGTAATTTCGTGGCGTTCATCGTATTATAAGGTGTTTTCTACAAAATTGAAATCTGTCATAATCAGTCATGCCGAGGAGGAAAAATAATATTCTTGGCACTCTCCAACATAGTGTGCAGAACCTTGCGTTGAGATTCCGAGAGTTTAGGCGTAGGCAATTTGCCGTTGCGTTCAGCCTCTTCGGTGAAGATTCGAGCATCTTCGCCCCAAAGTTCGGGTGATGTTTTAATTGTCATTGCCATATCAAAAACGCTTTAATAAGTAAAATTAGGGATTTTTTGTGAAATGTGCAAGAGTAGGATTGAAAAATCCCTGAATTGACAAAATGATTCGAGTAGAAAAAGGTATGAAAATGGATAAAGTCCTGTCGCACCGGCTTTCCGCAAAAAAAAGAATTTGGCAATTTCAAAAGTATATTATAAATTTGCAGTAACCATACAATCGATTAATAATGAAACGACTTATATTATTCGCCACTCTACTTGCCTTCATTCTGTCTCCTGTCGTGACCCATGCCCAGGAATTGAAAGTTACGAGTATGGAAATCAAACCGCTCGACCTTACGGCCCGGACCAATCCGCGTGTGGATAGATCGGGCCAGATGTGCGCGTTGCTGAAAGTGCAGGTGATGGATGATATCGTTGAAGCGCAGGGAAATGTGATGGGAGACATCATAAATAAGGAGGTGGAGAAATGGATCTATGTTTCCGATCATACCAAGCAGATCCGACTCCTTTTCAAGAATCATTTTCCCCTTATGATAACCTTCAATGACCATGGTTATCCCACAGTCTCGGAGCAGATGGTGTATGAGATAAAATTAACTGATGCCACCCCTACTAAAGCATCCTCTTCGGGACAAGGCAATCATGTAGCGCTTACTTCAAATAAACATGAGAAACGCAAACTATATACTTTCGGTGAGGGAGAAAGAATGTATGATAATGAATATCTTTCATCGCGAAAGTTCGGATCCGGGAATTGGATGATGATCACCCAATCACCCTCCGGATGGAAGTTAATAAAAAATGGAAAAGCAATTGTATCTGATGCAGAATGGATTGATTTGTTTGGGTATGACGCGGCATCGAATACTGCCGTATATTGTTATAGGAATAATGCTGATGAAATTTACGCTCATGTAGATGGTTCCGACCTTGGCCCATTCACAAAGCTTTGGAATTTCTATGGTAATTTAGAAAATCCGATGAAAGTGGCTTTCATGTATAATAAAATGGGTATGTGGTTTTACCGGGATTATAACGGCAAATCATATAATTTAGGGGATGTTGAAAATCCGGATAATGGAGATTCCAGAATAATATATACGAGTTTAAATGGATTGCACACTCTTAGATTTTCTTCTGATAAAAAATCTATTACCGTTGATGGCAGAAGAATTGAGTTAATACCCGCATCTAATAACAGCCCTTATATCAGAGAAGTATATGTATATAATAACGGAGATTGGTATGTTGAGGGATCTTTGCAAAACAACGAAGGATATTGGACTGAAATTAAAAAGGGAAGCGTAAATGGAAAAATAAAAGATCTAACCGGCACAGACTCTGCAGTGCATCCTCAAAAGGGAATTATGGGTTATGAAGAAGCCACCAATACGGATGCCATGAAAAAAAATAGACAATTATGGTATAGGCCTTTTGGACGCAATTGGAATGAGAAAGAGGAAAAACTGGAAGTTAAAACACAGTTTCTCATTAACGGTCGTACCACCGACGATGAATTTATCAGCAACTGGCAGTATGATTATGTGATGATAAATAATAAAAAGGTGGGGACAGCCGCTGCCCTGGATGCATGGTATGATCCGACAATGAATGCGTTTGTATGGATCACAATAGATGGTGATGACCTTGTGGAAAATGCTTATAAGTTGTGATAGGAAGTATAATAACTGTCTTAACCATCGGAGGATACGCCGCGGCCTATCCGTCAAATTTTTCTGAGGCGATAGATTTCTTCAGAACCTATCGGAGTGAATTTGTGAATAATACTCCCGGGCTTACCGAACAAGAACGCAGGATGGCAGCTGCCATAGTGGCTCCCGAAGTCAGCACATATTCCACGGTGATCAATTTCATTGAATTGCGGTCAATGTTTGTAAGCTATGTGTATCAGGGTGGTGGAAACTTCAGTGTAGGCGTCTTTCAGATGAAACCGAGTTTTGCGGAAGATATCGAGAAAAAGGTCATGGAGGATAGGGAATTGACTAAAGAATATGCATCTTGGATCGCCGACTTTTGCCCCGGAGAATCCATCAAGGCTGACAGGCGGGCAAGACTTAACCGACTGGATGATCCCATCTGGCAGATGCGCTATCTAACCTTGTTCTTCCGGCTGGCTCAAAAGAAGACGACGAAGATAAAATTCAAAAACAACGATGAAAAATTGCACTACCTGGCTACTCTTTATAACAGTGGCATTGACATTACCAAAGAGAAGGCCTACAAGATGATGACGCAGAAGCGGTTTCCTCACTTTAACCCGCAATTCAATTATTCGGCCATTTCGTTGGAATTTTATAAATACATGACCGGAAGCTAATCCACTCTTCCCTCCCTTTTTCAGCGTGTTTATTAACCATGCAAAGATTTGCCTTTTATTCTGAAACGACCCAACAAAGTCCGTCAGAAATGTTAAATGACCCTTTTTTGACCCTATTTCATGGTTGAAACGACCCAACAAAGTCCGTCAGAAATGTTAAAATGATTTTAACATTTCCTCCATTTTATTTTTTTTGCTACCTTTATCGAAAAATTTTACTCATGATAATAAGTATTCAATTAAAGAACTTCTATTCTATTCGGGACAAGATAGCTATTGATTTTACAGCGGATGTGAGATCACGAAAATTACAAAACTATCTCCCCGAAAACCTTATTGATGTCGGAGAAGATAAATTCGTCAACATTATAGGATTATTCGGAAGCAATGCAGCAGGAAAATCAAACGTGATCAAGGCTATTGATTTCTGTCGCAACTTAGTATTGAATTCTCATCTTCTAAATGAAGGCGTCACATTTGATTTCGAGTCATTCAAATTTGAACCGGGAAAGCCCTCGGAATTCATTATTAATTTTATTACCAATGGCAATGAATATGAATATTCTTTTGAAATTTTAGATAATAAGGTCTTATCAGAATCCCTATACCATTTCCCCAACAAAAGAAAAGCCCGAGTATTTGTCAGGGAAAAGACTTTTTCTTATACACATGGTAAAGGCGTCATGTCCCGTCCTTCCGACATAGAGGCCAACACCGGCCCAAAGAATCTCTTTTTAAGCCGGGCAAGTGCGCTCAACAGGCCTATTGCTAAGGAAGTCTATCGGTTCTTCCTCAATGAGATGAAATTTGAGGCGGTTGATTTCAGCATTGATAACATCAGTAGAAAAGAATTTGAAGATCATAAGAAGATTCTGCTACATGCTTTGGAAGTCAGCGACAGCGACATTATAGACATTGATTTATACGAAGCCTCTCCCGGCAATCTGCGTCTTCGCACATACCATAAAGAAAATCCCTCCATACCATTTGATTTTGAGAAGGAGGAATCAGAAGGAACCAAACGACTTCTGATGATGCTTCTATACATCTTGAGAAGCGCTTTATCCGGAGCTGCCTTATTTTTAGATGAATTTGACCTTAAAATGCATTTACATCTGGCAGAGTTTGTTTTGGATGCCATTCGTGCCACAGGAAAATGTCAATTTCTCTTCACATCCCATACTTCCCCTCTTATAGACATTTCAAAACTCCGACGAGAGCAAATTATTTTTGTAAATAAACAGACTGACGGGAACACCCAACTCATACCCCTATACGATTATCAGGGAATCAGAGACAATGCTAATATTCAAAAGGCTTATCTGATGGGAAGATTCGATGCGATACCATATATAGGAAACATTTATTCCGATCTGAAAGAACTTTTATCTGAAAATGAGAAGTCGTAAATTCACACAACCAAAGAAACCTAAAGAGCATTTTTTGGTTCTTTGCGAAGGTAAAACGGAAGAAACCTATGTGAATCTCCTCCGTCAATATTTTCATTTACCCATCACCATAAAGATAATCGTGACCGGGAACAGTATCACAGCGCGCCTACTTAATCAATATATTAATGAAATGAATCTGCAAAAAGGAGATACCTGTCGCATTTTCCTGATATACGACGGAGATATTCCTTGCATAATAGATAATATAGAGAAATTGGATGGACAATCCATCATTACAACCCCGTGTATTGAACTCTGGTTTGCGTTGCATCATACGGATCATAAAAAGACCTTGCAGACGGCCCATGCAACCAAGCTTCTTAATACAACCCATCAAGCATGGAAAAAATACACAAAAGGACACCTCTCGATCGAACAAAAAAAGCTTCTCATCGACAATATGAAAATTGCTTGTGAGCGTAGCAAAAAACTCCCCGCACGTCTGAATCCATCATCCGATTTTCATCTTTTTATTGAGGATCTTGAAAAAGTAAAAAATAGATGAAACGACCCAACAAAGTCCGTCAGAAATGTTAAATGACCCTTTTTTGACCCTATTTCATGGTTGAAACGACCCAACAAAGTCCGTCAGAAATGTTAAAATCATTTTAACATTTCCTCCAAGTTTAAATCGGGAGCATCGGAATTATCGGAATTTAATATACATCCCCGCCCTCCCTTGATACAGATAAATTCCTAAAAGTGTGTTTATTTTCAGACCTCATTCAAAAAGGATTTGTATGTCTCGGCATTATATTATATCTTTGCAACACCCCTCTCCTTCTGACAGCGAAAAGATCAATCTACCTCATAGAAATCCATAGAATCCGTTTACTTTTTTCATATCCTTGGTATTAAACCAGTGTTTGAGCCGGCTCTATATGACCGAATTATGGCGACCGCCCGGACGGCAGAATACCGGATTTTATTAATTAATGACCACTTAGCATGAACCAACTCCGCCACTTTCTCACATTTATTATCCTGATAGCCGGCATTCTAATGTCTGCCCGCGGCTATGGGAAGGTCATCTCCACCTCAGATCTCCCCGAGATTGATGATGACAAGATGTTGAGGATATATTACGAAGCATCACTGAAAAAAGGGAATATTGCATCCGGTATGGATGATATGAATGAGTTGGAAGAATTATATTATCCTCTGATGTGTGGATATATATACCGTATAATGCATGGAGACTCCATACTGACGAATCCGGATGTATATCCTAAATTGGTAATGGTAAAAGATCTTTGTGAGAAAATGATGGAAAATATCGACTATATAGATCATCCCGGAGTCCGGTATTTCCGTCTGAAAAATCTTGGTCTTCGTCCGGCTCATCTTTATCTGGCAGAAGCTTATGCCGATATCGGGATGTATAATCAGGCCGACTCCGTGTATTTATTGGTTGTGAGAAATATGCGCGAGGATTTCGGGGTCGATTCAGAAGAATATATTGACTGGAGCCTGAAAATTTCAGATAAATTGAACCGTCATGGCACAAATTTTTCATTGGCATTGAAAGTGATGGAACCGGGAATAAAGACCGTGATGGAAGACAGCACTATCTCCCCCGACCTCTCTTTCCGCTATCTCCTGTCGCTTTCAGAAAAGAGCGAAAGGACAGGCAAGCATAAGGATGCCCTCAAATATGCCGAGAAAGCCCTCGATCTAGCACGGGAGAAAGACCAGATTTATAATGCCCATCTGGCTTACGGACGACTCCTGGTCTATGATGGCAGATTGGACGAGGCGTCTAAATATCTTCTCTCGGCAGCCAAAAATTGCGATGATCTGAAGGAACTTATATATGCTTCCTATAGCTATGTAAACCTCCTTTTGGAATCAGGATATACCGAGGAAGCAGTCAATCTTATGGATGATATCGGCAACCGTTATTTAAATGACCCGGCACTGACCGAGCTCGACCGGTTCATCTATTATGAGACTCTGGGGGTGTCTCTTACTCACACTGATATTTCCCGGGCCCGGGAGGCTTTCGCCAAAGCCGAGGAATATATTAATGTGGTGCCGAGAGATGCGGTGCTTCGACATATGCTCAATTCTCAGGTCTATGCCTGCGAAGACAATTCATTCAAAGTGATATCCGCTCTCGACCGGGCTGCCTTTCTCTATTCCACATTTATTAAAGACGACCCCAGGATGCTGACCGAGCTCCTTTATCTCAACGGGTATTATTACAATCGAATAAATGATTACGACACCGCTTTACGCTTTCTGGCCAAGGCCCTTGAGAATGCCATGAATTTAGGAGAATCCGATCCTCTTCTTATCAGAATATGCAATGAGATTGCGGAATCCTGCAAAAAGAATCAAAATTATGACTTGAGAAGAGATGCGATAGAGGCTCTTTTAAGAGTATCTTCCAACCTGCCCCCGGATTCCCGCCAAAGACTGGATGCCTTATCTGAAGCAATTGATTTTTATCTGGATTTTAAGGATGTGTCTAATACCCGTAAATACTTGGGTGAATATTTCAACATCCGCCCTAATGGAGTGAACACGCAGATTTATGCCATTAGGCTGGGTATTTTAACCGGTGAATATGAAAATGCCCGGATTCTTATTGATCATCTTGAGAAATTAGGCGATCAGCAAAGAATCGAGGCCGACAAACTCCGGGAAACTCTTTATGCCGATTGGGGAAAATCCGAAACTGCTCTCTATGCCCGAAAGAATCTTGAGAATTATCGCAAAGAATTGACATCCCGGCTCTTATGGATGAACTCTTCGGAACGTCGCAATTTAAGCTCCGAGCTTGAGGCAAGACGGGATAACGCAATAAGATTAGCCGACACTATTCCCGGCATGGCGGAAGTGGCTCTTGATTATTCCCTGATGATTAAAGGATTGCTATTCACCACGGCAAAGAATGTGCAGAAAAAGCTTATGGGAATCCCTGAAGCCAAAGCAGATATGGACACTCTCAATAAGCTTCGCCTCAGATTGAATCTGGCCGAGTCAAAAGGAAATGCAGAGGAGTGCAAAAGACTTCGCGATCAAATTGCCTCCCGCGAAAGATATATTATAAGTGACTTCGTGGATTTCTCTGAATTTGAAGATCAGCTGAAAAAGCAGTCACTAAATTCCATTCTTACCAATCTCCCGGAAGAGGCGGCTTTAGTGGATCTTGTAGGAATAAGGGAGGGGAGATATTTTGTGGCCTTTGTGGTGGATGGCAAAACCAAGAAAGTGCATTTCGTGAAGCTTGCCTCCAAACATAAATTAAAAAGAATACCTTCGGGAATCTGGATGTTGCTTGATTCCCTTCTCCAAGGTAAGAAAGATGTATATTTCTCCACCGACCGATCCCTTTCCTCTCTGCCCTTGGAATATATGACGGATGAGAACGGGAAGCCATATTCCGACCGATACCGTCTCCATCGGGTGTTTCATCCGGCCGATATTCACAGCAACATCTTACCCGGCAAAGAGATGGTGGCGATAGGAGTATCCGACCATAACTCGCCCATTGGGAAAGGCGAAACTATCGACCGTGGGTCCTGGGTCGATCTCCCCGGAGTCAAAGACGAACTCAAAGTCATACGCCGTCGTATGGGCACCGATCATCTAAAGTTAATATTCAATGATAAAGCCAGAGAGACGGAAGTGAAAAAGCTTGACGGATCGAAGATGAATATCCTTCATATTTCAACCCACGGCTTCCATCGCGACCGTGATGAATTGATCCGGGCAATAGATTCAATAGGCCATCCCGACTATGAAATGGCGCTACGAGCTGTGGCTGTGGATAAAAACGATATTTCGGGGCTTGTTTTGCGTAATGGGAATATGTCTTGGAAAAGTTCCGTGATTTCGGATGCCGAAGACGACCTGCTTACCGACGGGGAGATCGAACTCCTGTCGTTTCCGAATTTAGATCTGACTGTCCTGTCGGCCTGCGATACCGGTCTGGCAATCACCGACAGCGAAGGAGTATGGGGATTGCAGAGGGCATTCCGGATTGCCGGAACAAAAAACCTTATCTGCACACTCTCAAAAGTGAATGATTACTGGACCGTTCAGTTTATGGATATATTTTATGAGAATCTGGCAAAAGGAGAGACGATATATTCAGCTTTCCATCAGGCTCAGCAATGGCTGAGAAAGGAAGTGCCCGATAATCCGGAGATATGGAGCGCGTTCATATTGATTGAATAAATGAGATAAAAATGGAGGAAACCTACGAAGATATCGTGAGAAAATGGTATATGAAATTGCGAGGCAATTTCACCAATCTCCTCATGGATAAATACCGGTCCACCAATATGAGACTTGCGGATGCCGAGAATATCTATCAGGATATTTTTGTGGCAATACAGCGCAACCTTGATGAAGGGAGAATAAAGAAGAATACCGACTGGCAACGATATATCATCACCATCGGACTCAATATGGCCGGCAAGCATTATAGACATCATGGCAAAATGGAATCGGTGGATGATACTGCGACTGAAGATGACTCCCGGTCGTTGGCACGGGCTCGTAGAGTTTCCGATCTGCTAAAAGACCTGCCGGTGCAGGATGGGGAGACGGTGATCTATAAAGACAGTGAAGCTCAGACGCTTTTGAGCGACGAACTAACCCATACGCCCGAGCCTTGTGCCTCTATCATCAGGATGACCTATTATTCAGATATGACTGATGCCGAGATCGCCTCAGAGTTGGATCCATACCGGAATAACGGCAAATCAACCAGGGATAATGCAAAAGCTGTCAAGGCTCGACGATGGCTATGTATGCAGGATTTGATATATAGGGTGAAAATCGCTCTTTATAATGCAGGTATAATTGATCAGAAACCCGTCAGGAGGAAAAGAAATGGGAAATAATATAGAATTGTTCGACCGCTATATAGATCAGACGCTGACCCCGGAGGAGAAAGCGGTTTTCGAAGGGCGCCTTGGTGATGACAAGCAGTTTGCTTCCGATTTCCGCACCTATCTTTTTATCCTCGACGGTATCTATAAAGAGGCGGAGCAGGAGGATATGGATTTCGGAGTAGCAATGGAAAATATATCCGCGCAGGATCTAAAGAAACTGTTGTTATCATTGCGCTGCGACGCTATGAGAACAGAGAAAGACAGTCTGGTTGAGGTGCCTGACGAGGAATCAGTATGCGATGACTCCGACAGGGAGTTAACCCGGGAGGAATTGATTGAAGATCATGAATATAGAATCGCACAAATGCAGACGATCCACAAGACACGGTTGCGTTACAAAAATATTCTATGGATAGGATCTGTGGCGGCCATGTTCATAATCGGAATCTTTACATTCTTCACTATACGACAGACTCAGATGGATCGTATCGACAATCTTATCGTGGCTTATAATTATATCCCGGATTCCAACCGTGGATGGGAATCAATCTCCTCCAATGATATTGCGTCTCTTGAGAAGGTTTACCGGGATGCTTCTGATGAAGATATGCAGGCCGGGGAAGAGGCCGGGATGCGACTTGCCATGGCTTATCTTAAGATTCACGACCGCGACAAGGCGAAGGCCCTCTTAAATGAGATGTGCGTGAAATTTAAAGATAA
Organism: uncultured Porphyromonadaceae bacterium; assembly: GCA_947177405.1. Lineage (GTDB taxonomy): Bacteria > Bacteroidota > Bacteroidia > Bacteroidales > Muribaculaceae > Lepagella. The sequence continues at coordinate 2,796 of CAMWUJ010000036.1, read as the reverse complement.
TCCAGAGTTTGTGGCTCAATGCAGGAGGATTCTTGAAGAATTGAATTAGAGTGTGTTTACTTTTAAACCGAATTAACAAATGTAATTATAAAAACATTCTTGATTTCATCACAAAGAATCTTTTGGGTGCTTATCCAAAGTTTCATCAGTCGCATAGCCCGCTATGCTCCATCTTCAACTTTGAATAATCCCTCCAGAATCTCCTTTTGTGCTAAAATCATTTAAAAGTAAACACACTCTTAAACTCCTATGATACGCCGACTGATAATCACTCTTCTCTTCGGGACATTGGCAGTAGTCTATGCCGGTGCGATCAATCGCGCTCTTCTTGTAGGAATCGGAAAGTATGATCAGGCTAAGACCGGATGGAGTCCTGTTCATGGCGACAATGATGTTGCGTTATTGCGTCCGTTGCTGGATCGAAGAGGATTCAAGGATATGGTAGTTTTAGTCGATGAGAAAGCTACCAAAAATGCGATCGTGGAAGCCTTGAAAGCATTGGCACAACGGTGCAAACCGGACGACAAAGTGTATTTTCATTTTTCCGGCCACGGACAACCTATAAGAGATGACAATCGTGATGAGCTAAACGTGAGGAAGGATAAGCGATATGATGAATCCATTATTCCCTACGATGCCTGCAGGGACACCAGAAGGTTGAACGGCACCTACATCGGTCAATATCATCTTATCGATGATGAGCTTTGTCCATTGCTGGATGCTATAAAGCGAAAGGTCGCCCCTTCAGGAGAAGTGTTCGTGGTCGTAGATGCATGCTATAGCAAGGGAATACAGAAAGATGAGATAACTGATCTGGAGCCTGAACTCTTGCGCTATCTGCGAGGCACGGAAATAGCATTCATCCCTCCCGGACGTAAATCTTTTGTTGCAGGGATTCCCAAACCAAAGAATTTCACTCCCGGAGGATTATTGACTGTTGTTACTGCTTGCCGGGAGAATGAACGCAATTTTGAATACCGTTCTTCTACAGGACGTCTGTATGGATCCTTATCCTATTACATCTCTATCTTGTTGAAGAAGGATGCCGATTTCGCAAGATGGCGAAAATGCTTTGAGCGTAAGGATTATGCAAACCGACGAATCTTCCAGACCATCCAGCATCCCTCGATCGAAATATTCAGATAAAGCCTTGTTTACCTTTCAAAGTATCTTGGTATATGTAATTGTGACCGGTCTTTCTTTCCCCGCTCTTAGATAGGAGAAGCCCGTCGCTTTACTAATGCAATTATCAATGGAAACGCTGAAACTGAATTTTGACACGACTATACTCGATCGACCCAAGACATTTATTGTGGAAGTGCCTTATCAGGATGGTGTGGTGGCAACAAGTAAATACTGCCCTACATCTTTTCTCTCAGGTCCCGTTGACCTGATGGCCGCCATCCGTGGAGAGACCCTGGATAATTTTATGGCCTTCTGCCGTAGCCAACTTGTAGCCATATCCAAGATAAAAGATACTGATAACGTGATTGATCTGCACATCGGAGGATTGATGGCCTCCATAATGAACCGCCTGAGCCGAACCCGGAAAATTTCCTTCGGAGATCTGCTAATATATGTGGATTGCTTTGCTCTCCTCCTCGAAGCCGACGGTTTCAAAGAAGAGGAAATACGTGAGATTTACCCAAGTGTGACACGCACAATCCTAAATCTTTATCCCGATCATATAGAAGATGTTCCTCTACAGACAAATGCATAAATAGTGGGAATTGAAGCATAAAGAATATCCTTTAAGCAAATACAGGACTCGCGAAAATTGAATCAATTCAACGATTTAAGGATTTCTATCGAAAGCCCTGTGAGTTTCGATACAGATTCTAAATCCATACCTACTTCCAACATATTCTTGGCAACTTCCGCTTTTCCTTCCGCTCTACCTTCTGCTCTACCTTCCGCTCTACCTTCCTCTATACCTTTTGCTAATCCCTCTTCCAGGGCTTTTTTCTCCGCAGTCTTCATCACCGCATTATAGTCGCGTGCCTTCATCAGTTCTGCCTCATACACTTCCCTGTCGGTGCCTGTCAATGCGGCTACATCACTCACTTCCTTGAGATAACGGAACGTATCTTCTATTGTGAAAGCTATTCTTTGCATCCTTCCCATGTTTTTTATGTTATATATCCATTCTTCCAATCTTGTTTTACATTCATACTCCTCCTGGTTGAAAAATGGTATCTGTATGAAAGCATATCTTTGATAATCTCCTATTGGCTCATGCGTGAGTTCGTCGCTGAGACGAGCCTTTACTACAGCCCGTCTGTCGATTCCCCTGACATGGAAATTGCAGAAGAATACTCCCACCACCGGCTCAAGCTCATAGTCCCAGCTCTTGCCGCTCTCCCTGTCGCGTCCCCGGTAACCTTGGGAAGCCGTAGCACGGCTCACATAGTAATAACATCGGGGGAGAAAATATTCCTGATCGGCTTTCTGCATTTCCACGATAAAATGGCGGTGATCGGCGGTTTCGCAGCGGATATCGTAGCGTATCCCTTTACCTTGTTCCAGTTCGTGGGGTTGCTCGGTGTTAGTGTAAGTGAGCGACACTATATTGCCATATACCGGATCTCCCTCAAAGATACTGTTGAGGAGATCGATCAGAAGAGGCTCCGAGACATGCTTACGGCCGAAGATAAGTTTGAATCCTATATCAAACAAAGGATCAATCACTCGCTGTCCGAACAGAAAAGGGGATGAGACTTCCATAGAGAAATATATTTATTTGCAAAGGTATATAAAAAACGGAGATTTTTTACGCCCGGTATATAAGAAAGTCAA
>CAMWUJ010000035.1 GCA_947177405.1 uncultured Porphyromonadaceae bacterium | reverse complement strand
GAACCCGAGTCTCCACCGTGAGAGGGTGGCGTGCTAACCGCTACACTAATCGACCATTTCGGTTATTGGCAATCGTTTTACCGTTTTGCTCTGCAAAGTTAAGATTTTTTTTTAAATCCTGCAATAGTTTGACTGTTTTTTTATGTTGAAAATCTAAAAAAGAAATATTATACGCAAATTATAGTAGGTTTATTCATTATGATAGAAATAATTATTAATTTTGCAGTATTGGAAGATAGAAAAGACTTTCTACTACGATTTTTATAATACTGAGCTTAACTTTAATATTTTTTACATGAAAAAGATTGTTTTGGCCATATTTATGGTGCTTATTTTTCTTGGAGTGCCGCTCAAGGTTTTCTCCCAATCTTGGGAGCAGCTTCCGGAGTTTTATTTAAAGGGGGCATTTACCGATCCCCAATGGACCAGCCTTGAGTATCCCTTTAAACGGGATGGTAATTCTTATTCCATTCACATGGATCGTCTGGATGGAGAGTTTAAAGTTTCTGACGAAATATGGTATAGAGAATTTGGAGCCCTTGATGAGGCACAAATCTCGGGCTCCAAGGTTGTCCCCGCAGTGAAGGCAGGAGCCAATTTCAAGGCCAATAACCTGCGGGATGTAACTATAAGTTTTACATATGATTCTAAAGATCCCAATCATACAACCCTCACTTTTATAGTTGGAGGATCCGGGCATGGAGATGATCCCGTGATCAATCCTGAGGTGCCCGGAATTTCAGGCACTCTCCCTGTGCTATATATAAATGTATATGACGAATCCGGAAATTATAATAATGAGATCATATCCAAAGACCTTGACCATAAGAATTATTTCACCGGAGAGTATTGGCTTGATCTCAATGGAGTGGACTGGATGGAAGGAGCAGAGTCTTTGGGTAGCAAGGAGTCACCACTTCCGCTTCAAATAAAAGCGCGCGGTAACTGGACACGCAAAGGATTCTCCAAGAAACCCTTTAAGCTCAAGTTCGAAAAGAAGCAGTCGCTATTAGGTATGAGCAAGAGCAAGCATTTCGCTATCCTTGCCCATGCCGATGATAATTTCGGCTATATGCGTAATTTCACCGGGTTCAATCTCGGAAAGCGAATCGGCTTGCCCTGGACCCCGTCACAACAGCCGGTGGAGGTGGTGATCAACGGTGATTATCGCGGGCTTTATTTCCTTACGGAATCCATACGTGTTGGTGATGACCGTGTGATGATTAAGGATCTCGCCGACAATGAAACTGATTCATCACTTTGTAGCGGAGGGTATCTTGTTGAGCTTGACAACTATGATGAAGATAATCAAATTCGTATGGAGGAGCGAGGCACGACATGGGATGGATTCCGCGATGTACTACGCATCACATTTGACACTCCGGAGGAATATTCCGAAATACAGAAAAGATTTATTACTGACCAATTTAGCGCCATGAATGATGCTATTGGAGAGAACTCCGACCGTCTGTGGAGCTATATGGATCTCGATGACGCCGCAAGATATTATATAGTGGAGGAGATTATTTCCCACACCGAGGCATACCACGGTTCCACATATCTTTTCCGAGACTTCGGGGAAGGAGAGAAATGGCATTTCTCTCCACTTTGGGATTGTGGTAATGCATTTAATGGTTCTGACAATAACTATTTCACCCGTGATGGATTATACGGCAATACATGGATCGCCTCCTTGCGTCAGAACACTAAATTCATGGACAAGGTCCGCCAGACATGGAAATGGTTCATGTCTCAGAAATTTGATGGCATTGAGGCCGACCTTGATCGATATAGCAATAGTCTGAAAGCAGCAGCACAGGCCGATTACCTCCGATGGAACCGCCAGCCGGTACCCGATGGAGGTCAGGCCGTGATAGATAATCGCAATATGGACGAGCGACTTAGTGTGGTGAAGATGAAGCTCCGCAACAAGACCAGCTGGCTTCGTGATCAATGGGGTGATTATAATGGTTCTTTCTCTGAACCGGCACGTGACACCACTATAGCTGCCGAGCTTCCTGAATATGTGAAACCCGGTGAAGATCCGGAGAATCCTGTGGAACCGGAAGATCCTACATGGCCTAAATTTTATCTTCGTGGAGAAATTAATGGATGGGATTTATCTCTCCCGATGGTAAGAAATGGTAGTATTTACTCAATTTTTGTTGAGAATCTTAATGGGCGGTTTAAACTTTCAAATGAAGATTGGAGAATTAATTATGGGGCTGTGAGCAGCAGCGCCTCGGAAACAATAATATATGGTCCTTCGTTCAAGTCAGGAGTGGGAGACGGCGAAAATTATATAGCTCAAAATTTGTCGAATGTTGAGATTTCATTTGAATATTCCAAGACAAATAATAGTCGTGCGACATTGAAATTTGTTGTCAATGGAGAAGAGCCTCGTGTAGATGACCCGGTGATCGATCCTGAAGTCGAAGGTCTTTCAGGCACGCTCCCTGTGCTATATATAAATGTATATGATGAATCAGGAAACTATAATAATGAGATCATATCCAAGGATCTTGACCATAAGAATTATTTCACCGGAAATTATTGGCTCGATCTCAATGGAGTTGACTGGATGGATGGGGCAGCCTCTGTGGGAAGCAAGGAGTCACCACTTCCGCTTCAGATAAAAGCCCGCGGCAACTGGACCCGGAAAGGCTTCTCCAAGAAACCGTTTAAGCTTAAGCTCGAAAAGAAGCAGTCGCTATTAGGTATGAGTAAGAGCAAGCATTTCGCTATCCTTGCCCATGCCGATGATAATTACGGCTATATGCGTAATTTCACCGGCTTCAATCTCGGAAAACGCATGGGTCTGCCCTGGACCCCGTCGCAACAGCCTGTGGAGGTGGTGATCAACGGCGATTACCGCGGACTTTATTTCCTTACGGAGTCTATCCGCGTAGGCGATGACCGAGTGATGATTCAGGAACTTAATGATCTCGAGACCGATCCATCGCTTGTAAGCGGCGGATATCTTGTGGAACTTGACAACTATGACGAAGATAACCAGATACGTATGGAGGAGAAAGGCACGACATGGGATGGTTTCCGCGACGTGTTGCGAATCACATTTGATACTCCCGAGGAATATTCCGATATACAGCGTAGATTTGTTGAGGATCAGTTCCAGGCTATGAATGATGCGATAGGCGACAACTCCGACCGTCTTTGGAGCTATATGGATCTCGATGACGCCGCAAGATATTATATAGTGGAGGAGATCATCTCCCATACGGAGGCTTATCATGGTTCCACATATCTTTTCCGAGACAGAGGAGAAGGACAGAAATGGCATTTCTCACCCCTTTGGGATTGTGGTAACGCTTTCAACGGGTCGGACAACAACTATTTCACCCGTGATGGAATGTGGGGCAACACATGGATTGCTTCTTTACGACAGAACAGTAAATTTATGGATAAGGTCCGCGAAACATGGAAATGGTTTATGTCGCAGGAATATAATGGCATAGAGAATGATCTTGACAGTTATTGCAACAGCCTTAAATCAGCGGCTCAGGCCGATTACAAGCGATGGAACAATCAGCCGGTTCCCGCCGGAGGTCAGGCCGTGATCGATAACCGTAATATGGAATATCGTCTGAATGAGGTGAAGAGCAAGCTACGCAATAAGACCAGCTGGCTGCGTGACCAATGGGGCGACTACAACAATGGCTTCTTCGCCGAGCCGGCCCGCGACATGACCGAGGCAGCTCCTCTTCCCGAATATATATCCACAGTGGTGGAGACAATCGATCTTGATACCAATCCGGAATCAGAGATAGTAATATATGATCTCAGAGGAGTGAAGGTTGACAGAACCGAGTCCGGGAATATTTATATAATCCGCAAAGAAGGAAAGACACAAAAGGTGATGGCTCAATAAATAGGCACAAGCATCATTGGGTATATGGTCGGACTCTCATTTGAGGCCGACCATATTTTTATCAGATTCATCGGTTTCGATTGAATGAGGTTTAAGCATCAAGAAATTTTATGGAATGGAGTCTTATTTCTGAAAAAAAGATTAAATTTGCAGAAAATATTCAAAACAATGAAGTTTTAACGACTTCACTTACTTTACTAAACAATGGCAGAACAAGTAAAAGAATTCCTGAACGACAAGAAATGGGCACGCTGGACGGCCCTGACACTTCTTGCAATAGCCATGTTTTTCGGCTATATCTTCGTTGATGTGCTCTCACCGTTGCAGAGCTACGTGCAGACAGAAAAAGGCTGGGATCCTCAGACATGGGGTAACTTCTTTGGATCCGAGACTTTTTTGAATGTTTTTGTGTTTTTCCTGATATTTGCAGGAATCATTCTGGATAAGATGGGAGTGCGGTTTACTGCTATCCTTTCCGGAGCAGTGATGGTTGTGGGCGGCCTGCTCAACTGGTATGCAATGACCGATTCCTTTGCAGGCTCAGGTCTGGCTCAATGGTTTGACGGCATCCTCAATATTCCCGACGCATGGTGGAATATCACTCCCTGGGTGGTAGGTATGCCGGCTTCAGCCAAACTCGCCACCATAGGTTTCATGATTTTCGGTTGTGGTATCGAGATGGCAGGTATCACCGTTTCACGCGGTATTGTCAAATGGTTTGAAGGAAAAGAAATGGCGCTTGCCATGGGCTGTGAGATGGCAATCGCGCGTCTTGGAGTGGCTGTGGTATTCTTCGGATCTCCCTGGATCGTGCAGCTCGGAGGAGAGATAAATGTGGCACGTCCTGTGGCATTCGCGTGTCTCCTTGTGTGCATAGGTCTGATATGCTTCATCACTTATGCCTTCATGGATAAGAAACTCGAAAATCAGATCGGAAACAACGAAGAGAAAGACGATCCATTCAAAATCAGCGATCTCAAATATATCTTTTCTTCTCAGGTGTTCTGGATAGTATCGCTTCTTTGTGTGCTTTATTATTCAGCCATCTTCCCCTTCCAGAATTATGCAGGTCTGATGCTTCAGTGTAATCTCGGTATCTCGGAGCGTGAGGCAGGCTTGATCTTTTTTGTATTCCCGATCGGGGCCGCAGCCATCACACCATTCCTCGGCAATTTCCTTGACCGTAAGGGTAAAGGAGCTACGATGCTTATCTTCGGTTCGTTGCTGATGATTGTGTGTCATTCCACATTCGCCTATATTCTCCCCGGTTTCAAGGGAGAGACCGCGGGTTTTATCATAGCCTATGTAGCTATAATTCTTCTCGGTATCAGTTTTGCGCTTGTGCCGGCTTCTCTCTGGCCATCAGTGCCGAAGCTCATCCAGCCCAAGCTTCTCGGATCCGCTTATGCAGTGATATTCTGGATTCAGAATATTGGTCTTTACGGATTCCGCAAGGGGATTGGATCAATACTTGAGAGCAGCAACAAAGGAATCACCAATCCTCTCGACTATAACTATACCGTGACAATGACCGTGTTTGTCGGATTGGGTGTTGCAGCTCTTCTTTTCGCTCTCTGGCTCAAAGGAATAGATGCCAAGAAGCACTATGGTCTTGAGGAGCCCAATATCAAGGTGCTTGATGAGGTGGAGACCGACGGGTTAATGTAGGAAACAAGGTAAAAAACTATCATACACTAATGACAAAGATTGGATCAGTGAATACTCCCTCAGGGAGAAAGGCACTGCTTTTAGGTAGCGGTGAGCTTGGTAAGGAAGTAGCTCTCGAACTGATGCGCCTGGGCGTTGAGGTTGTGGCATGCGATCGTTATGAGAATGCTCCTGCAATGCAAGTGGCTCACAAATCGAGAGTTTTCAATATGCTCGATGGCGAGACATTGAGAAAAGTAATTGAAGAGGAGAAGCCCGACCACATCATCCCGGAAGTGGAGGCTATTGCCACACCGGTGCTTGTGGAACTCGAGAAAGAGGGATATAATGTCACTCCAACAGCCAAAGCGGCATGGCTCACCATGAATCGTGAGGGGATCCGGCGCCTTGCCGCCGAGGATCTTGGAATCCGCACCTCTCCATATAAGTTTGCTTCTACCTTTGAAGAATTCAAGGAGGCAGTGAAAGAGATCGGTATTCCTTGTGTGGTTAAACCCATCATGAGTAGTTCGGGTCACGGTCAAAGCGTGATAAAGAAAGAGGAAGATATCGAGCGATCCTGGCAAATTGCGCAGGAAGGCGGACGAGCCGGTGCGGGCCGTGTGATAGTGGAAGGGTTTGTGGATTTCGATTATGAGATCACTCTTCTCACCGTAAGAACGATCAACGGCACAGTGTTCTGCGAGCCGATAGGTCATATACAGGTTGACGGAGACTACCGTTATTCATGGCAGCCTCAGCCGATGTCGGAGAAAGCCATAGAGAACGCAAGGGAGATTGCCAAGAAGGTGACCGATGCTCTCGGGGGTTACGGTATTTTCGGAGTAGAGCTCTTTATCAAGGACAACGAAGTGATATTCAGTGAGGTTTCCCCACGTCCTCACGACACCGGCATGGTTACAATGATTTCACAGGATAAGAGCGAGTTTGCTCTCCATGTCCGTGCTCTTTTGGGTCTTCCTGTTCCTGATATTCGTTTCTACGGTCCTTCTGCCAGCCGCGCCGTCGTAGTAGAAGGCGACAGTCGTGAAGTGGTGTTTGAGAATATAGAGGAAGCATTGTCGGAACCCGGCACCGATATGCGTATCTTCGGAAAGCCGGAGGTGAAGGGACATCGCCGCATGGGCGTGATCCTTGCCACTGCCGAAAGCGTTGAGGCTGCCCGCGACAAAGCTGAAAGAGCCTACAAGAAACTTAATGTGAAGGTGCTGTAAATACCATTACATAATTATAAAGGGGCGCTGATTCCGGTTGGAATTCAGCGCCCCTGATTATTGAATGAAGTCTGAAATAATATAATTTCTTGACTATTTTATTGTCAAGGATAACCCGTCATAAGCAGGCTCTACATTATCAGGAAGGTCATGAATGGAGGGGATGTCTTTGTGGCATCCAATATCGTGGCACATGTGTGTAAGATAAGCTTTTTCAGGCTTTATCTCCTTGATTATCTCCAATGCTTCAGGCACAGTGAGATGCGCGAAATGATCACGTTTGCGCAGGGCATTTATGATGAGCACCTTCAGATCTCGAAGCTTGTCGATCTCACGTTCAGATATTGTCTTGGCATCGGTGATATAAGCAAAATCTCCTATGCGGTATCCGAAAATAGGAAGTTTTCCGTGATTCACCTCTATGGGAGTGATCTTGATACCCTTGATATGGAAAGGACTGTTGTCGATAATATTGAGGTCGAGTGCCGGGACTCCGGGATAACGGTGATCGCGAAACACATAATCAAGATGTTTGCGGAGATCCCGGGCTACATCCTCCCTTGTATATACCGGGATATTCTTCTGGGCACAGAAGGGACGGATATCGTCAAATCCACCCACATGGTCGTAGTGGATATGTGTCACGAGCACGGCATCTATATCCATCATCTCCTCCCGTATGGCCTGTTGGCGGAAATCCGGCCCCGGATCTACAAGAATCTTGACACCATTGGTTTCTATCAGCACGGAGGCACGGAGGCGTTTATCGCGAGGATCTTCCGATTTGCATACCGGGCAAAGACAGCCAACCTCGGGAATACCTTTGGAGGTGCCGCTACCCAATATGGTCACATGTATATCAGTATCGATATAATTTACTTCAGGATAAAGGTCAATAAAGAATTTACGCTTCACTTCCCTTATCACTTTTTCGGCAAGACTTTTCACATCGTGAGGAGAAGCATTTCCTTCATTCACGATAACCAGAGGCTGCTTCTCATATACTTTCGCCCCTCCGATGTGTGATCCCTTCAATCCGGCCTGATCGATAAGCCATGCTGAATTTATCTTCACTCTCTCCACCTCCTCCGGGTCGTCGGGATTCTTCTTGGGAAGAGGGAACGCCGGAATCTGCTCACCTGAAAGATAGCATAATTCCTGCCAATATCTTTTTCTCACCTCCGGATTTTTGAAGAAGCTTCCTGCGCTTCCCAGCACTTTCGGGTCGGGAAGCTTCTCCTCTCTCACTCGGGTCACCTCATCAGCCACTTCGCGGATTGAGGGATAATGACCCAGGCGATCCTCAAGAGTATCGAGAGGACGGTAGTCGAGATGTTCAGGTTTCCCTCCGGGTACAACCTTAAAGGCAACCCTCAGGATAAAGAATCGCCCCTTCCATTCATTCTTGAATATAGAGTCGCGATATGCAAAGCGGCATTGCGTGTTGGTGAGTCGTACTGTCTGGCGCGTCTGAGTGTCGAAACAATAAAGATAGCTTATCACATCTTTTGCCTCTACGCCGTAAGCTCCGACATTCTGAACTGCAGAAGCTCCCACCTCTCCGGGAATATGGGCAAGGTTTTCAAGTCCGGCAAGATTCTCTTGAAGAGCGAATTCTACAAGATCGGTCCATTTCACACCGGCATCGGCAATAATAAAACAATTCTCTTCATCCTTATCATAGCGCATGATTTCCTTCATGGCGTTATGAATCACCAGGCCATTGTAGTCGGTGAGGAAAAGAAGATTGCTTCCACCACCGATATGAAGCACTTCATTATTGATATATTCTTCCGAACGGGAAATACGGATCAATTCGCGCTCTGAAGTGTATTGAGCGAAATAGCGGGCTTTCACCGGGATATTGAAAGTGGTGAAAGGAGTAAGGTCTTTATCTTCTTCTATGATCATATCCTGAATTTGGTGAGCAGTCCGTCGCTAAATTGCAGGAAACTGCCGTTTTTATAATTCCATATATCGATAGTGCGGTTCCAGTCGTGACCGGAATTCACGTCATCGGGATTTCCAAGTGAAAGTTTACATTCCTCCTTTGTCATGCCGGTCTGAACCAAACCATTACATATAAGCGACCAGTTCTCGTCAGAGATCGAAGGGTGTTTCAGACGAGGATCATTAAGATAAAACAGAGAGGGGAGGGTGCGGCTTTCAAGTCCTCGGTTCGGCACATTCATAAACATATATGCCTGCTCTCCATTTTCATCAATTATGGTGAGTCTCATCTGAAACCCGGAGTTGGAAGGGACAACTTCCCATACTTTTACAGGGACAAACTGTCTCCCTTTCATTTTTTCGCCATTTTTATCATACCATAAAGGAGTTCTGGTCCAAAGTTGTTTTCCTAAAAGCAGTTTCCTGTATTGAGCTACAATGGAAAGATCCACCATCATCGGTATATCGATAGAGGAGATGGATGAGAGCGCATCGTCAAGAGTCTTTCCAGTAGGATAAGCGTAATTTCTACCACCATCGGAGAATAAGATGAAAGCATTCCTTATTCCACCCGGTGTATTTCTTTCCTCTATGCCGGCAAAAGCTACCTCTTTCCCTTCCAGTTCCTCCTCTTTATATGCAGATGCCATTCCCTCGAACACAAGAGCTGCCCTACGATCAGAAATCATAAAGTTGCGCCCTTTTTCCCAGTCCTTCAATAACACGGGGCGTATTGCTGAAATAAAGAGATCTTCGGGAGATGGAGCGAGTTGCTTCCGGTCACTCTTGGAATATTTTATGGTCTTGGTGCTCTCCACTCCGGTGTTGCATCCGCAATACAAGCAAAGAAAGAGAAAAAATACGGCGTATATTGATAATTTATGTATCGACTTGAAACTCATAATTTTATTACTAAAAAAGATCTTTTCTCCAAAGAGGATTGGAAAAAATCTTCACAAAATTACCAAAAAAAATCGAAGAAAGCTTGGTGATTTGAAAAAATATATCTAACTTTGCACTCGCAAACGGGAAATTAGTTCTCACGGCGGGATAGCTCAGTTGGTTAGAGCGTCGGATTCATAACCCGGAGGTCTCGAGTTCAATTCTCGATCCCGCTACAAAAGGTGAACCTAACGGTTCACCTTTTTTTATAGAATAGCATAAGAGGTTTATAAAATAACATACGAAAAACAGACAATTTATCCCCGGTGTCGGGACATCACATCGCAATAATAAAACATGTGCGCTTATGGGAACAGGCACGATGTATCAGACAATTATGGATCTCCCCCTCTTCAAGGGGGTGGGGGAGGAGCATATATCAACTTTTCTTGAAAAGACAAGAATTGAATTTAAAAAATATGCTGCAGGAGAGAAAATAGTGAATGAGGGGGAAGAGGTAAAAAAACTGAAATTCCTCTTAAAAGGTAAAATTAGACTTGAATTTACCACTCGAAATGGAGAGGTCACCGTGAGTTCACTGTATGAGGGTCATGATGTAATAGGAGCAACCCGACTTTTCGGGATCCATCCCTATTACGACGGGACGATAACGGCAGAAACAGAGACGAGTGTGATGGAATTCAGTAAAGAAAAGTATCTTTCGCTTTTGGGTAGCGATCCCATATATATTCTTAATTTCGCCAATCTGCTGTCGCTATATGCCCAACGAATTCCTGAGACTCTAAGACGTTTTCGCAGATTAGGCCCTGAAAGGGTTATAGCTGAGTGGGTAGTGCTTTTTACTACTCAGCGAAACTTCGGAATAAGAATTAATGGTCTTGAATCTCTGGAAAAATCGTATGGAAGTGAAGCGGTTAATATTGCTATTGCCTCCCTTGAAGAGAAGGGATTAGCTCGCCAAGATGGGAAAATGCTTGAGATTCCGGATAGGGAAGCTTTGATAGAATATGTATCGGATTTTGAATATAAGGAATAAATTTGTAAATTTGTTATCGTAAAACAAATTAGCCTTAAAACATATCATCATGGGAAACGCTACCGGTATTAAAGCAAAGCTGATAATAATGAACTTCCTCGAATTTGCCGTATGGGGAAGCTATTTGGTATCGATGGGTATTTATTTGGGAAGTGTTGGCCTGGGAGCCAAGATTTTCTGGTTTTATACCATACAGGGAATTGTATCGCTGTTCATGCCTGCTCTCGTGGGAATAGCGGCCGATAAATGGATTCCGGCACAAAAGATGCTGGCCGGTTGTCAGGGACTCGCGGGATTTTTCATGTTGCTATGTGGTTTTTACTGCATGAGCACTGCGACTCCTGCATTCGGAGTTTTATTTTCTCTTTACACTCTTTCCGTGGCCTTCTATATGCCAACTATAGGATTAGGCAATTCAGTGGCATTTAATGCGCTGAATAAGGCCGGTCTGGATACTGTGAAGCATTTCCCGCCTATAAGGGTATGGGGTACTGTTGGATTTATATTCGCGGAGCTATTGGTAAATTTTACCAATTTTCAGAGCAGTTATATGCAGTTTATCACTTCGGGCTTCATGTCGATGATTTTGATGTGTTATGCGGTTACAATGCCTCCTTGCCCGGTAAACAGGGGAAAGAGTACCAGTCTTTCGCAGACTTTGGGTCTTGATGCCTTTAAGCTTTTCAAGAGCAAGACGATGGCTATCTTTTTCGTGTTTTCTTTTCTTTTGGGTGTATGCCTTCAGGTCACCAATAGTTATGGCACTCTCTTCATCAATTCTTTTCGTGGTGTGGCGGAATTTGCCAACGACTGGGCAGCGCGTAATGCTACGGCACTCACAGCTGTATCGCAGGCGAGTGAGGCGCTGTGTATTCTTCTGATACCCGTTTGCCTCAAGCGATTCGGGATTAAAGGAGTGATGCTTCTGGCCATGTTCGCATGGGTGTTGCGTTTTGGCTTCTTTGGAATTGGAAATACCGGGAGCGGGGTGGTGTTTCTCGTGCTTTCCTGCATTGTCTATGGTGTGGCTTTCGACTTCTTTAATGTCGCCGGTGGTCTTTTTGTGGACAGTCAGACTGATACATCTACACGTTCAAGTGCTCAGGGATTGTTCATGATTATGACTAATGGTTTGGGCGCCAGTATAGGCACATGGATTGCCGGCACGTATGTGGTGAATCGTTTTGTGGATATGTCGCCTACTGCTAATGCGGAAGCCAATCTTTTGGGTTGGCAGATATCCTGGTTCATCTTCGCCGCATATGCATTGGTGATCAGTCTTCTCTTTATATTTGCGTTCAGGAATCCCGGTGGTGATGTGCAGAAAACTGTGGATGTAAAGGAAGTTGAAGAGATAGGAGGTGGCGATCCCGAAGGGATGGCAGGAGAATGAACCTATTGATCTTCATCTGATAAATACGTATAATAATGATAAGATTTTACGTGCCCGACATTTTGGAGTCGGGAGTGCTCCCGGAATCCGAGTCAGGACATTGCTGTCGGGTTCTGAGAATGAAAACGGGCGACACGCTTTATGCTGTGGACGGTAAAGGGCATAGCTATGAGTGTGTGATAACTGAGGCTCATCCGAAGCATACTGCGGTAGATATAATAAAGACAATTGATGAGCCCAAGCATTGGACAGGGAGGATAGTTCTTGCTGTGGCTCCTACCAAGAATATCGACCGCATAGAGTGGATGCTTGAGAAAGTGGTCGAGATGGGAGTGGATGAGATTGTGCTTCTGAAGTGTGAACATAGCGAGCGCAAGAATGTGAATGAAGATCGTCTCCTCAAGATTATGGTTTCGGCCATGAAGCAGAGTCTCAAGGCTGTTCTCCCGGATTTCAAGGGATTGATGGCTTTCAAGGATTTTATAGCTTCAGATCTCCCTGATCTTAAATATGTGGGTTATTGCGACAGTGAAACAGATCGCAGGGAGTTTTGCCGTGAATACCCCGGAAATAGTGATGTGGTGGTTCTTATAGGCCCCGAGGGAGATTTCTCTCCTTCTGAGATTTCATTGGCGCGAGAGAGGGGTTTCAAAGCTGTTACGTTTGGGGAATCACGGTTGCGGACCGAGACGGCAGCGCTTTTCGCTGTTGCGGCAATCCATGTGTTGGATCAGATAAAATGATTATCTTATTCATTATCCGGTAAGTTTTCCAAAGTTGATTATCTGAAATATACACTTATATATAAATAATGAGGAGATTCCTTGTGGAATCTCCTCATTATTTATATAGCTTGTAATAGTTGTTGTTATTTTAATTTAAGGACTTGGCCTACTTTAATTTTATCAGTTTTCTCCATATTGTTAAGACGACGGAGAGTGCTTGTGGAAATACCATATCTCTTTGCGATGCTTGCCATATTGTCACCGGTCTTCACCGTATATGTGGAAGCCACTTCGGTAGCGGGACGATATGGATTCACATTTTCCTCTTTCTTCTTAGAGGGAGCGAAGTTACGCGGTTGAGTGTATGTTGCTTTAGAGAAAGTGTATGTGTCAGTGTGAGTGGTCTGATTTGCGAAATCGAAAATCGCAGCGGGATTGATAGCATATCCCATGAAACGGGTTTCGAAGTGGAGGTGGGGTCCGGTGCTTCGGCCGGTGTTGCCACCCAGACCTATAGGCTGACCTGCTTTAACTGTCTGGTTAGGCTTCACGAGATGCTTGTTGAGGTGACCGTAAACGGTTTCGAGTCCGTTGGGGTGACGAAGGATAACATAGTTACCATATCCTTTTGCCTCATAATTTGTGAGACGCACCTTGCCATCGAAAGCTGCATATACAGTATCGTTGGATTTAAGAGCTAAGTCCACGCCCTTGTGCATTCTTCCGAATTTAGCACGGTAGCCATAGTTGGAAGTGACTCTTCCGGGAACAGGCATATGATAGCCTGTCACATTTATTACTTTGGAATTGGGAACGTCTGATTCCTTGAAAGGATTGACGCTTTTGCTGTTCCATCCCTCGGTGAAGATGTCGATTTCAGGTTCTACATCCTCCATGAGGTTGACGTATGCATTCTTATCTACCAGTTTGATCTGGTCTTTGCTTTCAGCTGCCTTTGCGAGGAGCTGTTTATGTGCATTCTTATGAGCTGCACTTGAGGAATTAGTGTTGTTCTGTGCGGACACTCCTGAAGCTACCAGGGTGGTGAGGAGGAGAGTTCCAAATATCTTTTTACAATTCATCTTTTAATTGTTTGTAATTATCGGGGTTGAAATATACTCAGTTAAATTTCATCGTCTGCGTAAATGAAACGAATGTTACGGGCATTGTATTCGAAAATCTCTTCAGGACGGAAGAAACGCTTGATTTCAATTTCAGCATTTTCTACAGAATCGCTCGCATGGACGATATTCTGCTGTCCGCTCATCGAGAAGTCACCACGGATAGTTCCGGGGAGAGCTTTGCGTCCGTTGGTAGCGCCGGTCATTGCACGAAAAACTTCAACTACATCTTTTCCCTGAAGACACATCACGATAACTGGAGTGGTCATCATTGATGCAACCAGCATCGGGAAGAAAGGGCGGTCCACGAG
This sequence comes from uncultured Porphyromonadaceae bacterium, assembly GCA_947177405.1. Lineage (GTDB taxonomy): Bacteria > Bacteroidota > Bacteroidia > Bacteroidales > Muribaculaceae > Lepagella. The sequence continues at coordinate 17,506 of CAMWUJ010000035.1, read as the reverse complement.
GTGGGCATAATGCTCACGAAGTATTTTTTCGTCAAGCTGCATCATCTTCATTCCGACGATGAGAATACCTTTTTGTTCGATTCTCTTCACCACTTCTCCGACAAGAGCTCTCTCGATTGCCGAGGGTTTTAAGATGACTAAAGTTTTTTCCATGGCGCTTAAATTTTTTAGATTTTCTACCTGTCTGCGGCTCAAAGTTACTCAGATTAGCAGACGTTTACCAAAAAAATAGTGTTATTTTTTGTAAAAAAGTTTTTAACAACGTTTATAATTTTATATAAAATATTGTGTGTCAATAAAATATTGATTCATTGACAATTTATTTTCTTATTTTTTGTTTTGCACAGGGTTGATTCATTTGTGCAAAAATTGAGATAAATAATTGTGAAAATTTGTTAACGTATGAATAACATCAATCAAATCAATACTTTATCCAATTTTGAAATTAAAACAATCAAAACGATGAATAGTTTTCCGGATGTTGTGGGAAATGTATGGATTGAACATCAGAGGCATTTAGTTGTAATATAAATATAATCCTCTATAAACATATTTTCACAATCGTATTTCCGGAAAACTAATAATTATAATATATGAATCCTCTTTTAACTTTTTTGACATTGGTTCCTTCCCCCGAGAAGGCCACTCCTCCTCCGCAGGTGGAGAAGGTGCTTGACTCTACAACAGTAGAAACCACTTATGCCATTGGAAAGTGGCTGATGAAATGTGTGGAATGGGTATTGAATGTTGTTGGTTTGGAACATCATGAGACACTCGTGACAGTGATTTATGCCACTCTCGTTTTCGTTCTTGCTATGTTCCTTGGTAGAGGAGTGCAGTGGGTGGTTGAATTTATTCTCAATAAGATCGGGCCACATATAAAATATGATTTATATAAATCGTTGGTGAAAGAGAAGTTTTTTTCTAAGATATGTCGAATCATCCCTGCCCTTGTCTTTCTTATATTAATATCCGTGACACTGAATAATCATCTGGCACTTTCCGGCTGGTTATCCCGACTCACATGGATTTATATCCTCTACGTGATTTGCTATTCTCTTTGTGCGCTGACAGATTCCATCTGGCATCATGTGGATGAGAGTGCCAATAAGCGACATCTTCCTTTGAAGGGTGTGATGCAGCTTATAAAAATGATTATATGGATAATTTTTATCATCGTGGTTTGTGGTATTCTACTCGACAAATCCCCCGGATCTCTCTTAGCGGGTCTCGGAGCATTTGCTGCCGTGCTGATGTTGGTTTTCAAGGATTCCATTCTTGGAGTTGTGGCAGGTGTGCAACTGGCCGACAATGACTCTCTCCATGTAGGAGACTGGATCTCCGTGCCCGGCACAGATGCCAACGGCACTGTGATGGAAGTTGGCCTCACGGCAGTGAAGATCGAGAACTGGGACAAGACCGTCTCGACAGTGCCTCCATATAATCTGGTGACCAATGGTTTCAAGAATTACCGCAATATGTCGATGTCAAATACACGCCGCATCTGTAGAAACTATCTTATAGATGCCGACAGTGTGGTGGAGACAACAGATGAGATGCTGGCACGCTTCGCTCAGATTCCGCTCATGCAGGAATGGATATCGAAGAAGATAGCGCAGCGTAAGGCCGGTAAAGTTGAGAATGTCAACAATAGTGAAGGTCTCGTAGATGGATCTATTGATACCAATCTTGGTGTGTTCCGAGCGTATGTCAAGCTTTGGCTTGACTCCAATTCCAATATCTCTCATGCAGATACCTGCTTTGTATCAACTCTTGCCCAGACTGCTGCCGGAATACCTTTGCAGATATATTGCTTCACTTCCACCTCTTCATGGCTCCCCTATGAGGCTATACAGTCCACTGTATTCGAACATTTGGCTGTGATGCTTTATCGTTTCAATCTCTACACATTTGAGTATCCTACGGGACGCGACGAGATAATCGATGGCTTCCTGAGTCCGGGAAAGAACCCGCAGGATGTGTTCGGCATGCCTTATCCTTTATTCTATGGAAGTGGAAGTCCTGTAAAACCGGCCACTCCTCCCAAAGGACTTTATCCTGATTCTCCGACACCCTCAACTCAGCCGGGAACACCTGTCTCCCCCGACACACCTGCGCAAGGGTCGGTGCCGAAGTCGGATAATTGATTATTCGGATACAAATGTAATTGAAGTGATTCCCTCTTTGGTAGCACCGGTGTAAGTGCCGAGATTTTTTCCATCCCGCTTGCAGGCTATCATTACGAGAGGCTTCCCCAAAACAATACTCTCAATTTTGCCCGTATCTTCGGGAAAGAGCTTGATATTTTCAGATTCAATAATTCTGAAGATATCAGGCTCTTTGATTTTTTTTATCTTACATCTTTTTCTTCCGGGCCATTCGAGATAGATCTCAGTATCGACCTGAAGGGAAGCGGACACAATGATTGTATCGGAATTAAAACCGGAAGTTTCATACTCAGATAGTTTTTTCTCCATCTTTGAGCAAAATGAATCCCAATCCCCATAGCCTATATATCTTGAAAGATGGGATAAGGAGGAGAAAGAAGTGCCGTGAGAAGCCGAGATGTAGCCCCAGATACGTTTAAGGGTTGAGACACCGATGGTGCGTTTGGTGCGTGTATAGATATCTTGCGCCAGCAGGTTGAAGTCGGTTGGCGTCTTGGGGTTATGGCCGAATTTGATAGCCACATGTTCCTTTAGGATTTCTAAGAGATTTCTATCTACTTTCATATCTTTTAAAAAAACGAGTGTCTTTTGAAAAAACGAGTGCAAACTTAACGGAAAATATTTAGAGTTCGGTCGAGATAGTGTTAACAAAACTTAAATCGAACCATATCGAACCTCACGGTATATTAAAACAATAGTATCACGATTATAATTTTGCCGTTGAATGGAGCATCCGGTATATCAGGAGCGGTTCATATTAAATTAAATGTCAATTCTTTTGGAATATGTAAAAAATTATTAATTTTGCATATTGAAGAGAAGCCGAAGAGACGGCAACTGCATTTAACAGACTGATGTAATCAGTCGTTCTTCACCGATTCGTTGAAATCTCGCAAATTTTAATGGAAATATCGGATTGAAGAGCCACTGTCGCATCCCCTATATGGGATGGACCGCTCTTTTTTACCGTATTTCCAGGGCAATGCGAGAGCCTCAACGAACGGGAAAAAGTAGTTGGGCCGTCCCTTTTGCATAATTAATAATCATAACTTTAACCTACATCATTATGGGAGAAAAGTTTTCTATTTCTATGTTGCCTTGTAACAGTTCAATGAGCTGGTACTTATATGGCGGAATAGCATGTAACTTATTGTATAAATTATTTGGGAAGTTTGAATCTAATTTAGGAATATTAGTATTTCTTGTAGGAGTTGTTTTCGAATCAATATTTCTTTACAAGTTTGCAAAAGGTTGTAAACCTTTAAAAAGGAATTTGTATTCCCTTTTTTTGCAAATTATTATAGGAGGCGTGATATTATGTTTGACACTTATACATGCACGTTTGTCGTTCGATACCCATATTGTTCTTCAGTCTGTGATACTTATATATATCCTTGCAGTAAATATTATTATCGCTATAACTCTTGAGAAGAATTTCAGTGGTTATTTGGGTGCTATGGGCCGAGCAATGTGGTTTTACCCTTTATTAATGGTGATAAGTGGTGGAGTAGCATATTTAGGATATGATTTTATTTCCCGAATAGGATATGGAATTGGGGTAACTATAATGTGTATAGGAGGAATAGGAGTTTGCTTAACTGTTATTCTTTCGTTTGTGGCAATACCTTATAAGATGTTGGAACTGCTTCAAGAGGGTTGGGCACATGATTTGACTGAGGAAGAATTCACTAAAGAGTTGGAGGAACTGGGGTATTATAATGGATTGAATCCATCTGAAATTCCTTTATCTTCATCCAAAATGACTATCTGTACGAACGCACAAGATCATAATTCTGAAACTACACTAATGGAAGAATCAGGATTGGAAACTAATAAAAGCAATCTTAACGAAGGAGAAAATAATTCGGAAAATGGAGTTGGTGACACAAACTATCCATTACAATCTACTCTCGATTATAAATTAGATGGAACATCGTTCTCAACTATTAGTAATAAGAGGAAGAAATGGTATTATATATGGGGCGGAGCAGCAATAATTGCAATTGGTACAATAATATACTTTGCATGTTCCGGATTGGGGAAAGGAGATCCGGTGACAATGACACAACTGCACGGACTCTGGGGCCTGAATCAGGAGGAGAATAATAGTTACGCTTATTCAATGACTTATTTCAATGCAAGAGAAAGGACTTTTAGAGAAGATTTTACTTTTAGTGAGGATGGTGAATATATTTGTAGTTATCGGATTATGGGAAACTGGAGTGCCACCAAAGATGAGATAAGAATGAAGTATGATTTGGAGTCATTGAGATTCGACTTTAATCCAAATCTGGATGTAGAGGATAGGAAGGAGATACGAAAAGATGTCAAGGACGAAATTAAAAAAGTTGGGATATGGAAAGAGAAAATCATATCACTTGACTCAGATAATCTTGAAACCATAGATAAAGATGGTGAAAAGTCAAATTATTTCAGAGATTATGAAGCTGATTAAAGAATAATTATGAATAAAAATATTAAAATAATTCGTCATTCCGTATTGCCAATAATTTGTGCAATCCTTCTTTTCTCTTGCAATTCAGGTAGTAAGTGGCTTACTAATGAAGAGAAATCTTATGTTGCCGAATGGACATATGAAGATAAAATAGAAAACGATGATGCCAATATTACGCAAAAAATCACTCTGAATCTAAAATCTAATGGAGATTATGAGTATAAAGAGGAGTTGCATTTTGATGTAAAAAGCTGAATCATCCGAGCGGTAATTTTGTATCAGGTGCAATGCTTGAGGATGCTCTTGTTATGAAAGAAAACCGTTCCGGTAAATGGTGGATACAAGGCGTGCAGTTGATTCTCGATGAGGATTATGACAAGGCATCTGTCAAGGTTGAAGAGTCCGTTAGCGGAAGGATAGGCTCGGCTGCGGGGAAAGTTCCGTCGAAACTTAAAAGTAGGATAAAGGAAATGAAAGAGGATTTGGAGGAGACAGCTCGCTGGAATTCGGAAAGTGTTTCAAATCCATATACTATTGAAGAGAAAACATCGACCAAACTGGTGCTAATTGACCATGACGGACAATATTATCAATTTACCACAAAAACTCCAACCTCAACGTATGACCCTTCAAAGGATACATCCGATTATGAAGAAATCGAATCGGTGGATTCGAGTTATTATGCTGTGGATAGTAGTAGGTATTGGGACAGCTCTAATGTGGAAGTAGTGGGAGTGGCGGATACTGTATCAACCGCTCCTTTACCCTCGTGGATACCGGATAAGATTAAATCTTTATATGGACTTTATAATTATGGAGTTAAATCACCATCGATTATAAGAAATAGAATAAGTGGTCTTTATGCTACGTATACCGGAACCTTAGATACAATTCCGATAAAAATGGAGTTGAACATAAATGATGATTCTTCGGTGACCGGAAGATATGCCTATACCAAAATACTCAACCGATATGGCGATTCTGATAAGCATTGGTTCAAAATTAAAGGTACTTTGATTTACAATCAATACAATTTGCCGGCAGTAATACTCCGAACTTATAAACCTGGTGGGAGCGATTTGTTTGAATTTGTCTTTTTAAAAAATGAGCGGTATGATAGTTGGACAGGGGAGCTGATAAATAGCACATACCTCGAGAATGATATTCGAAAATTATATAAACTTAAAATAGACCTTTCGGGAGGAAATCTACCGGCATATAATGATAGTATATGAGTACTACTAATGGGAGAAGTAACACCTCCTAACGGCAATGTTTATGTACCGGGTTTTGGTGGTTCCGGAGGATCTTATTCACCTATTGATATTAAAATTAATTATAACAATGAACAATTGCGAAAAAGATTCATGAAAGATACCGGTAAGGAATATAGTGAATATCTCGCAAGTAAAAAATGAATTAGTTAAACTTATAATATAAATATCATGAAATGTTTATGTAAATCATTTTCATTATTCCTACTATTATTTTTATTCGTTTCTTGCGATATGTGGGATACTGAAAAATATTATTTTTCCGGTGATGAAAAGATTACAGTTCATACCGGAGAATCTATAGCTTTTAGAGTTAAAGGAACTAACGGAAACTCCGGATTATTCAGCATGAACTTTGGGGACGAAGATTTTACCGTGAGTTCAATTATGAGTAATGTAACTTCCGGCCCTCAGATATGCTATCTTGGGAATGTAGGAACGCTGGAAGATATAAATTTAAGTGCATATAATCTTGACAATTTAAAATACCGTACTCACGCTGATGCAGTTAATGAGGGAGGGTATATAATTCGTATGAAGACTTCCAGCGCAGAATGGGTAATAAAGCTCTATATTAATGAGATGAAAAACGGAAGATACGTTATCTCATACGCGTTGTATTGCGATAAAAAAGGTTATAGTCTTATTTGTCAAGATGGAAGCATTTCAGATAATACCGGTAACGCAGGCAGTGATGATGGAGACTATAACTATGGCTTTAAAGACGTAGAGGATGGAGTAATTGACTTGCGTAATGGAGATAAATTTAATATCTTAAGTTTCTTAGGAGTGTCTTGGGATGAACTACAGATAGAGTATAATAATTCCATGTTGAGAGTATTTTCTTTTAGTGGAAAGGTTAAATCTTCCCCTGAGATCGCTTATGTTGGAGAGGTATCTTCTCCCAAAGAGATAAATGTTAACTTATATAAATCATCTTCTTTGAATTTCGAAAGCAGATGTAAAATCGTTGATAACGGCGGTTACATTATTAGAATGTCAACATGGGGTGATGGAAATGGAATTCTGTATGTTGTAACTGTTCAATCTAATGTAGATATTAGTACGAATACAGCTCGACTCCAATATTGGGTATATAAAAGAATAGGAGCATAGTAGTATAGTAATAAACTTTCCAAAACGTTAGATTACAAATTGTATTGAAATTTATCAATACTTGGAAATTAATATTAAACAAATTTGGAAGTATCGGTAGTACATATCAAAATGAAAACTAATATAATGAAGCTTACAGTAATATTAAGTTCTCTAATCATCCTTTTCGATTGTTTTTTAGTAAGAGCCGAGATGGTGACACGTACACGTATGGTGGTCGATACTGTCGCAGCCATGAAGATGATAAAGGAGAAGATAGACAATAAGAATCTTCCGAATAAAAATAAAATAAATATCTCGGAAAAAAAGATTGTTGATCTTCAGAATAGCCTCCGGAATATGGAGTCTAAGAAAAATGATTATGATAATCTTTTCAGCTTGATTGAACCTAAAATCAAGGACTATCCGCTATCTGTAAAATTATATGATGTATTGGCTGAAGAGTTACCGAATATACCGGCTGATTCCATATATAAGTATGCCAAGAAGGGTGATTATAAAAAGGCAGTGAACGATAAAATGTGGAGAGAGAAATTGGCTGATCTTTGTCAAAAAACAATTGACAACGTTTTGAAGGATGCTCAAAAAGGGAAATTTGGATCCGGGTTAGTGAAAAGCTGCTTTTTATATAGACTTGCTCAGCTGAACGACGAAATTGATGCAAAGAGCAAAGATATTAAGCACGAAGTGGATACCAGAGATCTTATATCGGAAAAACTTATATCTATACCCTCTAATTTTACAGCAGAACTCTGGCTAACGGAAATGCCAAATCTGGAAGTGCCGACAAAAGTTATTACAGAGAGAAGAGAGCGAAGAGGGGAGGATGATCTAAGCTTTGAGGAGGCTATGGAGAAATATTATTTTAATAAAATTGTTGATGGCAAAACCATTTTCGGGAGATTTAATGGACTAATAAACGATAGGATTGGAATATTTCCCTTACCAAGTAGTAAAAAAGTATGTTCAGAAAACCCATGTTATGATTATGAAAAGGTGATTCTTATTAGTGAAAAAGAGGCTGTGCCAAATTTAATAATTGATTGGGGTGAGGTGGATATTTTGGAAGACTATGGTACCTTGTCATATATAAGTAATTTAAGTTATTATGATAAGAATTTCGGAAAAAGAGATGGTATTTATATTGAAAAGAATACTGAAGGTACTTGTTACGATGCATATACTTGTATTTTGGAGAATGACAGGTGGGTGTACAAAAGACCATTGTCTATAGACTTCATGACTTATGATGAGGTTTTAAATCGCTTGAATATCAACGGACAAAAGCCAATAATAATAGAGGGTAATTTTTATGATGAACTGAGCAATTATTATAGTCATTTTAGCTTCCTAATTGCTAATAATAAAATGCTTGGTTTATCAAGTTTTACAGAAGATGATAAAAAGTTTTATGTTTTTATAAACGAGAATTTTGTAGATGAAAAGAAGTGTGGAAATAGAAGTAGTGTAGATATAGAAGAGTTCAAGGAAATATATGTAAAGAAAAATTATTTTGGGGAGGGTAATGATGGGATATTTATTGAGAGAGAAATAGGAAATAATAAAATCCGGGATATTTACAAAGTTTATGCAGAGCCTGGAGTCGCATGGACTTTCCCCGATTGTATTATCTGTGATGAAATGGGATTGACGAAGGTGGAGGAAGGATATTATAATCCGGTAACAAGTAAATGGGATATAAAAAGGGTGGAAATTGAGTATTAAGGATAGCTTGATAAGAATAAAGATGAATATAAATTATTAATTAAAATGAAGAGATTAAATATTACACTAATAGTACTGGCATTGTTGATGAGTTGTGGTAAAAATGCGGAGAAAGATTCACTGGAGGAGGAAGTAAGAAATTATGGTAAATATTTCATTGAAAAATTGGCCAATGGTCAGATAGACTCCTTGAAGTTTACTTATCCTGAGATTATAATGGCAGATTCATTGAGTCAAATTATAGAGGATTCCATAAGAATCACAGAAATTTCTTCGGGAAAATATAAGGTAGTTCTATCTGACAACGTTTCACTCACTGTGAATCGTTCAGACGATGGAAAGATAACTATTTCTGAATCAACCGGACTCTTTGCATTTCCATTAGATAAGCTTGAAATAGCGAAGAAAACAGGAATGCTTGACAGTACCCTTAACGATAAGCAGATTGCAGAAAGACTAAATGATGAAGGATTTTTCAAGTATTTAGATTCTTTAAATAAGAAGAAAACGACAAAACTTCTAACTGTTACTGAATTTAAAACTGATGCCCCGAGTATGGGTACAGCTTCGGAGGAAGGATGGCAGACAATCATCAATAATACAGACGTTCCTTTCGATGGTTCCGAGTATTCAATTATATTTGAGGAGGGAGGTTTCTGGTATTATGAAGACACTGGAGTGGAAAGTAAAACATATAAGAAGAAAGGAAATCCGATACCCGCCAGAGGGAGTATAAAAATAAATACCACTGCCGGATATCATTATTATTCATTGGTAAAAGATATTAAGATTAATTTAACTCCTGACCAAATCCGAAAACGTTTTATGAAATATACCGGAACAGAGTATAGTGATTATCTTGCCTCTGAATCAAAGCTGAACAAGTAGAGCTAACATAAAAGAATAGGCCATCTCTTATAATTGACTATATCTTATTAAGCCGTAAGTTGAATAATTAGACCATGCGAAATTTAAATAAATCAATATATGATTAATATGAAAAAAATACTTTATACTTTCCTAATTGTTGGAATAGCATTTCTTGCCTCTTGCAGTGGAGGTAAAAGATCAGACAAAGATTCTTTTGCCACAGACAGTCTGATCCAAGATAGTACTGTATCAATTAGCGATTCTGTTAAGGAGGCTGAGAAAGATAGTCTAACTGAAAATGAAATTAGTTCGGAAGATTTAGATCTTCTCAATAAAACACTTAAAGCTATCTATAAAGGATGTGATGAAAATAGTTCCGGAATATTTGGTAACTGGACTATGGAGAAAATAAAAAAATTTGGAAGTGAAACTCTTATAAAAGCCACTAAAAAGAATTATGACTATGCTAACAAACGACGCACAAATGATCAGGAATTTGTAGATCCCAATCCTTTATTTGGTGATATTTTCGAAGAAGGTACGGATGGTTCAATAGATGTAAGATATAAAGGCGTTTCGCTTGGTGAAGTCAATAAAAATGGTGATGTAGTTGATGCCAATGTCAAACTAAAAGTGGATGTCTATGAATTGGAAGATTGGGAGCATGAAAATTGGAAATTATATAAAAAAGAGGAGAAACGATTTAAATTACGATTTGTATTTAATGAAGTAGATGGAGAGAGGGTATGCAAACTCGATGACATTATGTTTGAGGATAAGCCGAGTTATGAGGATATACCTGTTCACAAATGGTTGAAACAAGAAATGGAGAATAACAGGTTGCTTAAACCGGCTTTCAGACCTTAATCATAATTGAATGGCCTTTATTTCAATCTAATTAAGGAAGTGAAAAAGGGAAAGCTATTCCTGCTAAGGGAAAAGTATATGTTCCCAGTTGAGGAGGTTCCGGAGGATCGGTTAACCCTGTTTAGATTATAATTAATCTGACCAATGAACGATTGCGAAAAAGATTCATGAAATATACCGGTAAGGAATATAGTGAATATCTCGCAAGTAAAAAATAAATTAGTTGAACTTATAATATAAATATCATGAAAGATTTTTATAAAATTTTCTTGATTAGTCTGATTGTAGTTTTCACTTCATGTGGTGGGAAAGAGAAACAATCAGAAGATTCCTTACATTTATTACAGGATAGTTTGAATAATAAGGGTGTTTCAAAAATAGATTCCCTAATTGTAGAGGATGCCAAAGATAGCATAGCTAAAACAGATAGTAATCAAGAATATGAAGTCTTGATGAAAGAAATTTATAAGAAGGCTCCCGAAAAAGTGTATAAGGATAAATACTTTAAACAACTTTTCTGCGAAGGGAAATTTAACGGTGAAACTGAGGATCGAATCGGCCTCTTCCCGATAGGATTGGAAAGAGATGGTAGCAGTGGCTTTAACTGGGAAAGATGTAGGAGTATAAAATTACTTAGTGAGAAAGGAACAGTGCCGGAATTGGTTTTAACATGGCCTGCCTCATCAGACGGAGAGTATTTCCGTAATGGTTTTCACTTGGTTTATGATGGTATTTGCAGATTTACCCTTAAGTCTATTAAGAATAGAAAGAATGGTAAAGATAACCTGAAAGTAGAATATTATGCCGGCGAAGGAGGATTCAACAACTTTTATGCTATATACGAATTTATGGATGGTAAATGGAATATGTTGGAACTAATAAATTCATATGAAGATTATAATTCAGATGAAGATTATAATTCAGATGAGGGTTATCTGGAAGACAGAACTGAGAAATGGGATGGTAAGAAATGGAAATTAATTTCAACAAAGGATTAATGATTCTTTAACAACTTAATTACCAATATTTACTGAAATTAATCTTATTTAAAGAGTTTTTAAAATGACCGGAAACAGATTTATTCTTTCTATTATTCTTGTCACAATAATTTCTATGGCAGTAAGAGCCGAGATGGTGACACGTACACGTATGGTGGTCGATACTGTCGCAGCCATGAAGATGATAAAGGAGAAGATAGACAATAAGAATCTTCCGAATAAAAATAAAATAAATATCTCGGAAAAAAAGATTGTTGATCTTCAGAATAGCCTCCGGAATATGGAGTCTAAGAAAAATGATTATGATAATCTTTTCAGCTTGATTGAACCTAAAATCAAGGACTATCCGCTATCTGTAAAATTATATGATGTATTGGCTGAAGAGTTACCGAATATACCGGCTGATTCCATATATAAGTATGCCAAGAAGGGTGATTATAAAAAGGCAGTGAACGATAAAATGTGGAGAGAGAAATTGGCTGATCTTTGTCAAAAAACAATTGACAACGTTTTGAAGGATGCTCAAAAAGGGAAATTTGGATCCGGGTTAGTGAAAAGCTGCTTTTTATATAGACTTGCTCAGCTGAACGACGAAATTGATGCAAAGAGCAAAGATATTAAGCACGAAGTGGATACCAGAGATCTTATATCGGAAAAACTTATATCTATACCCTCTAATTTTACAGCAGAACTCTGGCTAACGGAAATGCCAAATCGTGACGTCCCTACAAAAATTATTACCGAATATCGGGAGCGTCGAGATGATACGGATATGAATTTCCAGGAAGCAATCGACTCGTATGTAAACGACGTAGAATTGAATGAGATAGAAAGAGTTGCTGGGAAATTTGATGGGTTAATAAAAGATGAACTGTATTGTTTCAGTTTAACTAAACCATATAGTCAGATTTATGATTATACTGAGTTGATTAGCAAAAATGGTACTGTTCCCACCCTTATAATAAAATTCCCCGGAGAAATTATATTGGGAGAAGTGGGAGGACCCTGTATTTCAATGGAAGCAGTAAATGATATATGGGATTCTTCATGTGTTAAAAAAGATGGTATTATTTGTAGTTTTTCCCCCGATGAGGAAGCTGCAATAATGGGTTATAGAGATATATATTCTTTTTTCTTTGATGGGTATAATTGGGTTAAGAGCAAACCCTTAAATCCCATCTATCTAACATTTGAGGAGTGTGGAGAAGTAGTGAAATCAAAGTCAAATAAAAATTTATATCTTAAATCTCCTTTATCCGATGAAAAAATAAAAGTAGTAGCAGTGACAAGAGATGATTTAGGTGTGCCGAAATCTTCTTTTGATGATGGCCTATTGGTAATTAAAGATGAATGGGAGAATAATATTGAATATGAAAATGTTGATTTTGAGAAGATTATGCGGGAGTCTAACAAATGGGGTATAGGAAACGATGCTTTAGTTGTTTATTATATCGACCGAAAGGATAACAAAAGGAAATTTGATAAATATGCATTAATGGAAGGTCCTGAATGTTCGGAATGGGTAAAAAGAGAGGAGGGAATCTATAATGCATATCAAGGAACCTATAATATAAAGGAAGTGGAGTATGATGAAAGTGTCTATTATTAATATTTATAACACTTTTTCTTACTTTCAGTACCTCTTAATATTTGATTTATGAGATTAACTATAATTAGTAGCATTATGAATTTAAGAAATTTTTTTTTTCTAACATCCATTTATATTCTTCTTTCAGTGCTATGTTCCTGCTCCGTATCTTCTGATTCAGAGACAGAGAAAAAATTGATCGGAACCTGGGAGGCGGAGGAGACCGCAAGCGAAATAGAGGATGGAGTAGAAGCGAAGATACAAACAAGGTATTCTTTGAGTCTTTCAGCCGACAATACTTTCGAAGTAAGAATGGAGATGGAATATACCGAACCGTTCCGGCTATATTTGGCAACTGTGACTGTTCCCGGCGAATGGAAAGCCTCCAAAAAAGAGTTTTATCTCAATTATGACATTGATAAAATGAATCTATCTTTTGGAGATGATCTTGAGGATGCCGACAAAAAGGAGATAGAAAGGGACCTTCGAAATGAATATAAAGATGGGGCAGAAGATATCTGGGAAATCATAGAGCTTGAAAAAGATAAATTCACCATCTTTGATGATGAAGAGAAAGATCGTATTTCTTATCATCGGGTTGAATCCAAGTCAAAGTTGAAAGCGGCATTAGGCGCAGCTAAAGGGAAATCGGAATATGAAGCAGACACTCAGAATCCAAAGGCTATAAGGAAGCTTTCATTGAAAGCATATAATGGTCAAGCAACCCCCTTATCTCCACAGGGTAATAATACATATAATGCCTCAAATTTAGTTGACGGGAATCTTTCCACAGCCTGGGCCGTTGATATGGATAAGAATGGATATGATTATATTTGGGGCCCTATCTTGGAATTGAATGAAGGCGAGAGGGTGGATCATATTAAGATTTATAATGGATATGGAAAAAATGATAAGAGATACAGGCAGAATTCCCGGCCCGCATGGATCACTATTTATCGTCCGATTGCCCCTGATTCCGGAGATCCGGAAGAGGAGAACATCCTTTATTCAGGACCTTTAAGCGATACTAATTCGGGACAGACATTAAAGGTTAATCCCCGGTTTGACTGGTCTGTTCCCTTAAATGGATTTGTATTGAAATTTGACAATGAAAGAGGACATGGCTATTATTATGGTGACAAATGGCCGAAAGATCTTCTTGTATCAGAAATAGAGTTTTGGGGATATTAAATAAGATTAGATTTTGAAAAAAATTATTCTTTCAGATAAAATTATGAATAAAACGCGAAATCAATTTTTGATGGTCTTAATGGCTTTATTCTCTTTCTTCGGAACTAAGTTATGGGCCGGGAATACAGTTTTTGTTGACAATCTGTATTTCGAATGTAGTGGTAGTGCTACAGTAGTAGGAACTGCTTATTCAAATGACGAAATAATCGATAAGATTGTAATTCCAGCTACTGTGCTTTACGCTAATTCCTCAGTTACAGTTAATTATATTGCTTCGGATGCGTTTAAAGATTTAAGGGGACTTAAGGAAGTTGTTCTTCCCGAAAGTTGGATGTTGACCGTAAGGAAGAATGCATTTGCTAATTGCAGTTCCCTGCAGGCGATAACAATTCCGGTAAGCAATAGTGCATTTACTTTTGAAGGTGATGCTTTTGCAGGATGTAATTCGGTTAGAAGAGTGATATGTAATTCTAATAATCCTGCTAATATCAGCGATAATACTTTTAGTGATGACACATATAATAATGCCATTTTATACGTTCCGAAAACAGCCATATATGACTATAAATCGGATCGAGGTTGGAAGCGCTTCAAGACAATACACTATATTGGACAGGATCCCGAGTCAATCAGTCTGCCACAAAGCCTTGAGATGAAGGTAGGTAACACCCATACTCTTCAACCTACAATTTCTCCTTCCACAGCCGAACCCTCTGAATTGACATGGATCTCTTCCAATCCATCTATTGTAAGCGTAGATGCTGATGGTGTCATAACAGCTAAGGCAGGAGGTGTGGCAAGAGTGACGGTGACTACATTCAACGGTTATTCAGCAACATGCGAAGTGTCGGTGATTCAACCGGTTGAATCTCTTGCAATTGCAGAAGTGGGCGATATTCATGTGGGAGATTCACGCAAACTGAAAGTTACCATCTCACCCTCAAATGCAACAGATAAGACTATAACCTTCAGTTCATCAAATCCCGGTGTGGTATCAGTATCGGAAGATGGTACAGTGACAGGAATATCATTAGGTTCGGCCACGATAACTGCTCGTGCCACATCGGGAGTTTCAGCTTCTATTGTAATAAACGTGGTCCCAATTCCCGTAACTTCAATTTCTCTTCCATCAAGCACGACAATTTATGTGGGAGAATCTTCCACTCTTGAAGCGACTATCAATCCTTCGGATGCAACTTACAAAGATTTGACTTGGATGAGTTCCAATCCCGGTGTGGTTCGCGTGGATGCTACCGGAAAGATTACCGGCGTATCAGAGGGAAAAGCTGATATCACAGCAACAGCCCATAATGGAGTGAAGGCTGTCACCAATGTTTCTGTGATTCCCGTGGAGGTCACATCCATAGAGCTTTCGGAATCAAATCTACATCTTGGGGTAGGAAAATCGGCAACTTTGATCGCTGATGTGAAACCGGAGAACGCCACCGACAGGACTGTAACATGGAAAAGTTCGAATGAGGAAGTAGCTTCCGTGAATAATGCCGGACGAGTTACAGCTATAGGTGAGGGAACAGCAACGATAACTGCCACCACCTCCAACGGTCTCACGGCCTCATGTCTGGTTGTGGTGGATATCCCTGTCACTTCTCTTACAATAGATTATGAAGCTATGGGTATCGAGGATGGTGCAGCACAGTTAAAGGTTAACGATCAACTGCAAATAAAGGTAATAGTTAATCCGGAAGATGCTACCGATAAGACACTTACTTTCTCATCAACCGATCCTTCCAAAGCTTCGGTAAGCTCAGACGGATTGGTGACAGCCCATTCTTTAGGGAATGTTACAATCACTGTTTCTGCCTCTTCAGGAGTGAAGACGATTATGGAAGTGCGAGTTATCCCAACTCCGGCGGAAAGCATTACCCTCAATGTGGATGAGACAGAACTTGAAGTAGGCGATAAACTGAATTTAGTCGCAGTAATTTTACCTTCCTCCACCACAGACAAATCCATAATATGGAAATCTTCCATTCCTGCCGTAGCTTCTGTGAGTGAAGAGGGTGTGGTAGAGGCACTTTCGATAGGAGAAACTGACATTACGGCTATGGCATCCAACGGGGTAAAGGCATCGGCAAAAATTACAGTTGTGCCTACTCCCGCTAACTATATAACGGTTGTGCCCGTCACTTTGAATCTTAACGTAGGAGACGTGGCTACAGTATGGGCTGAAGTATTGCCTGAAAATACCACAAACAAGGGTGTGAAATGGTCCAGCTCAGACGATAAGGTTGCTTCAGTAGATCAGAGGGGAGATGTGAAGGCGCTTTCTGAAGGATTGGCGATGATCACTGCCATGACTCTTGACGGAACGTATCTATCTGCTTCGTGTCAAGTGGTGGTGAACGATATTTCCGGCATAGAGGAGATTACCGTTGAGGAAGCAATGGGCGAGATATTCACATTATCGGGCTTGAAAGTAGAAGCTGTTCATAATCTCCTGCCTGGAATATATATCCTGCGCAAAGATAATATTGTGAAGAAAGTGAGGATTAAATAACAATGTGATAGCAAAGAATCGGCCTTTTCCATGGGCCGGTTCTTTGACATCAATATTAATTCTATTGAAAAAAAATATCAGATTTGTAGAATAGAGTTACAATTTGTAATTTTGAAAAAATATTTTACAAAAATGAAAAAATTCAAATTTATATTTTTATTAAGCATTCTTTTTTGCGGATTGATTTCATTTTCCTCCTGTGAAAAAGATGAACCCGGAAAAGGATTAAGTTCTATTGGTGAGAGCTCGGCAGTTGTGTCATTAAATGGCGGAGAATTTAAAATTGGTTATAAGGTTGGTGGAACCCCTTATCGTCTTATGACAATAAAAGTCTCTTCGAATGAAATTTCATTTGGAAAAAATCCCGAATATGTTGTAAGCTCTCCCGAGATTGCAGCACTTGGAATTAATATCAATTCTTTCGATGAGATTCCTGAGAAAAAATATACAAACAGCTCCCTTTCTTTTCTTTCGAAAGCAACCTTACAAAATACAGGAGGATATCTTGTTCGGTTATCATCCCGGCGTCCCGGATCAAGCGAGATGATACAGTGGGTGATAAAGTTGATGGTATCCGGACTGAACGATTCAAGCTGCACCATTAAATATATTGTTTATTGTGACAAGTTAGGACTCTCATTAGCTTATGGTAATGAAATCCCTAACGATGATAATCCCGGCGGTAACACCGGCGGAAACGGTGATAATCCCGGAGGTAACACCGGCGGAAACGGTG
>CAMWUJ010000034.1 GCA_947177405.1 uncultured Porphyromonadaceae bacterium | reverse complement strand
TATCTCAAAAATAGGCCGCCCTGCATTTAACATTTTTTATTGGATGGAGTCTTAATGCCCTTTTTGTGACGAGGGATTGCGATGAATAACTACGGAAGTTGCTCCAAACCCATATTTCCGGAAAGACGCGTCTTCCACTGTGCATGAGGGATATTCCTTACCTAAAAGTTTACGTACTTCATTTCTTAGCACACCGTCACCCTTGCCATGA
The DNA here is from genome assembly GCA_947177405.1 of uncultured Porphyromonadaceae bacterium. GTDB lineage: Bacteria > Bacteroidota > Bacteroidia > Bacteroidales > Muribaculaceae > Lepagella. Next base: position 31,901 of record CAMWUJ010000034.1, on the reverse strand, counting down.
ATGAATATGATTTTTTGGCCTATTCTTTTTGAGTGAAGGTTCATGGTCTTTCTCACTTCATCGAGTTGAAGTTGAAGCATGGAGTAGTTATCCATTCCAATGGTAGAATCTACCAGTTCGCTAATATGGAGGTCGATTTCCAAATCATCGAGAAGACGATTAGGATTATCGGCCTTCTTTCTTCTTCGGCCAACCGTGGAGAGTGATGAAGAAGCAGATACGAGCTCATTGATTCCTTCAATTCTTTGACTCACCGGCTTTCCATCTTTAATAATCATCAATTCTTTCACTTTTTGGTCGGAATATAGTCCCGGAGTATAAGAAGATGCTTTTCTTAAAGTATCTGTATCGAAAGGAATCACGCTGTCAATGATTGGCTGGCACTCGAAAAGTTTATTCACCTTGAAAGCAAAAGCTTGGATTCTTACTTCTTGTAGCATTGAGAATCCTTCCAATCTAAGTGTGGCGAGGTCTTGTGAAATATTGGGCTCAATCACTCCTCGGTAAAGAAGAGAGGAAGTGTGGCTCATATCACTTAATATGCAGAAGGAAAGATAGTAATTGGAATCGTTTACCAATGACAAAGTGAAACGAGAATTATCCGGGTTCTCCGGATGATCAGGCAACACAACTAAAGCCAACGAAATAAGATTTCCATATTCCGTTTCAAATTCCTTCTCTATATTTGTTCTGTCGTCGTAGAACGCTTCGATTTTTGTCCATTCAATTTTCTTCATGATGCTATGTGGCTTGTCAAATACCGAAACCTCCATAAGAGATCGGATTACTCAAATGGATGGCAATCGGGTAAATTTAAAATATATAGTATAGACTGTGTTGAAAAGAAAAGAAAGAATGACAGTCTATATGTTTATTCTATGAATTTCTTCTTATTGAAGATACTGTTGAGCTTCAGCGACAAAACACCGAAGAGAGCTTCTCCAAAGATGGAGGAGTTCATTTTGGATGTGCCTAACTGACGATTTACGAAAACAATAGGCACCTCCACAATCTTGAATTTGAGGAAATGAGTCTTGAATTTCATTTCAATCTGAAAAGCATAACCCTTAAATTTTATTTTGTCAAGATTTATAGCTTCCAGAACTCTGCGTCGATAGCATACAAAACCGGCTGTAGAGTCTCGTAGTTTCATGCGTGTCACAAATCTGACATAAGCAGAGGCGAAATATGACATCAAGACACGTCCCATCGGCCAATTCACAACATTTACTCCTGTTATATAACGCGATCCAATCGCCATATCCGCGTCATTAAGTTTACATTCCTCATAAAGCCGAGGGAGGTCGTTGGGATTATGCGAGAAATCAGCATCCATCTCAATAACATAATCATAACCTTTGTCTAATGCCCACTTGAATCCGTGAATATATGCTGTGCCAAGACCGAGTTTACCGGTGCGACACTCCAAAAATACACGTCCTGAATATTGAGTCATCTTCGTTCGCACCGCATCCTGTGTTCCATCAGGTGATGCATCGTCAATTACCAATACATCAAATCTCTCAGGGAGATTCATAACAGCGTCTATTATGTTGGAGATGTTCTCAATTTCATTATATGTCGGAATAATTACAAGAACGTCGCTCATGTTTCCTCGAATTGATAGTTATTTTGAGACTGCAAAGTTAACAAATTATGCGGAAATCTCCCACTTTGCAATAAATTTTGTTGGGTGATAAGATAATTTACTTTGTCTCAAATAGTCATTTCCCATGTCATCCTCACGATTGAGATATCTTATTTCGGGATATATCTCTGCTACTTCCCGGCTAAGCAGCGAGGATAATGCCTGATAGACTCCTCTGTATTCGATATCTCCTTTCTCCGCATGTATTATGAAGGTATCGCCCACTGCTTCTCCGAAAGTGTATCCAATTATGTGGCCTTCATAGCGGATCAGGAGACCAAAGAAAGGATAGCGTTCATACTCCTCTATGGCTCTTCCGATGGCATTGCTTTCATAATCGAAGGTATCACCATCCTTATGATACAGGTTGAATTTTTCATTAAATTCCACTAACTGATCCTTTTGGGTTCTGCTTCCATCAAGAATTTCCATTTCGTAGTCAGCGAAGTGATTCATGAAATAGTTGAGATGATTCCTCTTCTTTTCCATTTTCTTTCCGGAGAAACGAAGGAATTGCTCTATATTATACATATATTCTCTCCAGTCGGGGAGATATACATCATGGGAAGATTCATATTCATCAATATTGTCAACATCACATTCTCCGGGTATGATTATCCTTGGAAGCAGATGGTTCGAACTGCAGTAATCTCGAATTATCGACATCCCTTCTTCCGGGGATAAAGCTCCGAGCGGCTGATGAAAGAATACACCGTGATCATCTTCTCCTTTAAGGAAAAGAGTGTCTGAATATTCAGCAAAAGAATAGTGAAAATAATCAGCCCATAACAATATGCCCCCTATAGAGAAATCGCAAGAACGTGACGGGTATCGATCGATATATTCTTTTAAAATTCCTATACAGTCAAGAGTCGCCGGTCGGAAAGACAAAGTGTTTGAATCCTGCAAACTGAGGGGTTCCAGCAGTTTTAATATGGATATAGAACGGGTATCAATAGTGGAAGTTTTCATAACCTTTTTATTTGTGTGTTTTTCATTCTGATTTACATAATAAACAAATTAAAAGAAAAAAATCTTCTTTTCTCAATTACTATTAATAAAAAATTTGAAATATTTTAATAAAATTTTGGCTTATTTCGTTGGATTTGTTAAATTTGCGAAACGATTACATTATAACGATTCAATGAAACAAAAATCTATTTTTCTTCTTTCCTCCTTATTTTTTTCCACATCTTTTTCCATCTATGCCCAAAATCCGGAATTGAAAGACAGTCTGAATAAGGATTCATTTAATGCCACTCTCGATGAGGTGGTGGTTACGGCTCTGGGAATAAATAAGGAGCGCAAGGGTCTGGGTTATTCTGTGAGTAATCTGGATGGTTCGGATCTAAATATAAATGGTGCCACCTCAATCAGTGGCGCTATACAGGGAAAGGTTTCCGGAGTGGATATCCGACCATCTTCCGGTAGTCCCGGTGCATCGGCACAGGTTGTGATCCGAGGTGCACGGTCTTTCTCTGACAGTAACCGTCCGTTATATGTGATTGATGGTATGCCGGTGGCAGCCAATCCTGACTACAGCACCGGTAATTCCACGCGAGGTGCCAACCTTGCCGACAGAAGTATAGATTTCAATCCCGAGGATATCGAGTCAATCAGTTTTCTAAAAGGGCAAGCGGCATCCGCCTTATATGGAATCCGCGCATCAAACGGTGTGGTGATAATAACCACAAAGCGTGCAAGAAAAAAGGAAAATCGTCCAACAGTGACTTTCTCCACAAATCTCTCTGCCGAAATCTTGAGCCGAAGATTTCATCCACAGGATCTTTATTCTCAAGGTACAAAATTGAGTGCCTTCGATCCCAACGCCGCAAGTAATTGGGGACCGCTCATCTCTTCGCTTCCTGACGATTCAAAATATGGAGGTAACAGTCAGGGACACCCGGGAAAATATTACAATCCAAAACTTGAGCAGGCCGGTCTTGATCCTTGGGTGACGCCTGCAATCCATGACAATATCGGTGATTTTTTCAATACCGGTTTCACAGAAAATACTTCTTTCTCCATAACCCAGGCATTGGAGAATGCAACCTATTCTTTCGGCATAAACAATACGTATCAGTCCGGGGTTGTCCCTACCACCGATATGAATCGTTGGAACGTAAGAGGCCTTGTGGATTGGACTTTGTCAAAAAGTTGGAAAACAGGATTCTCAGCAAATTTTGTGAGCAGTTCAATTCATTCAGCACCGACGGCTAACAATGCAATTGTAAATACGGTGTATCAGGCACCTGCAGAATATGATCTGAAGGGTACTCCTTATCATGTTCCCGGTGACCCTACCAAACAGGTTTCTTACCGACCGACAGTATATGACAATCCTTATTGGGAACTCGCGAATAATGAGTACTATCAGCATACCGTAAGGGGATTCGGAAATGCATATCTCGAGTATCTGCTTAAATTCGGAGCCGAGAACGACATGAGTCTCCGTATCCGTGAGCAAGCCGGACTTGATGTATATACCACATCCGATTCAGATGTATTGGAGAAGGGATCGGCAGGGAGCAACGGAGGTTCAATAAGCAATTACGGTGTGACCAAGAATATATTCAATAATCTTCTCACTGCCAATTATAATGCTTTATTTGGAGAGGATTTCGATTTCGATGCCATGATTGGTTCGGAAATAGAAAATAGAAATAACCGTTGGCGAAGTTACACAGGTAGTAACTTTAGTTTCTTTGGATTGCCTACTATGGGAAACGCCACTGTATATACGAGTCATGAATATATCTCTCGGTCAAGAACCGTAGGTTTCTTCGGATCACTCTCGTTGGCATGGAAATCCATGATCTACCTCAATGCCACAGGAAGAAGCGATATTGTTTCTTCGATGCCTCGAAATCACCGCACGTTCTTCTACCCTTCGGTCTCTTTGGCTTGGGTATTTACCGAACTTCCCGCATTTCGTGCAGGAAGTGTGCTTGATTTTGGAAAACTGAGAGTGTCTTTTGCCGAAGTGGGGCAGGGAGGCAGTTATAAGGAAAATTATATGATTGTTCCAACCTATTCAGGGGGAATGTTTACATATAGTCCGGTAGTTTATCCTATCAACGGATTGGATTCATACGTGCCATATCAGCAGGTATATGATCCCAACCTTCGTCCTCAGAATACCCGTAATATCGAATGGGGATTAGATCTTGAAATGTTTGACCACCGTCTTAAGATCGGATATACAATGGCTTATCAGGATGTGAAAGATCAGATATTTTCCATTCCTTCCGCCGGATCAACAGGATATCGGTATATGCTTTCAAATGCAGGGCGGATCTGCACATGGTCAAATGAGATTGAAATCTCTGGTACGATACTCAGACATCCGGATTATGAGTTGAATGTCGGGATGAATCTGTCCACTTTAGATAATAAAGTGGTATCTCTTGCTCCCGGAGTGGAATCGATCATGCTTGGCGGATTCACTTCGCCTCAAATTCGCGCTGAGGAAGGCCATACATACCCGAGCATTTATGGCACTGCTTTCCAGAGGGCGGAAAATGGAGAACTTCTTTTATCAAAGGGTTTGCCGGTTGCAACTGCAGGAAGTATATGTATAGCTGATTGTGCGCCCGATTTTATTTCAGGTTTCAACCTTAACGGACGTTGGAAAAGAATCAGTATTGCTGCATCCCTTAGCTGGCAAAAGGGTGGAAATATGTATCATGGAACAAATATGACTCTGAATTATGTAGGTGCCACAAAGGAATCTATTCCCTGGCATGAAGGCACCTTTGTGGCAGAAGGAATAGATGTTGCCACGGGAGAAAAGAATACTGTGGAGGTGGATCGTCAGAAATATTATCAGGCATATTATGCCATCACGGAATCGGGAGTATATGATATGAGTTTTGTGAAGCTTCGCGACATAACACTTACCTACCGACTACCCAAATTCGGAAATTTCAACTTCGATATCTTTGCCTTTGCACATAATGTGCTTTTATGGAGCAAACTACCTAATTTCGATCCCGAGTCATCACAAGGAAACGGAAACATGGGAGGTTATTTTGAAAGATTCTCCATGCCGGCTACCACAAGCATAGGAGGTGGATTTAAAGTTACTTTTTAAAACGTTGTGTCAAGCATTTAAAACGTATTGCAATGAAAAGGAATATCTCTTATACAATATATCTTTTAGCGACATTGATAGCTGCGGTGGGATTCACAGGATGCACTGAATCAATTATGGATGACATAAACAAAAATACATCCAATCCTCCGGTGAGCTCGGTGGACGCCCGATTTCAGCTGACCAATGCCATTATGTCGATGGCGTTTACCACCTACGGTGGCCTCTATTCATGGACTGTGGCTTCATATACCGAGCAAATTTTCGGAGACGGTGGCGCCCAGATGATGTATGCGGAGATGCGCGATCCTATCGTGACCGCAGCTCCAACCACTTTCAATAACGAATGGAATAATACTTACCATAATTTACTGAATATTTCCCAGATTATTGATAAATGCGAGAATGGAGTCAACAAGGGTCAGGAGGATCTTCTTGGCATGGCTCGTGTCTTGAAAGTGTTGGGATTTCAGGCTCTTACAGAATTGCATGGAGATATTCCCTTTAGTGAGGCCTTAAATGATGGAATCAAGAATCCAAAACTCGACAGCCAGGAAAAGATATATCAGTCACTCTTGGCAGAGATTGATAAAGCTATAGAGTCGTTGAATAAAGCTATCTCCGGAAGCCAGTCATCATGCGGTGCTCAGGATATCCTGTATGGTGGAAATGTAAAGAAATGGCTTGGTTTGGCTTATGCAGTTAAAGCCAGGCTCCTTCTTGACGGCTCGGTACGATTTCCTACAAATATTCAGAATGCACTTGCATCTGCGGAAGCGGCAATTAGTGAAGGTTTTTCGGGTGCGGAGCTTTCAATATTCAATGGAGTAGATGCTGACAATTCCTGGGCTGCATTCTTCAGAAGCCGGCACTATTCAGGTTCTTCGGAAACGGTAGTAAAACTTATGGAAGTCCGTAATGATCCCAGACTTGCAATTTATGCCACTGATTATTTTGATTCAGGAATTCTTTACGCGGCTCCAGGTTCTTCGTTGGCTTCAACAATTGATAATGTAGGAGCGCCTGCATGGGTAAGCAATGAAGCAGCGACAATACATTTATTAAGTGAAGCATCATTAAGATTTATAATGGCCGAGTGTAAAGCTCGCTTGGGTATGGATGCCACTGAAGATTTCAAACAGGGAGTGAGGTCATCTTTGAGAGACTATTCCAACAGTGCTCGAATTGCGATTGAGGACAGCGATGTGGACTCGTATGTCTTATCATTCGACAAACCGGACCTAAAGGAGATAATGGTCCAAAAATATCTTTCCCAGTCGCGCGATGAACAGATAGAAACCTATAATGATCTTCGTCGGTGCATGGCAAACGGAGAGGAATATATCCATCTTACCAATCCCAATAATAAAGACGGGGGTGATAATGGTGAGAATCGCTGGCCCTATTCTTTGCCTTACGGCAACAGTGATGTGGTGAGCAATCCTAATGTGGCAGCGGCGTTCGGCACCGGCAACAGCGCCGGATACTATATTTTCAAGCAACCTCTTTGGCTATTCACCAAATGATTATTAACTTTGCAATAGTTTATAATCATGCAATATGAAAGTACTCAAATTTGGGGGGACATCGGTAGGTACTATCGAGAGTCTGACCAATGTAAAAAATATCGTTGATTCTCTTTCAGAGCCGGCCATTGTTGTGGTTTCGGCTTTGGGAGGACTCACTGATCGTCTTATAGCCACAGCAAGAATGGCTGCAGAAGGAGGAGCTGATATCGATGAGGAGATGGATCAGATCTCCTCACGTCATATTGAAATCATTTCCGCTTTGGTGAAAGATGAAAAGAAAGAAGAGGTGACTCTGAAGGTAAAGGTTCTTTTGAAAGATCTTGGTGATATCTTCAAGGGACTTTCACTCATAAAGTCATTACCGGAGCGAACACTCGACCTTGTGTTGAGTTATGGGGAGAGAATGTCGTCGATTATCGTTGCCGGGATTCTCAATGATGCCGAACACCATGACTCTCTTGAATTCATGAGGACAGAAAGATGGTTCAATAAAGATATTGCCGACCGTAGCCTGACAGACGAGCTGATAAGAAAAGAATTTCTCCTTCCTTTGAAACGTCATTGTGTGCTTGGAGGGTTTATCTCCAGAGATCGCGACACTTACGAGATTACTAATTTAGGGCGAGGCGGGAGCGATTATACCGCAGCGTTGATTGCTGCCTCTCTCAATGGGGAAGAGCTTGAAATTTGGACAGACGTGGATGGATTTCTTACAACCGACCCAAGAATAGTAAACGACGCACGTCTGATACCTGAGATGACATTTGTAGAGAGTATGGAACTTTGCAGCTATGGTGCCAAAGTGATTTATCCTCCTACGATATATCCCGTATTCCATAAAAATATTCCTATTCGTATCCTTAATACCTTCAATCCTTCAGCACCGGGCACATTTATTTCAGACCATTCTGAAGGAAATCCTTCAGTGAGGGGAGTCTCTGTGCTTGGAAAGTGCGGACTCATCAATATAGAGGGTACTTTAACCTCAAATGTTGCCGAGATAAATACACGAACTTACAATGCTCTGTCAAGAAATGGAATAGGTGTTCTGCTGGTGGAACAACCGGAGGAGGGCTCTTCTTTATCAGTCGTTGTGCCGGAGGCGGATTTGTCAAAAAGCGTGAAACATCTTCAGTCGGAGTTTTCTCAGGAACTGAGGGAAGGCGAAGTAAAAAGCGTGAGAGGTGAAGGTGAGATTTCCATAATAGCAGTGGTTGGTGAATCAATAAAGAGAATCACCGGTCTTGGTCCACGTCTTTCCAATACACTTTGGAGAAACGGTATTGAAGTTAAGACCATTTCCGACGGTGCTTCCGAGACAACCATCGCTATTGCTGTCGCATCTTCGGATTCATCTAAGGCGTTGGCTCTAACTCATGAGGCAGCTATAAGATAGGATAAAGAGAAGGGTTGGGGATTAATCCTAAAACATAAGAAAATGGATATTAAAAACGCCAAATACGAAATCAGTAATTCTGATTTTAGAAAATGCCCGAATACAGACGTACCGGAATATGCTTTCATCGGGCGATCAAATGTCGGTAAATCATCCTTGATAAATATGCTTGGAAAAAGCAAGAGTCTGGCAAAAACATCGCAAAAACCGGGAAAGACACTTCTGATAAATCATTTCAGAATGGATAATGGAGCTTGGTATATGGTGGATCTTCCGGGGTACGGCTATGCAGCGCGAGGAAAAGACCAAAGGGCGGAATTCGGAAGAATCATACAGGAATATATATTGGGCCGAAAGCAGATGACACTCCTTTTCGTGCTTATTGATATAAGACATGAACCTCAGAAAATTGATCTGGAGTTTTTAAGATGGTTGGGTGAGAACAGTGTCCCGTTCGCCATAGTATTCACAAAGGCAGACAAGCTTGGCCCGAATGCCGGACTCGCGAAGGTGGATGCTTATAAGAAGGTTTTGCTCAAGGAGTGGGAGGAGCTTCCTCCGATTTTCATCACCTCGTCAGAGAAAAACAGAGGTAGAGAGGAGCTCATCGATTATATCTTTTCAGTAAACAGGGAGATTGAGGAGGGAGAGTGCCCGGAAGTTAAAGAGGAGCTTCGTCCTGAAAAAGATGAGAAATCTGAGAGTGAAGAATCCGGAGAAAATTCCGGGGAGGAGTCATGTGAAAATATTGAAGAAACAAAAAGTAATAATATAGAAGAATAAAATTATGGAAATCATAGCGATGGCATGTGATCATGCGGGATATGAACTGAAGGAAACATTAAAAGTCTATCTCAACGAATTAGGGTATGAAGTTAAAGATTTCGGCACCAATAGCACGGAATCCTGCGATTATCCTGACTATGCCCATCCTGCTGCAGAGGCTATAGAAAAGGGAGAATGTGCCTTTGGGATATGTATGTGTGGGTCAGGAAATGGTATAAACATGACTCTGAATCACCATCAGGGAATACGTTCGGCACTTTGTTGGCTTCCTGAAATCGCCTCACTTGCACGTCAGCATAATAATGCAAATGTGTGTGTGCTTCCTGCTCGTTTTGTATCCGAAGCAGAAGCAAAGGATATTGTGAACGCATATCTAAATGCGGAGTTTGAGGGTGGTCGCCATGAACGTCGTGTTAATAAAATACCTGTTGGTGTCATAGCATGATGAAAATCTTCCGTATCCTTCTTTCAGACTTGCACTTCTATTCAAAGATAGGCGTGTATCCTCAGGAGAGACTTATAGGAAATGAATTCATACTGAATGTGGAATTATCTATTGAATCCTCCTTATTTAAAAAGGAGGATTTAAGCACCAGCATCTCCTATGCTGAGGTTTACAACATCATTAAGGAGATAATGAAAGAGGAATGGCTTCTTTTAGAGACGGTTGCTCTGGAAATAAGCGAACGTCTCCAAGATAAATGGCCTGAAATAATTGAGGGAAAGATACGGGTTCAGAAAATAGCTCCTCCCATTGCAGGGATTGAGGGGAATTGCGGAATTGAATATTTGTTTTAAAAAAATCGCTGAAAAATTTGCCTATTTAAAAAAAATGGAGTAATTTTGCAATCGCAATCAGGGATGAGAGCATGGTTCGTTAGCTCAATTGAATAGAGCATCTGACTACGGATCAGAAGGTTGCAGGTTTGAATCCTGCACGAATCACTAAGGGTGAGGTTCTCCTCACCCTTAATTAATAATAAAGGCTGCCAACGCGATATTTATCGCACAAGCAGTCTTTATATTTTTATAATTACAGATTTTATTTTTTCCCGAAACCTAAAATGCCTTTACCATCTGTTTTGTCGGCGATGAAGTCCTCAGCCTTCTCTTTAAGATCATTGATTTTTTCTTGCATCTGAGGATTGTTCAGATATTCTTCAGCCTTTCCTTTGAGTTGTTCAGCCTGACCCATAAGTTCAGTTGCTTTTCCTTTAATTTCATCAAGATTCATAATTTGTGTGTTTTGCCAGAAGGATAAAACCTTCTGAGGTTAATAACTGCATTTTAAACAAATAAAGATAATAAAAAGATTAATGAAAAATGAAAATAATTGTAAAACCCGATTTATAGTGTGATACCGTATGGAAGAGAAGATTTACCAAGGAAGCTAAATAAATATTATTGAAGACAACCCTATAGGGGAACAGCTTGTTAATAATAAGAGAACACATTATAAAAGAGGAGAATTATTCAAGTGACCTTAAAATCACAAAGCTCCTGAAATTAAATATAAAAATGAAGAATACACTGAAAATGAATATAGATGAAAACTCATTGCGGGGAAATTCGCTCCGCGATATAGATATAGAATCATTAATATATAAGGATCCACAGGGCTTAAATCCTCAGAAAGGAGATTTATTGATAGCAGAGCCACTCCTCGACCAGCCATATTTTAAAAGAAGTGTAATATTGCTTTTGGAAGAGGATAAGGATCATGGCCATGTGGGCCTGACTTTAAATGTTCCTACTCCGGTAACCTTACAAGATCTTTTCCCTCAGTGGCAAGCAGGAAAGAGAGTGCGAATCTATTCAGGTGGGCCGGTGGAGTCAGACCGTCTTTTTATGCTCCACACATTAGGGGATCACTTTGAAGGGGCATCAGAAGTGGCTCCCGGACTTTATGTGGGAGCGAATCTCGACCAGGTGATGGACTATATCAACAATGAGGAGAGCATTGAGGGTAAATTAAGGTTCTTTCTTGGATATAGCGGATGGTCGAAAGACCAATTGAATGTTGAAATAATGAATCATTCATGGGCATTAGCTCATCCTGAACGGATGAGGGACGCACTATTAGGCAATGGTAATGATTATTGGCGAAGAGAAGTGGAAAAACTGGGAAAAGAATTTCGTAGCTGGCTAATTATTCCGCAGGATCCGGAGGAAAACTGACAATTATTGTTGTTGAGCCGAAGTCTTAAAGAGATTTTTGAAGCAAATGAAGTGAATAGCTTGATTTACCGGATAATATCCATTCTTTCAGAGTTCCGCTCCATTCATATCCCGACTTTAGAAAAAGCTCCATGCTGATGTCGTTCCCATCCACAATTTTTGCTCCAAGTTGACGCAAGTTAAGAATTCTTGAAGCGTAATTTTCCAAAATTTCGAGAGATTTCATGCCCAATCCTTTTCCTCGTAACTCGGGCAGAATGTAGATGCCGACCATGGATGTGCGATGTTGAGAAGATAATTCGTAAAGATCAGCGATTCCTACGTAGTCCCCGGCAATGCTTGTGATGATCAGGCGGAGTTGCTCTGCTTGAAAGGGGTCTGCTTCATAGCAACAGGCATATTGGTGGAGATTTTCCTTAGAGAAAGGGGCTACTAAAGAATTCTGAACCCATTGTGTGCTGTCGCTTTCCACCTCCCACATAAAGTCTGCATCCGAAGGTTCAACCGGTCGCAGAATCAAGGTATCATCACATAAAAACTTATTCATGAAATGTATCGGTAAAAAGCGTTCGATTTAAAATCGAACGACCTAAAGTTAATTCATCAGTATATTCAAGTTCGTTTCCAATGGCAACACCGCGTGCCAGCATGGTTATCTTCACAGGAAGACCGCTGAGTTTTCGATATATATAGAAATTTGTGGTATCGCCTTCCATTGTCGGACTTAAAGCAAGAATAATTTCTGTAATTTCTTCTTCTTTCACACGCTTCACAAGCGAATCAATCTCTATGTCGGAGGGAGACACTCCATCGAGAGGGGAAATAAGTCCTCCAAGCACGTGATACAGTCCTTTATGCTCGTGAGTCGATTCAATAGTCAGAACATCCTTCACATTCTCTACTACACAGACAGTGTGCTGATCGCGTCGGGAATCATTGCAAAAAGGACAGATCTCAGATTCACTGATATTATGACAGCGCTTGCAATATCTGATATTCTGCCTCATGTTGATGATCGAATTTCCAAGATTGAAAGCAGTCTCTTTCTCTTGACGAAGAAGATGCAATGCGAGTCGCAAAGCAGTCTTTCTTCCGATACCGGGAAGTTTTGAAAGCTCCGCGACCGCAGAATCCAATAAAGGGGAGTTAAGAGATTCCATTCCTTATAAATTTATCATTCTGACAAACGCATGCTATATTTCTGACCATCAGGGAAAATAAAGATCGCATAAATGGGAACAGGAATAATATTTGTTATTTTGGCAAAATCCGGACCAAGATATTCTTTCTTTTCACTTGGTGTCATCTCGTTAAATCCTCGAATCATATCCGAAGATGTAATTCCTAATTTGGATGGATCTATAGTGAATTCCACTACCATTTCAGAATTGGAGTTTCGCAGATAACAGTTGGTCCATACTAATGCATCATCAATAGTCTGCGGTAGTTGTGATTTAAGTATTTTTACAAGCTCGGGCATCTCTGATTTTGATACGCTTTGAGCAGATGAGGAGAGAGTACAAAAGAGGCTGCAAATAACTATGCAGAGAATAGATAAAACTTTTTTCATCATTATAAGGAATATTATGAGTTTATGCCAAAAAATATAAACAGCTTCATTAATAAACGTGAGATATGCAATAGAATTATATGAAAAGAGTTTTTTTAAAAGGAACCAAGTAACATTATAGAGAAATGATAGATTATATAATTGGAAAAGTAGCTGAACTAACACCAACCTATGCCGTGCTTGACTGCATGGGAATAGGCTATGAAATCAATATAACATTAATCGACTATCCCAATATTCAGTCGGTAGGGGAGGTGAAGCTATATGTGCATGAATCAATAAGAGAGGATGCGCATGTTTTATTTGGATTCATCAGCAAGAGAAGCAGAGAGCTGTTCCGTCTTTTGATAGGAGTCAGTGGAGTAGGGCCTAACACAGCTCGCTTGATACTTTCTTCGCTTACCACAGAGCAACTTGAGAGTGCTATAGCTTCCGGACAGGATTCCGCGTTGAAGTCGGTGAAAGGAATCGGAGGAAAGACGGCACAAAGGATAATTGTAGATCTTAAAGATAAAATAAAAGCGGATGAAAAGACGTTAATAGCATGTACGCCTGCAGGCGAATCGTATGATGATTCCGTCGCCGCCCTGATAATGCTTGGATTTACGGCCCAGCAGAGTCAGAAAGTGCTGAAGAAAGTTTTTGCAGCCGATCCGACACTAACCACGGAAAAGGCGATAAAGCAGGCATTGAAGATGCTTTAGATGAGGGTTTTCCACAAGAGATACTTTGTAGTGGCAGTGTTGGTTTCGACACTGCTTTTATCGCTTATAGGCTATTCGCAATATCACAAAAGCGAACTTGCCCCTCCTCCTCCTTTTAATCCATCTGTTTCGGGATTGAATACAACCTCTTCGGTGAATAAGAAAGATTCCACGGAAATGAGATTCGAAGTGCGTCCCACTATTCCGTTCACTCCGGAGGAAGTGGCGGGGGAGGGTGAATATGCAGCCGACCTCCGCACTCCTTCCAACATCAAGACAGAAGCGATATATGATCCTGAGACAGGAATGTATATTATTCATACCCGTCTTGGAGATAAGGATATAGTCACTCCGGCTATGATGACTCCAGAGGAATATAATCAGGCAATGATGCGCCAGGATATGTATTCATATTTCCGGGGAAAGAATGCGGAGAGCTTTGAGCAGAAGGAGAAACAACCCTTCAATATTCTTGACATGAACTTTGCTTTGGGTCCGTTGGAAAAAGTATTCGGACCCGGAGGTGTGCGTCTCACTACGCAAGGTTCTATCCAGCTTTCAATGGGTGTGAAAAGTAATAAGACCGATAATCCCTCGTTGTCGCTTCGTAATCGCAGGAAGACTTATTTCGATTTTGACCAGAAGATACAGGCTACTATCAATGCCTCAGTTGGCGACAAGTTGAAATTCAATATGTCGTATAATACTGATGCGACATTCGATTTTGATTCCAAAAACCTTAAACTCAACTATGAAGGAAAGGAGGATGAAATCATAAAGAGCATAGAGGCCGGTAATGTGAGCATGACCACCGGATCAAGCCTTATCCGAGGAGGTACGGCTCTTTTTGGTTTCAAAACTAAGCTTCAGTTTGGTAAACTTACTCTTACCGGACTTTTGTCGCAACAGAATTCCGAATCCAAGACAGTGAGCACATCAGGAGGAGTCCAGACTCAGAAGTTTTCAGTGAAAGCAGATAATTATGATGCCAACCGACACTTCTTTCTGGCTCAGTACTTTTATGAAAACTACGACCGCTTCGCTTCCAAGCTCCCCCATGTATCTTCAGGAATCAAGATCACCCGCATAGAGGTGTGGGTTACCAACAAAAACAGTAATTTCAATGAAAGCCGTAACTTTGTGGGATTTATGGATCTTGGTGAGGATACAAATCTTGCCAATGATCACTGGATTCCGAATCCTTCTCAGGGAGTACCCTCCAATCAATCTAACAATCTTCTTGAGGAGGTGAAAACCGATTATCCTGATGCCCGTAATATCAATATGGTTACTCAGGCTCTTGAGCCCTTGCGTGCATACGGCATTGAGGGAGGAAAGGATTATGAGAAGGTGGAGAGCGCCCGGCTTTTGAAAACCAGCGAATACACTCTCAATTCAGATCTGGGATATATTTCACTGAAATCTGCTCTTAACACGGATGAGGTGCTTGCTGTGGCATACGAATACACCTACGGAGGAAGAGTATATCAAGTTGGAGAGTTTTCTTCAGATGTAACCAATACTTCGGAATCTCTTTATCTGAAAATGCTTCGAAGCACCACAGTTTCACCGAAGCTGCCTATGTGGCGACTGATGATGAAGAATGTGTATGCATTGGGTGCATATCAGCTTCAGAGCAAAAACTTCAAGCTCAATATAAAATTCCTTTCAGACACTACGGGCACAGAGATCAATTATTTACCGATAGGCGAGATAAGCAATATACCATTGCTTCAAGTGATGAATCTTGACCGGATTGACTCGAATCAGGAATCTAATTCGGATGGCTTTTTTGATTATATAGAGGGATATACTGTTCAGTCAAACTCGGGAAAGATTATTTTCCCCGTTGCAGAGCCCTTTGGTTCGCATCTTGAGAGAAAGATAGGCAATCCGGAGATTGCAAAAGAATATGTCTATAAAGAGCTATATGACTCAACCTTGGTGGTTGCTCGGCAGTTTGCGGATAAAAACAAGTATTCGCTGGTAGGTGAATATCAGGCCTCGGGCGGTGCGACAATTCGGCTTAATGCAATGAATGTTCCCAGGGGGTCGGTTGTTGTCATGGCCGGGGGAGTGGTGCTCACCGAGAATAGCGACTATACCGTGGATTATTCCATGGGTATTGTTACGATCACCAATCAAAGCATAATAGATTCAGGAACCAATGTGAGCGTTACGTTGGAAAACCAATCGCTCTATAGTATGCAGCGAAAGACTCTTCTCGGACTTGACGCCCAATATCGATTCAATAAGGATCTGACTATCGGTGGAACATTACTTAATTTCTCAGAAAAGGCACTCACGGAAAAGGTGAATATCGGAGATGAGGTGATCAATAATACGATGTGGGGCCTTAACCTGTCTTATAACAAGGAATTTATGTGGCTCACCAATCTGGTTAACAAAATCCCGACGGTAAATGCCACAGCTCCCTCCACATTCAGTGTCAATGCTGAATTTGCCCAACTTGTTCCGGCCAAACAGAGGAGCGGATCAAGCAAAGGTTCGAGCTATATTGATGATTTTGAAGCGACCCAGACCGGAATCGATCTGCGGTCACCTTATTCGTGGTTTCTTGCTTCCACACCATACGATTCCGGAGCTGATGCATTGTTCCCTGAGGCGGGTCTGATGAATGATGTGGCCTATGGTAAGAACCGTGCATTGTTGGCATGGTATTATATCGACAGGATGTGGACTCAAAGAAATTCCTCAATGGTGCCCGGTTATATGAAAAGTGACCCCTGGTTCCTTTCAAATCCGTATGTGAGGGAAGTCAAGATAAGTGAACTATATCCTTATCGCGACTTGGCTTCCGGTGAGGCCAATTATATCCAGACCCTTAATCTTT
This sequence comes from uncultured Porphyromonadaceae bacterium, assembly GCA_947177405.1. Lineage (GTDB taxonomy): Bacteria > Bacteroidota > Bacteroidia > Bacteroidales > Muribaculaceae > Lepagella. The sequence continues at coordinate 15,143 of CAMWUJ010000034.1, read as the reverse complement.
CATTTTATCCGAAGGAAAGAGGCCCATATAACCTTGATGCGGAGGGGATGAATTCTGATGGAAGTCTGCTTGCTCCAGAAAAGAGATGGGGTGGTATAATGAGAAAGATGGACAATACTAATTTCGAGACATCCAATGTGGAATATCTTCAGTTCTGGATGCTTGATCCATTCCTTGATCCCAATAATCCCAATACGGAAGGAGGAGATCTCTATTTCAATTTCGGTGAGTTAAGTGAGGATATCCTTAAGGATGGAATGAAGAGTTATGAGAATGGTCTCCCTGTGGATGGAAACAATGAATGGATTTCTGAGACAAAGTGGGGTAAAGTGTCTCGTCAAAATTCATTGACCTATGCTTTTGAGAATTCGGAAAATGCAAGATTGATGCAGGACGTGGGTCTTGACGGACTTCCTAATGAGGATGAGTACGGATTCAGTTCATACAAGGATTATCTCGACAGGCTGCGTGAAAAATTGCCTGCTTCCACCATCTCTGAGATGCAGGATGATCCATTCTCTCCTATGAACGACCCTGCCGGTGATAACTATCATTTCTTCCGTAGTCCCTATTATGATGAGACTCATGCTGATATTCTGATGAGATACAAGAGATATAACGGAGTGGAAGGAAACTCTCTGTCTCCTGATCAGTCTCCAAATCCCTACTATCAGTCATCACGCGCGGTGCCGGATGTGGAGGATATCAACCAAGATAATACATTGAATGAGTATGAGCGGTATTTCCAGTATAAAGTGTCGATTCGTCCGGAAGATCTTGAAGTGGGTAAAAACTATGTGACAGATGTTCAGGAAAGAGAGGTAAATACTCCTGCAGGGAAGCAGAGAGCTGTGTGGTATCAGTTCAAGATACCATTGAGTGCGCCTGATAAAGTGGTTGGAGGAATAAATGATTTCTCTACTGTCCGTTTCGCACGTATATTCATGACCGGCTTCAAGGAGACGACACACCTCCGTTTCGCAACACTTGAGTTGGTGAGAGGTGAATGGAGAGATTATAAGTTTAATCTTAACAGTCGAAATGATTCCCCGGCAGAGGGAGAACTTGATATGTCGGTGGTGAATATAGAGGAGAATAGCGGACGAACACCTGTAAACTATGTACTGCCTCCGGGTGTGACCCGTATTCAGGACCCGGGACAGTCGCAAGCCACCCAGCTTAACGAACAGTCATTATCAATGAAGGTTACCGGTCTGCAACCCGGTGATGCAAGGGGTATTTATAAGAATACCCAGCTTGACCTGCGTATATATAAGCGTATGCAGATGTGGGTTCACGCTGAGGCCCTTATCGACAACATGACCAATACCAAGAATGGCGATTTGTCTATGTTCATTCGATTGGGATCGGATGTGAAAAATAACTATTATGAGTATGAAATTCCTCTGCAGCTAACAGCCCCGGGATCTTATAGCAATATAAGTGTGGCAGACAGAGAGAAGGTGTGGCCTATATCCAATTTCATGGATGTTCCGTTTGAAATCTTCACATCTCTTAAGACACAAAGGAATCGGGACAAGAGCGCCAATGTAGATGGAGTGGGGTATGGCGTTCTTTATTCAGACCATGATCCCAATAATAATCAAAATACAGTTTCAGTGCTTGGTAACCCGTCTCTGAGTGACATCCGGGTTATGCTAATCGGTATCCGCAACCGTTCGAACAGTGTTAAGGATGGTGATGTGTGGGTGAATGAGCTGAAGGTTACTGATTTCAATGAATCAGGTGGATGGGCGGCAAATGTGAATGCAAATCTCGCCATGAGTGATCTTGCGATGGTGAATTTCTCTGCGCATAAGGAGACAGCCGGTTTCGGAAGTGTTGACCAGGGTCTTTCTTCTCGTCGTCTTGACGACTATGAGCAATATAATGTTGCCGTTCAAGGAGATGTGGGGAAATTCTTCCCTGAGAAAGCCAAACTTTCCGCTCCCATATATTATTCCCGTTCGCAGGAATTGACCACTCCGAAATATAATCCTCTTGACCAGGATATACTTTTGAAAGATGCATTGGATGCGGCTACCACCAAGACTGAGAAGGATTCCATAAAGAATTATGCCGTCACCAAAAAGGTGGTGGAGAGTTTCTCGATTTCTAATCTGAAATTCAATGTTCAAAGCAAAACGCCTATGCCTTGGGATCCCGCTAACTTCCAGGTGTCATTCTCATTCAATAAGCAGCGAAACATTGACCCGACTACGGAGTATCAGAACACAAACGACTACCGTGGAAATTTCACATACTCGTATTCACCATATATAAAACCCTTGAAACCATTCTCCTTTATCAAGGGAAAAGGGAAGACAGCTAAATTCTTCAAGGATTGGGAAATTAACTGGCTTTTCAATAATCTGACATTCTATACCGGAGTGCAGAGATATTATTATGAGGAGCAGACACGCAGCGAGGTAGATGTGGATTTCAGACTTCCAGTCCAAGTAAGTAAAAACTTTACCTGGGACCGACAGCTATCTTTGACATGGAATCTGATAAAATCTCTAACTCTTTCATTCTCAAGCAATACTACTGCAAGAATTGAGGAGACCGTGGGTGCTGTAAATAAAAAACTGTTTCCGAATGAATACGAAGAATGGAAAGAAACAGTTCTCACCTCAGTCAGACACATGGGAACTCCCTGGAATTATAACCAGACATTTACCGGAAGCTATAAGGCTCCTTTCAATCGAATCCCATTCCTGGATTATCTCACGGGGTCGTTGACTTATAATTCTGTGTATAAATGGGACAAGGGAGCAACCGTTGAGGATCTCTATCTGGGAAATACTATTCAGAACCAGTCGTCGTGGAATGCAGACGCGCGTCTGAATTTCGAGACGCTATACAATAAATCCAAATATCTTCAGAAAATCAATAAAAGATTCTCGACCTCTTCAAGTGCAAGATCTTCAAATGTTACTAAAGCCAATATAAAGGATAAGAAGAAGGATAAGGACCTGAAAGAGAAAGCGGAGTCAAAAAACAGCAAAGCGAAGAAATTCGAAAGGGCTTTTACTTTGAATAATGATTCTTCCACTTTCGTGAAGCATAACCTTAAGACCAAGAAGGTGAGGTTTACCGCTGAAGTAGGAGGAAAGATAAAGAAGCTGAACTATAAGGTGGTGGATGAAAATACTATTGAAATCACCGATCGCGGCACAGAAGATATAAAAGTAACGGTAAGAGAAATCATAAAGGAAGATAAAGCTTCGGTAGGCACTGATATAGCCGAATACAGTCTCAGATTCCTGATGATGACACGATCTCTGTCGTTCCGCTATAAGAGCTCTCACTCATTGAATCTTCCTCTCTTCGCACCCAATATCGGGAATGTGTTCGGTCAATCTCAGAGCTACGGACCGATGTCTCCCGGCCTTGATTTCGCATTCGGCTTCTATGGAGATGATTATGTAGAGAAGGCGAAAGATCGCGGTTGGCTTATCACCGATAGCGAACAGGTATCGCCGGCCTTATGGAACAGAAGCAAGGAGTTTAATTTTGAATTGACCCTTGAGCCTATAAAGGGGCTAAAGATATTGCTGACTTCTAATCTTACCGATTCACGCACGGAGCAGATGCAATTCATGTATAATGGAAATCCGACATCGTATGCCGGATCTTATGTAAGAACTCATTGGGCTTTTGCCACCTCACTTCGCAATGCAAAGGCGGAGAACGGTTATGCTTCCGATGCATTCTCAAAATTCCTCGCTTACCTTCCGGTTGTGGCGGATAGGGTGGACGGACAATATAGAGGATTGCATTATCCTAATTCCGGGTTTATCGAGGGGACTCCTTATGCTGGTGGCGTGTATAATCCGGAAGTCGGACAAGTGAGTCCTACAAGTTCGGATGTGATGATTCCTGCTTTCCTTGCGGCTTATAGCGGTGTGAGTCCCGACAAGATATCCTTGTCACATTTTGATGGACTATCTGCTATGCGTCCAAACTGGCGAATCACTTATGATGGTCTTGTGAAACTTGGAAATCTAAGCAAATGGTTTAAGGCATTCACTCTATCCCATGCTTATCAGTGTACATATTCCATCGGATCTTATTCAAGTTATATGAATTGGGTAAGTGTGGATGGCAATTTAGGATTTATTCAGGATGTACAGACCAATAATCCTATTCCTTCCACTCCTTTCAATATTAATACGGTTGCAATCACAGAGAAGTTCGCTCCTCTTATCGGAGCAAAAGTGACTCTGCATAATGATTTGACTTTTAATGCTGAATACAGGGATTCGAGGACACTGAATCTTAACAGTAGCGCCGGTCAGATTGTGGAGACAACGAGCAAGCAATTCCAGGTCGGAGCAGGCTATAAGATAGCTAACTTCAATAAGATCCTGAAGATCGGAGGAAAGCAGGGAGGTGTATCAAACGACTTGTCATTGAATCTCGACCTGTCGTTTGCCAACAACCAGAGCCTTATCCGGAAGATTGAGACAGCCTATACCCAGGCCACTCAAGGCACCCAGACATTCTCGATTAATTTTATGGCATCATACGTGCTAAGCAAACGCATCACGCTCAATGCCTTCTTTGATCACCAGACCAATACTCCACTTGTGAGCAATTCTTCATATCCCACAAGCAATTCCAATTATGGGATCTCGGTGAATGTGTCTTTGGCACGATAATGTTAACCAAAAGGTTCCCTGAAAGTAAGTATCTTGTATTTGCTTTTGGAGGACCTTTATATTTTTCTCGCTATGAAAAAATTTGTTTTATTTTTATCTGTTTTCATTTCTTTCTGCACTTTCGGTCAAACCCAAGATATAAAAGAAATTTCATTGCTTCGTGCGCAGGCTGATAGTCTGCATAGTATCGGAAAAAGTGATTCCGCCATCATGATCGGAGAGAAAGCGATAACCCTCTCAAAGAAGATTAATAATAAAGTTCAGATCATGGGGACTTTGGCCGGACAAGGAGTTTATCTTCGTTCGGTGGGTCGTATTGAGGATGCTTTGAAGAGTTACGGAGCTGCTATGGAAATAGCGACATCAAAGGAGTTTCGAAATAAGCCAAGTCAGGAAGCTATTGAAGAGATAGCATCGCTTTATATAAATATGGCGGTGCTTGATCTGGATATGCAGCATAAGGATGAGGCAGCTACAAATGCTGTTAAGGCAGGAGAATGGTGTGAAAAAAGCAAAGATCCGGAGTTCAAGGCTACTGTGTTAGGAGTGGTAGGATCTGTTCTGACGGGGTGTGGAAAACTTGAAGAGGCGTCTAAATATCAGAGTCTGGCCTATTCCAATGCTAAGGAAGCCGGGGATGATGAGGCATCTTTCAGAGCGGCAGCCTATGCAATGTTGATTTCCGATCGATCCGGAGATAAGTCTAAGACGGAAGAATGGAGGAAAATATGCAGAAATTTGCTTCCCGAAATGGAATCTCTAATGGCAAAGCTTGTATATTATCAGGCAGAATGTTCGATATGTCTGAAAAATGATGATAAAAAAGGATCTCTCGAATGGTTTGATAAGATTATCAACTCAGAAGGAATAGATAATCTTCCATTTGTAAAATTTGCATATCGCCTATGCCGGACTTGGAGATTATGAAAATGCATATAAAACTCTACTCAAAGGGAATGAACTCCGTGATACAATATGGGAGAAAGAGAAAGCCGAGAGTCTGAGAGATCTTACCGTGAAATACAACACTAAGGAAACTGAGCTTGCATTAGCTCAGAGCGAAGCGAGAAAGGCTAATATATTGATGTGGCTTTTTATATCTTTAGGGATTCTCCTGACAATGGGAATTTTATTCGTTCTATATGCATCACGCCAGAAAAGGAGAAGAATAGAAAAAGAGATGGAGTTTACAAAACTTCGCGCTGAGATCGGCACCAAACTAACCAAACAGTATTTACAAGGTCTTGAGAGTGAGAGAAAAAGAATGGCCGGCGAGTTGCATGATGGAGTGTGTAATGATCTTTTGGCAGTGGAGATGAATCTTCGTAACCGCAAATCTGTTGAAGAAGCTGCAAAACAGATTTCCATTTGCCGGGATTCAGTAAGAAGAATTTCTCATGAATTGCTACCTCCTGAATTTACCTATGCCACTTTGGATGAAGTGGTGCGTCATTTTATCCGAAAACAGCAGGAAGCTAATGCAGGAACTATCACTTTTGAATATAACTCATCTTCTGAGGCTGGCGATTGGAGTCTGATAAAGGATGACTTAGCTTTAGAAATATATCGAATAGTTCAGGAGGCTGTAGGAAATGCGGTTAAATACTCGGGTGCAGACACGATATCCATATCACTTGTTAAGAAAAGAGATCAATTGAATCTTGAAGTATGTGATAATGGACATTTTAAAAATTCCGGAAAAAAGGAATCAGATTTGAATTCAATAAGAAGGAGGGCCAACTCTATAAATGGTGATATTGAATTGGAACTGTCAGAAAATCATGGTACCCAAATAATATTAAGAGTAGAAACGGATAAATAATAATAGGTAGATTGAAAAACTACGGAATTCCGTAATTGCTTAATATGTTAAGGCGTAGTAATTTTGTAAAAAACAAAATTAAACGCCTTCGAATGAATAGTGAATCCATATTATCCCATATGAAAATAGCGATTGTCGATGACCATGATTTAATAAGGGAAGGGATAAATGCTGTTCTTCTTAATAATGGGGCGAACTTTGTAGAAAAGTATAGCACCTCCACTTCTCTTGTAAATGAAATGGATAAGGGCGCAAGGTATGACTTTTATATAATCGACCTTGAATTACCCGATATTGATGGTTTTGTATTGATTGAGATGATCCGTGCACGATGTGCGGATGCACGTATAATTGTAAGTACGATTCATGATGAAATATGGACCCTTCGAAAACTTCTTGCAAAGGATGTTAATTCGATTGTATATAAGACAGGAGATGCGGAGGAACTCATTCTTGCTATAAAGGAAAACCTTGAGGGAAGGAAGTACTATTGTGATGAAGTGAGAAGTTCTTTGAAGATTGCGGGTGATAACAGTGTGCATCCATCTGCAAGAGAACTCGAAGTTCTTCATCATATTGCATTAGGAAAAACTTCAAGGGAGATAGCGGCAGCCATGTTTGTTTCCGACAATACGGTTGAGGCACATCGAAAAGCTTTGTTTTCCAAATTGGGAGCCGTTAACGTGGCCGACCTGATTATGAAAGCGATAAATATGGGTTATCTTAAAAAGGGTTATTGATTATACCAACTTACTTTTAAAAAATCATTAGTATAAATCGAGTGCAATGAAAAAAATTATAAATAAAATTACAATTCTTTCTTTGGTTTGCATTGTTTTTTTGGGGTGTATTCCTGAAAGTAATGCTCAGCTCTTCAATAAAATATCAAAGGGATTGGAGAAAGTGAATAAGGGATTGGAGAAAGTGAATAAAGGATTGGATAAGGTGGAGAAAGCAGCTAAAGGAAAAGATAACAAAAAGGATAAAAATTCAGCTGCCCACAATACGGTTTCTTCCAGTCAGTCCTCTTCTCAGATATCTTTGCAAGCTGATTATGAAGAGGATGATATAAAGGGTAGTGAAGAGAATGGAGATAATGAAGAAAATATTCTTATGGAGAAAATTAAAGCTATGGGAGCGGTTATGCCTCATGTAACTTCCAATACTAAGTTCCTCTATAAGAAACCTCAAAATAGCTTTACTGAAATAGTGCCTGTTAGTGAGGGGATATTTGCTACATACGAAATAAAGCCCGGTGATTATATTCCATATCTTGGGTTTTATACTCTTGACGGAAAACGTCTGACAGAAAATAGATATAAATGTGTCGAAGGACAATTTCCTATTTTTGATAATGGCGCTGTGATATTGCAGGATCTTCCAAATGGAAAGAGAAATCCACCTTTTATTATCCTTTATACGGATGGCACAGCGAGAAGACTGCCAGAAACTTATCGTGAAGTTTCCCAATTCCATGATGGAATAGCAGTCGTGCAGGAAGGCATGCAAGGTTTCTGTATAGACACTAAAGGAAATAAGGTGTTGCAACATCTGTCTTCTCCCACAGCTGTTGTTCTGAACGTGGGTCCGCTTCGTGATGGTTTGCGTCGTGTAGAGATTCGTTATGAGGAAAAGAGCGGTTACAGCAGTAAATACAAAGTAAAAACAGGCTTTATTGATAAGGAAGGAAACTGGGCGATAAAGCCAGTCTATTCTTCTGCAGATGAATTTAAGAATGGCTATTGCTGGGTTACCGACTTAGATAATAAGGAGATGTTTATAGATGCAAAGGGGAATACTGTAGTAGATCTTTTCAATAGAGAAGATGATTTTGTGAGTAAATATATTTCAGAAGGCTATTTTATAAGAAGAAATATGAAAACACTCCAAAAACCTACTTATTATGATCTTGCAGGAAATGCCGTGGCAAGTTATGACATAGTTTCTGATTTTCATAATGGATATGCTTTTGTGATAGATAGAGATAAATTTGGAGGAGAGTTTGATGTAAAGATTGTTAATAAGGATTTTCAAGTGGTTGGTTCTATGGGTCCATATTTATGGGATCATGTAGAGACTCCATTTGCTTGGGGAGGTGGTTTTGTAATTACCGAAGGGGATTCCGGTCTAATCACACTTTCAAATAGATATGTTGTCTCAAAGGATGGAAAATTAAAAATCTTCATTCCTTATGAATCCTGGTTTGAAGAACCTTTATGGCCTTCTAAGATAGGAGATTTCTATCCGGGAGAGTATGCACCTGTCAAGATAAGTTTTGATGACGATGAAGGTGTGTTTTACGGATGGGATGGCTATATCAACAAGCATGGTGAATTTGAAGTGATCATAACAGATGATGAACGTGCATTGCGTAAATTACCTGGTGAGCAGATTGGTGACACATATAAAGTTTCACTCAATCCGGTTGATACAATCCCTATTGGACCGAAATTCATAAATTGAAGTTGTTTAAACTTATTTTTTATTAACAGTTGCGAGAGATTTGGCTCGTCCTCTTCTATATTTGGAAACTCGCCGATTTTCAATTTTGAGCTGATTTTGGTTCTCTCATCGGCATCAACCTCTCGGTTGGTGCCGATGAGAGAGACAAAAGCAGCCCAAAAGATCCGCAAGGGTTAATAAAAGAAGGTAAAAACAAATTCATATTAACATTCGTAAATAAGTTTAAACAACTTCATTAATATTAAATTTAAATAACTATGACGATGAAAAAGATTTTTTGTTTTATGGCAATCATCGCCATGCTTCTACCTGCTTTGACTTCATGCTCGGGGGAAAGCGGTAAAGACACTATGATTTTTGGAAACTTCCCTTCTGTATATGCCAAGTATATGCAGGAATCAGAAAAATTAAAAGAGGAAGCCAAGAATATTAAGACCGATGAAGATAAAGCCGAGTATCTGAAAAAGACTGATAAACTTAAAGAAGAGTGGAAAGAGAAACTTGCGACAGCCGGAAAGGCAATTGATGGAAAGGCTCTTGACATCACTAATGGCAGTATCAAGGTGGTTAAACCTATCACTTTAAGTTACGAGGGACTCAAACCTAACGGACTTTATCCTTTCTATAAACTTAACGGTGAAGCAGAGGCGGCTGAAAATATTTCTGTTAACTCAGGAAAATATGTCAATTCTGCTAAAGTGTATTTAGTTGGGTATAATGGAGAGGGTCAGGAAGTTCTTTCCACACAGGTTGGCACTATTCCTGTCAATACAGAAAATGACCCTATTGTAATGGCAAATACTCCGGTGAGCTTTAACTATCTCAGCTTTACCGAAAAGGATATCGAGAAATACGCGAATGTTTCTTCCATGAAGCTTGAGATTAAGTAATCTATATAGTCATGAGAGAGTTATTGGTAAAAATTCAGGAGAATAAGCGTAGTATTATTGTGGTTATCGCAATTCTGATGTTACTATGTTTTGGCTTTGGGTCGGCAATAGAGGTATATGGAAAGGCCACGGCATCCGGTATAAAACTTCTTTTCAATGGAAAATTTAATGCAGGAAACATCTGGATGCTTTTGATTTTTGCTGCCCCTATACTTGTGATACTACAGGAAGTGATGGGTATGTCGATTTTTAAGTCATATAAAGGAAATTTATCCGGTGTATGGTTTATATGTGGTTTTCTCCTTTTGACTTTGTTCGCTATTGCCATGCCTTCCACTGCATCTCTTGCATGGGGAAGCTGGCTTTATCTTCTCCTTGCATTAGCCGGTTTTTGTGTAAGTTATATGCATAAGTTTATTAAGTGTTTCAGGTATGAGGCTAAATAGGGGAGTGCGCTCTTTCCGACGATTTATTTTTATCGGAATTGGTGTACTCCTTTTTTCTTTCCTAATGTGGTTATCAGTGCTGATTATCAAAACTCCAAAGTATAAGGAACCAGATACCTCACAATGGCACACAGGAGATATCTTTTTTAGTGTAGGAGATTCTTGGAAGAGTGTAGTGGTCAGAGCCATAACAGGTGCAAAAAGGATGGAACTACATGACTCACTCCCTTCCCATTGTGGAATGATAATAAAGGAGAAAGGTCGGATATGGCTTGTGCATGAGTCCACTGAGAAGGGAATTTTGGTGAGAGAGTCCGTGGAAGATTATCAAAGACTTAACGGATCATATTGTCTATTTGCCGGAAGTATTCCTTGTGCAGTTGATACTGATGGCCTCCGGAAAGATATTAACAATTGGTTAAGGTCTGAGAAGCCATTTGATTTTGACTTTGACCATTCAGACTCTACTTCATTCTATTGCACTGAATTTGTTGTTGAAGCACTGGAAAGGAATGGTTGCGAATTTTTACACGAATTACGTAAGAATAAGTATATCTATCCAAAAGATCTCCAATCAATATGTAATAAACCGTAGAATAACATGAAAAAGTAAACAAAAGGAGCATGGTGAAAGCCATGCTCCTTTTATTCTGCTAATATTTAGTTTTCTTTACTTGTTTACAAATACCAGGTCATCACCCTTTCGATCAATGACAATCGGGTGTTCCCGATCCACTTTCTGAGCAAGGATATCCTTTGAGAGCTGATTGAGCACCATTCTCTGGATAGTTCTCTTCACAGGACGGGCACCAAATTCAGGATCATATCCGTCTTCGGCAAGAAGTTCGAGCGCCTCTTTGGTAACATTCAAAGTGATACCGTTGGAAGCCAACATCTTCTGAACACTCTTGACCTGAATCTCAACAATCTCAAGGATTTCCTTCTTATCAAGCGGAGTGAACATTACTGTCTCGTCGATACGGTTCAGGAATTCAGGACGGATAATCTGTTTGAGTCTATCCATCACATCCTGTTTGGTGGTCTGAATAATATTCTCCTTCTCATCCTCTTTTTTATCAGCGAATCCCTTGAAGTTATCGCGGATTATATCAGAACCCATATTGGAGGTCATGATAATGATAGTATTCTTGAAGTTGATGAAACGTCCCTTATTGTCGGTCAGACGGCCATCATCAAGCACCTGAAGAAGGATATTGAATACATCGGGATTAGCTTTCTCAATCTCATCGAAGAGCACTACAGAATACGGTTTACGACGCACTGCCTCTGTGAGCTGACCACCCTCATCATAGCCAACGTATCCCGGAGGCGCTCCGACAAGTCGAGACACGGAATGTTTCTCCATATACTCCGACATATCGATACGGGTCATCATATCCTCATCATCAAACAGATATTCGGCAAGAGCCTTAGCCAACTCTGTCTTTCCAACACCCGTGGTACCGAGGAAAATAAACGAGCCAATAGGACGACGAGGATCGTTAAGTCCGGCACGCGAACGGCGCACTGCATCAGAGACGGCACGGATCGCATCTTCCTGACCAACTACGCGCTTGTGAAGTTCTTCTTCAAGATGGAGGAGTTTCTCCTTCTCGCTCTGAGCCATTTTCTTTACCGGAATTCCAGTCCAACGGCTCACAACTTCAGCGATGTCCTCAGCATCAACCTCCTCCTTGATCATGGCACCATCGCCCTGAAGTTCACGGAGTTTTGCTTGAATGGCTTTATTCTCATCCTCCTTGGCCTTGATCTTAGAATATCTGATTTCAGCTACCTTGGCATAATCACCCTCACGCTCTGCGCGTTCGGCTTCATAATTCAACTGTTCGATATCAATCTTATTCTGCTGAATCTTATTGATTTCAGTCTTCTCTGCCTGCCATTTTGCACGCAATGATTTCTCAGTGTCGCGAAGGTTGGCAAGATCCTCATCGATTTCCTTCAGTTTATATGTATCGTTTTCTCTCTTGATAGCCTCTCTCTCGATTTCGAGCTGTTTGATCTTCCTTGAAGCCTCATCGAGAGCCTGAGGCTGTGAGTCCATTTCAAGACGAAGTTTAGAAGCAGCCTCATCAACGAGGTCGATAGCTTTATCGGGGAGAAAACGATCAGTGATATAACGTACGCTCAATTGAACTGCGGCAATGATCGCCTCATCCATAATGCGCACCTTATGGTGGTTTTCATAACGTTCTTTCAGACCGCGAAGGATAGAAATTGCCGACATTTCATCCGGCTCATCCACCATCACTTTCTGGAAACGTCGTTCAAGAGCTTTATCTTTCTCAAAATATTTCTGATATTCATCAAGAGTGGTCGCACCGATCGAACGAAGTTCACCACGTGCGAGAGCAGGTTTCAAGATGTTGGCGGCGTCCATAGCGCCTTCACCTTTACCGGCACCTACCAATGTATGAATCTCATCAATAAAGAGGATAATCTCTCCGTCGCTTTGGGTCACCTCGTTTACGATGGCTTTCAAACGTTCCTCAAATTCTCCTTTATACTTGGCACCGGCCACCAGGGCTCCCATGTCAAGAGAATAAATCTGTTTGGATTTAAGATTCTCAGGAACATCACCTCTCACGATACGCATGGCAAGACCCTCGGCGATAGCGGTTTTACCGGTACCTGGTTCACCGACAAGCATAGGGTTGTTTTTTGTTCGGCGAGAAAGAATCTGAAGCACGCGACGAATCTCTTCATCACGTCCGATCACCGGGTCGAGTTTTCCATTACGGGCACGGTCGTTAAGATTGATCGCATATTTGCTAAGTGCCTGATATGATTCTTCAGCACTTTGGTCTTTCACGGTATTTCCTTTTCTGAGTTCCTGAATAGCAGCTTTCAGACCATCTTCAGTGATACCGTTGTCTTTCAAAATCTGGGATGCTTTGCTCTTGGATTTAAGGATACCCATCAGCATCGCCTCAACCGATACATATTCATCACCCATACTTTTTGAGAAATCAATGGCTTTCTGAAGGGCATCGTTTGATTCGCGACTGAGGAATACCTCTCCTCCGCTTACTTTAGGGAAACCGGCGATAGTCTGGTCCACTGCCATTTTCACTCCGTTGAGATTAGCGCCCAACTTCTGGAAAATGAAATTAACGATAGTCTCACTCTCGGATAAAATCGCCTTAAGCAAATGGACAGGTTCTATCTGTTGTTGTCCGGACTGCTTGGTATAGTCAATGGCCTTTTGGACAATCTCCTGCGATTTGATAGTGAAATTGTTAAAATTCATATATTAAATTGATTAGGGATCTCCTTCTGTAATTTCTATCGATTATGCATGAAACAAATTTTGAAGGGGATTCATGTTAAATTTCCGTTTTATAATATTAACAATAAAATGTTAAATGAGTTCGGAAAAATTACTTGTCAGGTGCGATTTTCTTACTCTATTTTTTTGTAAGTTGCGGATATTTTGTAAATTTGCAGTTGAAGAGGGGAAATTCATATTTTATAATTAATCCCTTTTCTCGTGGATTCAGCAAATATTGGAAATAGTTTGAAATTTTGATCAGAAATTTTAACCGGTTTCTTAAAATGTGTTTCAAATATGTTTGACAGCATATTTTGCAACCTGCTTCTCTCTCTACGCGTTAACCACAAAATAAGAGGAAAAGAAGTAAAACCTAAATAAAATCTACTAATTATGACAATGATCAAACCATATGTCATGGGTATAGACATAGGCGGGACCAATACGGTTTTCGGAATTGTAGATGCCCGTGGACACGTAGTCGCAAGCGACAGCATCAAGACTCGCAAGCATGCAAATTTTGATGATTATATCAAGGAGCTTCATGCAGGTGCAGAGCGTTTGATAAAACTCAATGATGCAGAAGGTAAAATTCAAGGTATCGGTATCGGTGCTCCTAATGCTAATTATTATACAGGAGAGATTGTGAATCCGCCAAACTTGCCCTGGGGTCCGATCATTCCTCTGGCTGAAACAGTAAGCAAGATATTCGGAGGTATTCCGGTTGCAGTGACCAATGATGCCAACGCAGCTGCTCTTGGGGAGATGACCTATGGAGCTGCTCGCGGTATGAAGGATTTCATCATGATTACCTTAGGCACAGGTGTAGGTTCAGGTATCGTGGTTAACGGCCAGGTGGTTTATGGACATGACGGAAATGCCGGCGAATTGGGTCATGTGATTATGAAGCGTAACAATGGCCGTATTTGTGGTTGTGGCCGTGCCGGATGTCTTGAGGCATATTGCTCGGCTACCGGAGTGGCACGCACTGCAAGAGAATTCCTTGAGATCCGCACCGAGCCTTCTATTCTTCGTAACCTTGATATCGAAGAAATCACCTCTAAAGATGTATTTGACGCAGCCATGGCCGGCGATGCGATAGCTAAGGATGTATTTGAATACACCGGAAAACTTCTTGGTGAGGCTATAGCTGACATGATTGTTTTCTCAAGCCCTCAGGCAATCATTCTTTTTGGAGGTCTTGCAAAGAGCGGCGACCTTCTTCTTCGTCCGCTCCAGGAAGCCCTTGACAAGGGAATCATGCCTATTTTCAAAGGAAAATGCAAGGTGATTCTTTCGGAACTTAAGGAGAGCGATGCCGCTGTGCTTGGCGCATCCGCACTTGGTTGGGAAGCAAAATATAAATATGAGGCTCCTGCCAATAATAACATTCCTACCACTATTGATAGCGCTGACGATAAGGCTTAATCTGATAGTAGTTAAGACTCCATCCAATAAAAAAATGTTAAATGCAGGGCGGCCTATTTGACTCGTCATCTCTGAGTTAAGAGGAAACTCGTCGATTTTCAATTTTGAGATAAAATCTTGAATCTCTGAAGGAGCAGC
>CAMWUJ010000033.1 GCA_947177405.1 uncultured Porphyromonadaceae bacterium | reverse complement strand
TTGGATTTTAATATAGTTCGTTGTTTAAACTTATTTTTTATTAACAATTGCGAGAGATTTTTGAGCTGATTTTGACTTTCGAAGAGGCAGCAACCTCTCGGTTGGTGCCGATGAGAGAGGCAAAAGCAGCCAAAAAGATCCGCAAGGGTTAATAAAAGAAGGTAAAAATAATTTCATATTAACATTCGTAAATAAGTTTAAACAACTTCATATGTTATGAGATTGGGACTATAAGTTCTTTGTATTAAAAATTTAATAAACCATACAATGTCCAAGAAGTTGAAATATCCCGTCGGAGTCCAGAGCTTTGAACTTATCCGAACAGGCGGCTACGTGTATATCGATAAGACGGAGGTGATACATAATCTTGTCTCTTCGGGAAGCTATTATTTCCTTGGGAGACCACGAAGATTCGGGAAAAGCCTTCTAATATCTACTCTCGAAGCATATTTTCAAGGAAGAAAAGAACTCTTTCAAGGTCTTGCAATAGAACGATTGGAAGCGAACGAGTGGACTTCTTTCCCTGTTGTGAGAATTGACCTGAGCGGTCAGAACTTCCATTCTCCCGGAGAGTTTACTAACTATATGAAGGGATATTTGGAAGATATTGAGCACAGACATGGGCTCAATATTCATGCAGATGATATTTCAACTAAATTCCGCCGTCTGGTGCAGTCTTTGCATTCCCAATATGGCAAAAAAGTTGTAATCCTTATTGACGAATATGACAGTCCTCTGACAAGGAATGTAAGCAATCAGGAGTTGCAGGAATTAGTGCGTGAAGAGATGCAGGGGTTTTATTCAGGTATCAAACCTTTGTCAGAACATATCCATTTTTGTATGCTGACAGGAGTAACAAAATATGGTAAACTGTCAATCTTCTCAACCCTCAATAATCTCGATGACATATCCTTTGATGAGGCGTATTCAGAAATCTGCGGCATAACGGAGGCAGAACTCCACACCTATCTCGATGCAGGGATGAACCGGTTGGCCGAAAAATATGAAATTTCTTTACCCTCTGCATACGATAGGCTAAAAGATTTTTACGACGGCTATCACTTCTCCGAAAAACTAATTGATATCTATAATCCTTTCAGTGTGATGAGCGCGCTTTCAAAAGAAAGGTTAGGAGAATACTGGTTTGAGACAGGTACACCGGCGATGCTTGTCGATTTTCTTCGTAATCCACAAAAAGAGATTCCCGAACTTAGTGGCATAAGGGTTAGACGCGAAACAATCTCTAACATCTCTCTTTTCCAGCCACAGTTTGTAGCCTTACTTTATCAGACCGGCTATCTCACTATCAAGGATTACGATCCGGAGCGGGACCGTTACATTCTTGATTTCCCTAACCGAGAGGTTAAAAGTGGTTTTTTCAGTTCACTCCTCCCTATTTACACCCGCCTCCAGCGTTCTGAAACGGATAGTGTGTCGGAAAATATCTTAGATGCCATTCTCGATGGAGAACCTGAAAAACTTATTGCCTGTTTAACCACATTCTTAGCCTCGATACCCTCAGAGCTTCATAAGCATACAACCAAATATGAATCTCATTACCAGCTTATCCTTTATCTCCTATTCCGTCTTATTGGAACAAGCGTAAGTGTTGAGTATCAAACTTCCGACGGCTTCATCGACATTCTCATCAAGACCGACCGATTTATATATCTAATGGAATTAAAAGTTGACGGCACAGCCGCCGTAGCCCTTGCCCAGATAGAAGAAAAAGGCTATTACCTCCCCTTCGCCACCGACCCGCGAACCCTATTCCGCATAGGTCTCAGCTTTGATTCAAAGACAAAGAAGATAACCGACTATTTGATTTGGTAAATGTTTAAGGAGCTAATAAACTTTTTATAAGATAATTTGTCTATAATTAAAAGAATTTATTATTTTTGCAGAAAAAGAAAGGAAAGGAAGCTAATATGGATAAGCAGATTATTATTGAAAATCCTTCCGAAAAGGTGCGTAAATTCTTTGATTTAATGAGAAATCGCAAACACCAACAAATAGAGAAGATGAAAAATATGGAAAAAGGTATCTTCTCAATAAAGGTATAGGATGGATGTTTCATTTGATTTATATAACACAAAGGGAGATCACATACTGGTTTCCCTTTTGAGTTATGACCTTACGACCATATCTGCCATAACAGATGATGCGAGACTATAAAGCCTCTGTTTTTACGATGTTTCCTTGGTAAGAAAAGGAGGCTCCGGCATGGTTGGTTATAACATCCTTATGCGTATTGCCTCTATACTTGCTGATTTTCTTAAAGAAAACGAGGGAGCCGTGCTGTGTTTTTATTGTGATGGGGTAACAGAACTTGAGCGTCACAACAAAAATATCCCACCACAACAATATAGAAGTATGCTTTTCTCCAAGATGTATGATATGTACGTGCATAAATATAGAGTGGAGGGTATAGTCAACTATCCAATTGTTATCGCAGAAAAAGACCCTTGGAAATCTCAATATGCTCATTTTATTTGTAGAGAGAATCATTTGGAAATAATTCATGCTCTCAAAGACATTCTTATTAGCAAGTAGTTTTGTTAAACAATAAAAACTTTTAGTCATATAATCCTAAACATTAATCCTCACTGCCTCTTCCGCATAGGCCTCAGCTTCGATTCAAAAAACCACAGGATAACAGACTATTTGATTGGATAAACACATAAAATTATTTAACCAAAGTTTCCAAATATGTAGATTTTTATTTACATTTGCAAAAAGTAAATAGTATGGAACATCCCTTGTTCAATCTTATAACCCTATCAGAAGCCACTGACTTTATCACATCTCTTCCTCCTAAAGCACAGGAAAAAGTACTTTTTAATATTCGAAAAGTACGCTATGGGGTGAGGGATATAAATCTTTTCAAAAAATTAGGTGATTCGGATATTTGGGAATTTCGAACGTTATACAATGGAATAGCGTATAGATTATTTGCCTTCTGGGATAGAGATAGTGACACATTGGTAGTGGCAACTCATGGAATAATAAAGAAATCACAGAAAACTCCAAAAAGCGAAATCGAGAAAGCTGAACGAATAAGGAAAGAATGGTTTGAAAATAAAAAATAGCAATATGGCAAATTTGAAATATACAAATATAGAAACCCTTGAAGACAATCTATTGGGTAACATCGGCACTCCACGTCGTGATTCTTTTGAGGAAGCTGTTAATGAGGAGATCCGAGCCTACCATATAGGAGAAGCCATTAAGGCTGCAAGAAAAGAACGAAATCTTACCCAAGAACAGTTGGCAGAGCTTATGGGAGTAAAGAAAGCACAGGTAAGCAGAATTGAAAGAGGGATGAATCCCACTCTTAATACGATTACCAGAGCCTTCCGGGCTCTTGGCATGGCCGTATCACTCAATTGGGACAATAAATCAATATCACTTACATAGTTCATATCCACGGCTCTTAGTATGCACTAATATAGAAACAAGCATTATAAAACAGAAATGACAACAAGGTTCATAATCCGTATTGAGACCTTGTTGTCTTTTCTATTATTGCAAGTCAGAGGTGAAGCGATCTAAAGCTTATTTCACCACAATTTTCTTGGTTTCACTCCCCTGACGGATAACATAAACGCCCGGAGAAAGATTTTCCGTAGTCTCAGCAACCTTCACTCCGTAAAGTGTGGTTACCGTCCTACTGCTTGAGGCTTCTCGCATTGCCCTATCTATGTCGGACGGCAACCTGCAGAAGCCCACGCAAGTTTATGTAATTAATTATTCTGCAATCTTCTTTCACAAAATTCATGCAAAATAAAATACTACATACCACGGGCATCTACCGTTGCTCAATCCTTGACATAGATAAGAAAGGTTTGCGAGACATTTCAAGCAGTCAAGAATCAGCGCGGATAAACGCTTTTTAATCTGTTAATTATAACACAACTCCTTGTGTCATTTCACAATCCCTCCGCTTTCAACCCCTTGACCGGGCTTCTGCGAAATGGTCTGTATGTGCAAATTTAATTATTTTCCTTTAATTCAGCAAAGGCAAGCCGGAATTTATTAATTTTCTTTGCTTTGATTAATTGACTTTTATATCTTTGCATAAAATATGCCTCTCCCCTATCGGCTTCCCTTCTCGACCATCTCCGCAGTCTGAAACCGGCAGTTAGCTCCTCCGCCGTATTTCGGGGCACAGCCCCGCGCGGAAACACCTTCGCGATAACAGAAAATGGAAGGAACAATTGGAAGAAGGAATAGCGATGGGGGAAGAAGGGATGGCGATTTTGGAAGAAGAGTTGGCTATGGGGGGAAGAAGGGATGGAAGCAGCAGGCGCGAAACTGTTTCCGCCGGGGGCTGTGCCCCAATATTTATCAATAATATCTTTAGTTTTAAAAAATGAGTTTTCCCCGAAAACATCCGAATGCCGGCATCCGATGTCCGGGGCATGACTACCGGAGCAGGTGCATATATCATATTGTGCTTAATAAGGCGGAGGGTTTCCCTTTGTTTTCGGAAGTCAAGGGGATTCCCGGAGATCGGCAGTGGCCTCCAAAAGTTGAAGTAACCGAAATCGGAAGAATTATAGGCGATGCTATCTCTTCCCTGAAATCAGCTTTCCCTTTTACCTCGATACTGCGTCGCTGCATAATGCCCGATCACGTGCATTTTGCAATCTTTATTAAAGAGGAGACTGACATTCATTTAGGCACTATCATCGCTTCCCTAAAGAAGGTATGTTCCGGTATATATGAAACTCTCGGAAATCCTCCGGAAATAGAATTTTTTATTCCCGGTTATCACGATACTTTCCTCACAGGGAAAGATCAACTTAAAAAGATGCTTTCTTATATCAGCGACAATCCCCGCCGTTATCTGGTAAGAAAAAGCAATCCAGGTTGGTTCCGGCAATTCATTATATGCAGTCCCGATGGTAAGAACCGCTATGATGCATACGGGAATTGGGATCTTCTTTCTGAGTTTCAGCGAGTACCGGTGAAAGTGAGCCGTAAATATTCTCCCTCGGAATTAAAAGCCTGGAAAAAGCGATGGCATACCACTATTCTGAATGACGGAGTTCTGGTCTCTCCCTTCATTAATCCGAATGAAAAGAAAGTAAGAGATTGGGCGATAGATAATGGAGGGTCTCTGATATACCTCACCTACAGGCCTTTTCCCGAAAAATTCAAGCCCCAGGGAAAGATGTTTGATCTATGCGCAGAAGGGAGATTGCTTATTATCTACATTCCTCCTGATGAGAAGGAAGCAGAATATATCCGAAATAATGCTTGCCCTTCCTATTCGCACTGTCAAAGAATGAATTCAATAGCCAAAGAAATTGCAGAAATAGATTATCAGCATCTATAAATTCCAAGCAGCCGGACCATCTCCCCGCAGCCGGATTTTCACTCAGCCACTTGATTATAGGGGCAGAGCCCCGGCGGCAACGGCTTCGCGTCGAAGATTAATTAGCGCGAAGCCATTCCTACCGGGGCTATGCCGCAATTAGGGGGAGAGCTCTCCGGGGGCGCGAAGCCGTTGCCGCCGCGGCTCTGCCGCAATCAGTTAAAAAAGCCGGGCCTTCTATGCAAAAAAAGCCGGGCCTTCCGATTTGGAAGGCCCGGCTTGATTATTATAAGGGAGGATTCTTATTCCTTGCATTTTGCTGCGATGAACATGCGGTTCATGCGGCCGATGTTGGCAAGCTTGATATTCTTGGGACATTCGGCGGCACAAGCACCGGTGTTGGTGCAGTTACCGAAACCAAGCTCATCCATCTTGGCAACCATAGCGCGCACGCGACGGTCTTTCTCCACTTCTCCCTGGGGAAGAAGAGCGAGCTGACTTATCTTCGCCGAAACGAAAAGCATGGCAGATCCGTTCTTGCATGCAGCCACACAAGCGCCACAGCCGATACAGCTTGCAGAATCCATAGCCTCATCAGCCTTTACTTTAGAGATGGGAAGGTTGTTGGCATCCTGAGCACCGCCGCAGTTGAATGATACATAACCGCCGGCCTGCTGAATCTTGTCGAATGCGTTGCGGTCAACCATAAGGTCTTTGATGACAGGGAACGCAGCCGAACGCCAGGGCTCCACAGTGATAGTCTCGCCATTGGCGAAACGACGCATATAAAGCTGGCAGGTTGTAGCGCCTGTTGCAGGGCCATGAGGATGACCATTGATATAAAGGGAGCACATACCGCAGATACCCTCGCGGCAGTCGTGGTCGAACACGATAGGCTCCTCGCCCTTCTCGATAAGAGTCTCATTCAGGATATCGAGAGTCTCCAGGAATGAAGTGTCGGGTGTGGTCTCTACATTATTGTAAGTCACAAAAGCACCCTGTGCCTTAGGGCCGGCCTGACGCCATACCCTAAGATTGACTTTCATTATATTTTCTTCCATTTGAATTTCAGTTATTAAGGGTTTAGAGCCGTGGCTTACGACTTATAGTTACGTGTCTGAACCTTGATAGCCTCATAGTGGAGAGGTTCCTTGATAAGCTCGGGAGCCTTGTCATCGCTGCCCTCATATTCCCAGCAGCTCACATAGAAGCAGTTCTGGTCGTCACGCTTGGCCTCACCTTCCTCTGTCTGATACTCGGTGCGGAAGTGACCGCCACAGCTTTCGTTGCGGCTCAGAGCATCGTATGCGATGAGCTCACCCATTGTGATGAAGTCGTTGAGACGGAAAGCCTTGTCAAGCTCGATATTCATGCCGTCCATTGTGCCGGGAACGAAGAGGTCTTTCTCGAAGGTCTTGCGGAGATCCTTGAGTTTGCTGATAGCGAGCTCAAGACCCTCTTTGTCGCGGGCCATACCCACGTATTCCCACATGATATGACCAAGCTCCTTATGAATTGAATCTACCGAGCGAGTACCCTTGATATTCATCAACTTCTCCTCGTCAGCGATACATTTTGCCTCTGCAGCGTCGAATTCCGGAGTGTTGGTCTGGAAATGAGGAACAGTGATCTGGTCGCTGAGATAGTTCTGGATTGTATAGGGGAGCACGAAATAACCATCGGCAAGACCCTGCATGAGGGCGGACGCACCAAGACGGTTTGCACCGTGATCGGAGAAGTTACACTCACCGATTGCGAAAAGACCCTTCACGGAAGTCTGGAGCTCATAATCCACCCAGATACCACCCATTGTATAGTGGATAGCAGGGAAGATCATCATAGGATTATAATATTTCACGCCATTCTTCTCATTGGCGAATTCACCGGGATTCACGTCGGTGATCTCTTCATACATATCGAAGAGGTTGCCATAGCGCTGACGCACCACGTCGATACCGAGACGATTGATAGCCTCAGAGAAATCAAGGAATACGGCAAGACCTGTATTGTTCACACCGAAGCCGGCATCGCAACGCTCTTTGGCGGCACGAGAAGCCACGTCACGGGGAACAAGGTTACCGAACGCAGGATAACGGCGCTCGAGATAGTAGTCGCGATCCTCCTCGGGGATATCGCTACCCTTGATCTGACCTTTCTGGAGCTTTACGGCATCCTCGATGTTCTTGGGCACCCAGATACGGCCGTCGTTACGGAGCGACTCCGACATGAGGGTAAGCTTCGACTGCTTGTCGCCATGAACAGGGATACAAGTGGGGTGAATCTGCACAAACGCCGGGTTAGCGAAATAAGCACCCTTGCGATAACAAGCCATTGCTGCGGAGCAGTTGCAACCCATTGCGTTGGTTGACAGGAAGTAGGTATTACCATATCCACCGGTGGCGATTACCACTGCGTGGGCCGCGAAACGCTCGAATTTACCTGTAACGAGGTTCTTGGCGATAATACCGCGTGCGCGTTCCACACCATCCTTATCTTTGATGAGCACGAGCTCATGCATTTCATAACGGTTATAGCTCTTCACCTTGCCGAGTTGGATCTGACGATTGAGCGAGCTGTAGGCACCGAGAAGGAGCTGCTGGCCGGTCTGACCTTTGGCATAGAAAGTACGGCTCACCTGCGCGCCACCGAAAGAACGGTTGGCAAGCAGACCACCATATTCACGCGCGAAAGGCACACCCTGTGCCACACACTGGTCGATGATATTATTTGCCACCTCGGCGAGACGATACACGTTAGCCTCGCGAGCACGGTAGTCACCACCCTTCACAGTATCATAGAACAGACGATACACCGAGTCACCGTCATTCTGATAATTCTTGGCTGCGTTGATACCACCCTGAGCCGCGATAGAGTGAGCGCGACGGGGAGAGTCCTGGATGCAGAAGTTGAGCACGTTGAAACCGAGCTCGGCCAGAGTGGAGGCTGCCGAAGCACCGGCAAGACCGGTTCCTACCACGATCACATCCAGCTTACGCTTGTTGGCGGGATTCACCAATTTCTGGTGAGCCTTGTAATTGGTCCATTTCTCAGCGATAGGACCCTCCGGAATCTTGGAATCTGCCGGATTCATTATCTTAACGTTATCTAAATTTGCCATATCGCTAATTACTTGGATTTATTTTGAGTGGGAATTTCATTCACATTCACTGCAGGCTGATTGTCGGCAGCCTCAAGATAATCGAAGAATTTGATCATCTTATCGAAGCCTACCATCTGCTTTTCGAGTTTCTCAAGCTGCTCCTTCATTCCGGGGTTGCTCTTGAGATATTCCTGAGCCTCGGGAGCCTTCATCTGCTCGAGCTGCTGGCTCATACCGGCTTGGATCTGACGGAACTGCTGAGAGAACTGCTCATAAGGCATTGTATTAGCCATGCTTGCCACCTGAGCTGCATCCGGGCCGAAGTCTTTCTCCACCATAGCGGGGATCATATCCTTATATTGCTCGCGGAGAGTCTCGTTGGTGAGATAGTCTTTGTCGTGAGCCTTTACTGTGAACACGATAGCCTGAGCCACGAAGAGGGCGATTACGACTGTGGTCCAGCAGCAACCGATTTTCTTAAGACGGGCGATCCATACCTCGTTGTCCCAACCGCAAGACTGGAACATCGACCAGAAGCCATGATTCATATGGAACCAAAGAGCGATGAAACCGATGATATACACAATCGGAGTCCATACAAGGCTGAAAGCCTCCTGGATGAAGAGCGTACCGGCTGCAGGAGGGATTGTGCCCTCAGCACCACGAATCTCCTGAAGCTGCATCTTAGCCCAGAACTGGATAAGGTGAACCACAAGGAAAGCAAGAACCACGATACCGAGCACGAGCATGTTCTTGGAAGACCATTCTACGTTCTTGGGTCGTTTCTCGATAGAATAGCGCACATTTCCGCGTGCCTTACGGTTCTGCACCGTAAGCATCAGGGCGTAGATTATGTGCACGATGAAAAGGAACGCGAGCCCCACTGAGGCGATGAGCGCATACCAATTTGCTCCTAAGAATTCGCAAATCGAATTATACGCCGCCGGCCAGCAGATAGCTACTGCATTCATCACACAGTGAAATGTTACAAATAGGACAAGGCATGCACCCGTGAGGGCCATCACAAACTTACGTCCTACAGATGAGCATGATAACCACATAGCTGTTCTGAATTTAATTATTAGTTATTTTGTTTATTGTCAGGCAGTAGGAGGCGGACATTCCCGCCATCGTTTCCATGAGTGTCCTCCCTGCGGCCACAGGCTTTTAGGGATTCTTTGCAAATTTATCAATATTTTAGCACAACTGAAAATTATTAGTGAAATTTTTCTATATTTTTATCATCATTTTTGGGGATATTCCCTATCCGGGAGGGGGAACATTGCATCTCGGGAATTTTACCAATCACCCTTTTTTTGATTTTTCATTTTGCCAATTGAAAAAAAATTAGTAATTTTGTGGCGTTGATGGTCCGGTAGCTCAGCTGGATAGAGCATCTGCCTTCTAAGCAGACGGTCCCGCGTTCGAATCGCGGCCGGATCACTCCCCGTCAAATCCCGGTGTCACTATTTCAGGCATCGGGATTTTTTTTGCAACTGAACTTCGGTAATCCTCTGCTTTGAAGATGGTTGGTTTTTATCTGAATTTTCCCCTTTATTCCTTTGGATTTTCATAAAACATTGAGTATCTTCGCATATAATAATAATACAGCCGGTGATGAAAACTCAAAAATATCCTATTGGAATCCAGACTTTCTCAAAGATTATAGAAGAGGGGTTTATTTATATTGACAAGACTTCATTAATAGCGTCTCTTGTAAAAACCGACAGCTATTACTTCCTCAGTCGTCCACGGCGGTTCGGGAAGAGCCTGTTGCTTTCCACTCTCCACTCATATTTCGATGGTCGCAGAGACCTCTTCAAAGGGCTTGACATCGACAAAGAGGATGTTGACTGGACTCCTTCCCCAGTGCTACATTTTGATTTCAACAGCGCGGTGTATAGTCTTGAGGATGGTTTGAGTGCTCTTATGAACAGTTTGCTAAGTGAATACGAAAAAAATTACAATATCTCCGAATCAGATTATTCACGCGAAAATATACCCCAACGATTTCGACGTCTCATTCAGACCGCCTTCGAACAGACAGGCCGCAAGGTGGTGATTCTCGTGGATGAATACGACAAGCCCCTTCTCGGAATAGAGGAAAACAAGGTGTTGTTTGAGAGAAACCAGAGCCTTCTCAAAGGTTTCTTCGGTAACCTAAAGTCGATGGACCGTTACATCCGGTTCGCCTTCCTCACCGGGGTGGCGCGATTCAACAAGGTAAGCATTTTCAGCGATCTTAACAACCTCAACGACATATCACTATCGGAGCCTTACGCCGACATATGCGGCTGGACTGAGAAGGAGATAACTGATAGTTTCATGCCCGGTATCGAAGCGCTGGCCCGGAAACGGAAAAAAAACGTGGAGGATACCATAAAAGACCTCCGGGTATATTACGATGGCTATCGGTTCACTTACGAAGGGAATCTTCTATACAATCCTTTCAGTGTCCTAAATGCACTTTTCCATCTCAAGATTCGCCCCTTCTGGTTCGCCACCGGCACTCCCACCTTCCTGGTCAAGCGAATCAAGAGCAACCGTATGCTTCTCAGTTCGCTAAACAGCCAATGGTGCAGGGAAAGCGATCTGCTGGAGGTCGGTTTGAATTCACCCAATCCGGTGCCGCTCCTTTTCCAGACAGGATATCTAACCATCCGCGGGTATGACGATGAGACGGAGAGATATGAACTTGGATTCCCTAATTATGAAGTGGAACACGGTTTCAACCACCAACTGCTGAGAATTTATCTCCCTGAGGCGGAGACACCGGACAGCCCCTTCCGCATGGATCTTTTTCAGAGGGATCTCGTGGAGGGAAGGCCGGAGGACTTCATGAACCGCCTGGCAACACTGCTGAAGGATATCCCCTACGAGAACCATGAGGAGAAGACCTATCAGAACATAGTCTATCTACTATGCCGCCTCTCAGGCACGGAAGCCCAGATCGAGCGCCACAGCAACATCGGACGCACGGACCTTGAGGTGCGCACACGGCGCTTCATTTATATCTTCGAATTCAAGTATAACCGAAGCGTGGAGGAGGCGATGCAGCAGATCCGCGACCGCGATTATGCCGGCCGCTACGCCCTCGATCCACGCACCACCTACCTCATTGGAGCAAACTTCTCCGACAAAGCCCCAACACGCGGTCTCACCGGGTATGAGATTGTCAGGTTATAGCCTTTTAAGCGAGGCTGGATAACTGAAAATGCTGAAACTCGTTCTTCGGGATTGCCTTGGCTTTATCATTCAGTCGCATAGCCCGCCATGCTCCTTCTTCCAGAGATGAAATCCAATCAAAATTTACTTCGCTTATACTGAATGTCTATTTGATCACTTATTCAGCAACTGTTTTATCTATTTGTTTTCCTCACTATTCTTATCGCTGCGCCTCCCCCCGGAGCAAGACGTTGTTTTAATTTTGTCCCGGAATCCACATTCACCTTGCGGATCTTATAGGCCTGTGGGTTTTCTTTCCAATGAGCATCAGGGGCATCCTCATAGATGGTGGCCTCAAATTTTTCTCCCTTTGGTAAGAAACTCATATCGATCACGGCATTGCGGGCTTTATCATCGGTAATTGCTCCCACATACCAATCATCCGAGTTTTTATCACGACGTGCAACGGTGATATATCTGTTAGGCTCTGCCTCCAGATACTTGGAATCCGACCAGTCCACCGGCACATCCTTGATAAATTGGAAAGCATCCGGGAAACGATCATAATTGGAGGGAAGGTCGCATACCATCTGCATCGGAGATGGCATCGTGAGATAAAGGGCGAGCTGACGGGCCAAGGTGGTCCCGGCCTGCGAATTCTTTCCTTCTCCGTAATAACTCATCTTTGTTTCGAAAAGGCCGGGGGTATAATCCATCGGACCTCCTTTAAGACGTGTGAAAGGAAGAATACAGGTATGCGAGGGAGGATTGCCTCCCATAGATTCAAACTCGCCTCCTCGCGCCGATTCTTGTGCCAGCCAGTTGGGATAGGTGCGACAGAGGCCTGTAGGACGAGGAGCCTCATGGCTGTCAACCATTATTTCATAATCGGCGGCTCGCTCTATCACATGCCTGGCATGATCCACCATCCATTGGGAGGTGTGATGTTCGGAGCGAGGGATAATAGCTCCCACATATCCTGTCTTCACTGCATCATAGTTGTTGTCTTTCATGAATTGGAAAGCGCGGTCGAGCTGTTTCTCATAATCGGAGGCGTTGGCTGCCGTCTCATGATGCATGATTAACTTAACACCTTTTTCTTTGGCATAATCCCGGAGTTCATCCACATCAAAATCCGGATAAGCCTTGTCGAAAAGGAACTGCCGGTTCTTGCGATAGCTCGCCCAGTCTTCCCATCCTTCATTCCAGCCCTCCACAAGAACACCGTCGATACCGTTGGCCGAAGCGAAGTCAATATATCTCTTCACATTCTCCGTATTGGCCGGGTGGCGACCGTTGGGTTTGAGTTTACTGTAGTCGGTCACTCCCGGTTTTGCAAGATAATCATCCGAATAAGCCCATGTCTTCTGATTACCGG
Source organism: uncultured Porphyromonadaceae bacterium (assembly GCA_947177405.1). Taxonomy (GTDB): domain Bacteria; phylum Bacteroidota; class Bacteroidia; order Bacteroidales; family Muribaculaceae; genus Lepagella. The sequence goes on along the minus strand of CAMWUJ010000033.1, from coordinate 20,642 downwards.
TGAACATCTCCCACCAAACACCCATAAACTTCATCGGCTTTATCCAGGAAGTATCCTCTATCTTGCTTGGCTCGTTAAGATTGAGCACCAGCTGAGAGGCAAGTATATCGCGTGCATCATCGCTGACAATCAACGTACGCCAGGGGGTATTGAAGGGCATCTGAAGATATGCACAGACTCCCAAGCGGTCGGGCACAAGGTGAGACTTCATGGAATACTTCTTTGTATCCACATCAAGGAGCATCGCGGGATAACCCACAAGAGCAGCTTCATGCATATTGATATATACCCCATCACCGGTCTTTATCAGCATAGGGGTCTGGATTGTGGATCCCCCCGTGCGTTGCGCTTCGGAGTGTTTTCCATAGCTGTTGAGGGCTTCGGGCAGGCCGGAGAACGTGGTTTCGGAGAACAGATATTCATCCGTGTCATAATCTCCGGGGATGCAATAGAGCTTATGGTCGTCTGTAAAATTAAACTCCGTAAGCTCATCTTTGACGGTGAGATAATTCGGGCCATTCTGCACAGGGAGTTCATAGCGGAAACCGAGTCCGTCATCAAATAGGCGGAAGCGCACGGTCATCTCACGGTCAGGATTTTCAGCCTTGAGCTTCACTGCCATCTCGCGGAAATGGTCGCGGACGGTGGAATATTCGCCCCACACCGGTTCCCAAGTCCGGTCAATAGTCACCGTGTCGATACCGGCGATCGAGAAGCCGTCGGCAAATACCGTCTCATCAGCACGGATGCCGAGCTTGCTTGGCCTCACTATCTCTTTCCCTTTATAATCAAGCGAATAGTAGGGACACCCTTGATCATCTACATCTACATTGAGGATAAAAGACCCCGAAGGGGAAGTGATGCTTGTGGCCGCCATCTGCATGGCTCCCGCGAGCATGATGATGAATAAGATATGTTTCATGGTCAATATAAATGGTTTTCTCTTTTCAATTATTGAATAGATTGTGAAAGCTCCCGCAGTTGGATTCCCAACCTACGGGAGCTTTATATTGGTTAAGTCAGTTATCTAAGTTCTTAATTCATCTTGATGAAAGCGGGCACCCATGCGCTCACCGAGACATTGCCTGAGACATTGCCGCCGTTGATCAGGTCGAGTCCGGAACCACCGATGGAGACAGTGGTATCGGTGGAGCTGAAGATAACAACCACCTTGTTGCCTGTCTGGGAATCTGTCTTGGTGATAATCTCCACGTTATTGCCCTGCTGCTGCCGCTGCACGGTGCCTCTCCAGAGAGCGGGATTCTCAGCACGTGCCTTGAACACCTTGGCTACATAATCATGCACCATCTGCTCATTGGCCGAGAATCCTGAAATACGACCCGATGTGCGTGCCCAGTTGTCAGAATTACCATTTCCTTGATGCTTGCCGCTCTTGTCGCCGATCTCATCGCCATAATATGTGCAGGTCGGGCCTGAATATGCAGCCACGGCAGCATGACGGGTCATGAGACCCTTGGGATTGGAATTGATATCCACATAGTCGCCAACACGGTCGGTGTCATGATTGGAAAGGAAGATAGTAGGATTCACTCCCGCATCGCGATAACCGCGTGAGGCGGCATCGTTGGAAAGGAACCACCCTGCCGAACCCACTCCGGAATTCATACTTACAAGATTATCCTTGCCGTCGAAATCCATCACACTCTTCAGGCCATCCTGCTGAGTGGTGGTGATATTGCCGGCTGAGGTCCAGTCCTCACCTACCATGTAGGCGAGTGTGCCCCACTGCTCACCGCGTGCCTTGCGTTCGGCTGCCACCTTCTCAGCCTCCTTGCGAAGATCGTTCCAATAGTTGTGACCTCCCTGATATGCCTGATAGCATTGATCGAGACGCCATCCGTCAACACCACGCTCCATCCAATAGCGGATCACCTCCTTGAAGTATTCAAGAGAACCGGGGAAAACGATATTTCCTGATTCAGATCCTCTCACATTCGGAGTGTTGGCTTGTGTCTGAATCCACTTTCCATTGGGAGATGCGCTGTTCACTCCGCCGTGATGACCGAACACGCCATCAAGTATCACATATATGCCACGGGCATGGGCCTCGCGGATAAGCTCATCGAATTCTTCTTCGGATCCAAACTTCGGATCCACCTTAAAATAGTTGGTGCAGAAATATCCGGTGGCCTGAAGCTTCTCACCTCCGTCGCCGTTGGTGGAATCGAAAATAGGAGTCATCCAAATGGCATTCATGCCGAGATCCTTGATATAGTCGAGGCTCTCGATAATACCACGCAGGTTGCCGTTCTTGCGATGTCCGCTGGGTCCCCACATGTCGCTGTAGCCGGAAGCTCCGCTGTTGCCGTGCTGGAAAGAAGCCACCATTATCTGATATATCGAGAGTTCGCGCCAGTCGCCTGTGAGCGACACCACCGGAGTGGAATCGTCGCGGGTGAATGAACCGGAGAAGGTGGTTGTGCCTTGTGCGTTGGAAGCGGTGATCGACATTGTGCCGCTCTGCCCGTCGTTGAGATAACCGGCTACTGAAACGGTGTTCGATCCGCCTGTGAGCGACATTGTCCTGCCGTTGAATGTGCCGGAGATGGATGTGGGGGCATTGTCGATGGTGATCGTGATGTTGGAGCTGCCCTTCACGTTTCCGGAAGCGGGATTCACGGTGATCGAAGGTTTCTGAGGACCGTATGATACGAGGGAATGGGATCCGTCGGCCTTGTAGGTGTGTTTGTTCACAAACTCCAGGTCGCCTCCCCCGGCTTTATCGCCGTCCTCATGCTGTCCCCAGCTGATGATGATCTTCGTAGGCACTGTTTTTCCCTCCGGGAGAGTCCAATAATACTTGCCGTTCTTGAGGGTCATTTTATCACCCGGCCATTTTCCGGAGGCTGTACAGTTCACATTATTCTCACCCCATGCCCATACAGCCACATCAGTTTTCGAAGTATCATCGAAATAGATATAGTAGTCGTCCTCGATCACGGGAGGATCGATGATCTGCTGCTTCTTAGTATATGTGAAGCTCTGTGAGTTGGAACCGGCCTGATTCTCCACATAAGTGTAGAGAGTAGTAGTCTCGGTGAAAGTGAGTGGAGTGGAATAGACCGGAGAGGAAGCCGAGGCGGCGCCGGTGGTGGAATAATGTATAGGCACACCGGCGGGATTAACGCTCAGGCTTACTGTCACATTATCGGTGAAGTCGGACGAACCGGGAGAAGCAGTCACGGACGGCTTCGAAGGACGGGGAGGAATAGGAGGATTCGGACCATTGTTGATTGTGCCATATTCCTCGATAAGGAGCACCGGGCCGGAAGCTGTCATGGTCACTTTGCCGCCTGATACAGTGGCTGTGTTGTCGGTGTTATATCCATCCATCACCTTTGTACCGTCGGCGAAGGCGCTACCCACGTTGAGGGTATAGCTCTGACCGTTCTGAGTGTCGAGTTTGATGGCCACGGCATTGGTATAACCGTTCTCGGAGAATTTACGGATATATGTTCCTTCTACAATTGATTGCGAACCAGCGCCCACAGCCGGGTTGCGGCGGCGGAACTGACCAATCTTCTGCCAGTGCTTGTTGACATCATTATCCACTGCATCCCAGTTGAAGTCACCACGGGTCACCATACCGGGGTCACCCTTGCCGTCAACTGCCGGACGAGAGGTCTCATCTCCATAATATATCTGGGCGCCGCCGGGACAGAGCAAGAGCATAGTGGCCACCTTCTTCTGGTCGCCGGGACGATGGAGTCCGGTATCATGGCTTGACACATAATTGAGCACCTGCTTACCTCCGTTGCCATTGCAGAAGTTGGCATAATATTCCCAGTCGCCGGTGGTAGGAGTGCGACCTGTGCCGCCTTCAGTGCCATTGAAAGCGAAATTGATCATTGAGTCAAAACCACCCTGTGAGAAATAGCCGGTGTCACCATGATCCCAGCCCCAGGCCTCGCCTGTCATCCAGAAATCATCGGTCCAGTTTTTGGCATATTCATCCGCACGGTCGCTCCGACGCCATTTTGTGAGAGCCTCCTTGCAGGCGTTCTTCAATTGGTTCCATCTGTTAAATTCCACATGCTTTGCAGTGTCGCAACGGAAACCGTCGATTCCAAAATATTCCACCCATGCGGCGAGCCAGTGTATCACATAATCGGCCGGAGATCCCTTGCCGTCGGCACGCCAGTCTTCAGCGGTGGGGAGGCGATAATTATCCCAATCACCGCCCTTCTCGGCAGCCCATTTCTTTTTGAGGAACGGCGGGACATTGACAGTCTGCGTTTTCTCGGTCACCACATCCGGCAGACCGGCTAAAGACATTGTCTTGTCATCACTGCCAGGCACGGCGAATCCGGCGCTCTGTCCCCAGCTACGGTCGCCGAAGGCACGCACGAAACCGCTCCACCAGTTGCCCCATTTCCCTTGTGTATCAGCATTGAAGCTTACGGGATTGGAGCTCGACCACATGGTAAAGTTGCCATTTGGCACCCAGCCGGCCTGTGGAGACCCGTTGAAATTTCCGAAGTCATAGTCCACGCAGTCATCGAGTGTGCAATAGCCCGTATGGTTGAGCACTATATCCATCACCACACGGATACCGCGGCGGTGACATTCGGTCACGAAGTTGCGCATATCCTCGATTGTACCCATGTTGCGGTCCATGAAAGTCCAGTCGAGTGTATAATATCCATGGAAGGCATAATGAGGGAAGGCATCATTCTTACCTCCGGTCCATCCGTGCATCTGCTCATAAGGAGCGGTGATCCAGATGGCATTCACTCCGAGATTGTTAAGATAATCGAGCTTTTCGGTAAGACCCTTTATATCGCCTCCGTGGAATGTGGCTACGTTGCTTCCGCCTGCGGTCTTATGGCGGTGATAGCTCTCATCGTTTGAAGTGTCGCCGTTATAGAAACGGTCGGTGAGCACGAAATAGATATTGGCGTTCTTCCAAGTGAAATATTCCGAACGCACCACTTGAGGTGTGGTTATCTTGATGGTATATACCTCGGTGGCGCCACCGCTCTTCACTGTATAAGTGATGATATTTTCTCCACCGATGAGCGAACCTAATGAGTGGTTGGAATATTCGCGTCCGTTGACCGAGATATCCACAAGCGCATCGGCTGAGGAGGGAGCAGCTGAGAATGTGGCCAATGAGGCTGCATCCTCCCCGAGTTCTATTTCATAATTCTTTGTAGCTTTGTTGAAGCCGGTCAGCACGTTGGTGCCACCCACCTTTATTTCAAGACGGTTGAGTGTGGCGTCGCCGGCGGCATACATACCTAACGCTCCCGCACCTATTGCAAGAGCCGAAGCCAGACTCCTCAAGGAGCGGCTGTTTTTCCCTTTTAGTTTCATGTTTCAGTTGCAGGTTTTGTTAGTTCTTGATAATCTTTATCACTTTCTTGTTTCCATCGGTATCTGCCACAGCCACGATATAGAGGGCTGCAGGGTAAGCGGAGAGATCTACCTCAACTGTCTGAGCATGAGGAGCACCGGAGCAGATTGTCTGACCGCTCACTGAATACACCGCATAAGAGCCTATACCGTTGGATGCATGGATCTTCACCGGACCTGCAGTAGGGTTAGGACCTGCGTATATAACCGCTTCTCCTTCATCAAGATCATAAATTGATGAAGAGATGCTGAAATAGACATCTGATAGCGGGCATGCCTGATTGGAGATACCGGCAAGGACGGGATATTCCTTGGTGCCTTCCTTTTTCCATTCCCATACGTTACTGAAATTCCAGCCTGTAAGCGACTTGAACTGCTGCTCGTCGCGCAGGATATCGGCTCCGCGCATATCGGCATGGTCTCCGTGTGAGGCCCATTGCGGATGACCTTTGGAGATACTGTCCCAGCTGTAGTTGTTTTCACCGAAGTTGCGTGAATTGTTATTTCCACCGAATCGGGCCGCAAAGTCATTATATGAAGTGATTTCGGAATTCAAGGCCAGAGAGTTGCGCACGATGCCATAATTGGCGCCTACCAAGCCTCCTACATAATCAAACCCTTCCACCTTTCCTGCGGCATAGGTGTTTGAGATTCTTCCGCAGTTTTTTCCAACAAGACCACCTGTGGCATAATCGGAGACATTCTCCACATTCACCGTGGCATAGCAATCGAGGATCTCTCCTGCTACATTCTCACCCACGAGACCTCCCACGCTGATTGAAGATCCCTTCACTGTTCCCTGCGCGAAACATCTCTCTATAAGGCCTGATTCCATATATCCTGCAAGAGCGCCTACATAGGTTGTGCCGGTCACTGACACTCCTGTAAGACCGAGATTCTTCACTGTCGCACCTTTAAGACAGGCGAATAGACCTGTTGCAGATCCGAGACCCGATCCTGAGGCAGACACATGGCTGAGGGTATGACCGTTTCCGTCGAGAGTGGCGCTGAAAGGTGATCCCATAGATCCTACGGGGAGCGAGACTCCTGCAAGATCTATATCGGCATCAAGACGGAGATAAGTTCCGGAAGCCCAGTCTCCGGGAGTGGATACGAGCTCATTGAAATCCTGAGTAGTCTTGAGAATGAATGGATTGTCGGCAGTGCCTTCTCCTCCGGAATAGGCATCCCGGCGCCCTTGCACCACCTCCACGAAAAAGTCGTCAGTCTGGCCGCCATTGCTATTCTTGGCGATAAATCCGAGACTGGTAAGATTCTCCAATTCCGAATCGGAGAGACCATAGAAAGCCTTGATGTCGGGAATTGAGAATGTGTAACTGTCGCCGTTGCGTGTCATCTGGAATCGGGATGTATTCACATCGTTCCAGGCAAACGGGGATTTTGACTCGGACCCGATTTTCGCACACCAGGTGTAGCAATACACCTGTGATCCGAGGTCCTGACCCGAAATCGTGATCTCCAACGGCTTGTTGGAGACTGCCGGGCTTGGATTGGACGTTATCGAGGCCGCCTCCGCATCTGAAACAGAGAACAAAGCGCCTGATAATGCCATCATGCAAATCAGTAATTTTTTCATTGGTAAAACACGTAAGAATAATACAATAAATGGAGTCGGTTAAAAACTCCTATAGTTAGCCAATCACAAAATTACTGCAAATATCTTAGGGGGCAAATTAAAAAAATATGTTATAAAACACAAAAATCGGGATATTAATCCCGATTTCGTATAATGTAGTCGTTTTGTAAATGGTTTGTAGCCTAATCTCCTATGTCGGTGGCAAGCCCCTTGCATCTACGCACACCCAAAGACAAACAAAATTGCCACTTAGAAATTTACCGATCCGACCATGGGAAATTCTAAAATCATCGATCCGACCATGGGAAATTATAAAATTACCGATCCGGCGCCGGAAAAGGATTTTCCAAAATGATCAGAAGCCCTTTCCTTTCACGATCCGGGCAAAACTTTCAGATACCTCTTCATTCATCTTGCCGGGATAACGGATATCGGTGAATACCTGGGCGAGCGATGTCTTGCCATTCTCTTCCACGAATCTCTTAGACTCCTCAAGATTCTCTTTATATTCGAATATCCTGTCGATATCCTCTTTTGTATAGTCCTTGTAGGTCTCCTTATGAAGCACTCCCTCCACAGGAATACGATCTGAAGCAGGTGGAAATACGCCTTTCTCTTCGGGATAACCCACAGTGAGACATATCACGGGCACCACCCTGTCGGGAAGTTCCAAAACTTCGGCTATCTTTTCCGCACTATATGTGACAGTGCCGAGATAGCAGCTTCCGATACCGTTGAGTTCGGCGAGGGTGACAAACTGTTGGGCAAAAAGGGCGGTATCAATCAGAGCAGTGATGAAAGAATGATAGTTACGGAAGCCAGGATCGGCACCTCTCTCCTCGCACCATCTCTCGAATCTGCGTAAGTCGGCACAGAATGTAAGCATCACCGAGCAGCCCTTAACTGTGGGCTGATTGAAATGCAGCGGTGCGAGACGTTCCTTCATCTCGTCGCTACGGGTAGCCACAACGCTATATAGCTGCATATTGCCGGTGGTCGGTGCGTGAGAAGCCGCATCCAGTAAAGTTGCCAAAGTATCGTCGCTGACCTCCTTGTCGGAGGAATATTTTCTCAGCGTGCTTCGATTCTTGAAAAAATCAAGATATTTCAGATGTTCCTTTTCCATGTTTTCTCTTTTCCCGCAAAGATAGCACATTTATAAGGATTCACCAAAACTCTTCAAGACATATCCGGGACGCCTTCAATAATTATCCCTCATTCAGAACCCGATTAATTTACAATTTCAAATCTACATGGCGGAATGGCTCAGGGCAATAGGAAAAATCGGGGAGGAATAGACCTCCCCGATTTTTTCGGCGATTCCACACTATTCGAGGGCTAAGGACATGGGAGAACTTACACACTCGAATGTTCGGGATATGAAGCATGATAAGATAGTGACTTATTTCACCAAGTACACTCCCAACGAAAACGTCCCCATTTGGTTAATTTTCTTGTCACCCAAATTTACAACAATATAATTGGGATTCTCTGTCAAGGAATCATAATCCTCCTCATTACCAAAGGCTGACATATAGATGTCTTCACCTTCAAAACGATACTCACCTTTTAAAACTCCGGCCAACGTATATATTTGGGATGTTCCGGTGATTTTAAATGTCCCGGAATTACTATCGGTGGGTGTGAATTTTACGGTTGCAGGGACCAACACGGGCATATTTTCTCCAGGGGGAAATAATACTAAAAAGGCATTGTATTTACCTCCGACTATTGATTTTTTTATCTCACTGACGGAAGGATTGGTCTTGGGCGCAGTTATATTATATAGGATCACCTTATTTCCATCTGCGCTGCCGGTAAATTTTTTTGTATCTGCTCCCACGTTACCTGTGAAAAGTGTTTTACCGGAAGAAGGAATAGTCAAGGCAAGTTTAGAACCCGTCAAGGTCCATTTTCCTTTTGTCTCTGAGTCGTCATTCCAGTTATAAAATACGAACTCAGAAGCAGAAGTCAATTCCACACTTCCCAAACATAAGCTCATTTCCATTCCCCCGCTATCCATCATAAACAAATACTCATTGCCCTTTAATTTAGCAGCGGTGACAGCTGCAGAAGAGCTAGATGTTTTTTTAGCCGGAGTGCTGCGCGTGGTGGGAGCAACCATATTGGAAGATCTTCTTTTTGCCTGCGCATTGCTTTCTAAAGGCATCAAACACGCAGAGATCACCAGCACACTGAGAAATAGTTTTGATAGTCTCATAATTGTTTATTATTTAAATATTAAATGTCTTTCTTATTAATTCAAGTTCGTTTCGCAAGCTCGTCAATTCCTCCGGATGACTTCTGTGAAATTCTTTTTTCTGAAGCTAAGCTTGGTCTGGCCCGGCGTTTCTGTGGGTACAAATCCTTTTATTCCGGAATTAGCGGAAGCTTTGCTTGCCGGCAAGCTGAACACGCAGATGTATAGCAGGATTGTGACAAGATTATTCCGGGGTTTCTTCTACCGGATCAGAACCATCTCCAATCTTTTGGAGCCGTGGTTGCCGAGCGGGATGACAAGGTAAGAACCCTTGTTATATATATCGCCGTTAAAGGTCACACCCTGATTATCTGTCAGGATTATCTTATTCCCTTCTATTTTATATGTACCGGAGAGATTTGATAATATATCCTGGACCACCTGTGAATCACATTTAATGGCGAATGTATCATCGGGGCCGAAACTGAAATCACTTGTTATGCATGCCACCACCCCACCGGGCTGATACACTTTGATAAAAGAGGTGTAGCCATCATTGGATGAGATAATCTCTTTTAAAACATCTTCGCTCTCCTGAGCGAGCTTTGGTCGGCGGGGCACCTTCACTACCCACACCTTTAAAGTCTTTCCCATAAAAGGGAGCGTCCCTTGGAGACTCTCGCCGCCGTCGGTCGATTTAAAGACCCATTTGTAACCTCCCGGCACCGTGCTTGTCACCACACGATCGGAAGCAGTGCCCGTCTCCTTGTATGGACTCAAAAAATTCATCTCTCCTCCGAAATTGAATTCGGCATCCTCTCCGTCCAGATCTATTACGGCCCAGTTATCCACCAGATCGCCCTGGAGTGTACATATCCCTTCATAACGGCCGGTCAGAACGGCCCCTTCTGTCGTGAATATGCTCAAGACAGAAAGGAGCATAACAATAAAGATTTTTGATTTTAATATCATAGTCGATAGGTTTTAATGGTGCAATCAAAACTGAAAATCAGCGCATCTCTCAATCACAAGTGGTGCAATTCAAGGTGGAGATCAGCACATCACCGAGATTTAATTTCAATATGGAACCCGAAGCATTACCAAGATCTAAATCTGTATATACCTCCTCCTTGCTGTCATCGTAAAGCCGCAGATACCTCTTCCCTGCCTGCTCAAGGACGGCGTATTTTCCCTTTAAATCAATATCCTCTCCCATCTTGGTGGATGTCGTGCCGATTTCATTACCGAATATATCCCTTATCACAGTCCGAAGTTGATGACTCGTCAAGTCCATCTCGAACCTGTAGGTTTTGGCATAAATATGAAGTCGGATCTCACCTATTTGCATCCTCTTTCCCGATTCTGTATAGTATAGATCGCCGGCAAAATATGCTCCGTTGCTGATGGCAGCGACCTTTATCTCCTTTTCTTTGGTAACTTCCGCTATCTCGGAATCGGTATGCTTCATAGAGCCGGGGCGAACGCGACGTTGTGCGCAAACCGAGCCACACGACATTCCTTCCCCAATCGAAAGAGCGTCCTTGCATCCGAGCTCAGGAAGAGATAGCCCCATGATAAAGGCTATTGATAAAAGCAGTCGTTGTCTCATTTTAGTTTAAAAATTTAATCCGAAACATTCATTAATTTGCAAAATTAAATATTCCCTTATTCAAAAAAGAGTCCTTTTCAGTCCTTTTCATACGATAGCGTCTCCTTTTCTCCTTCAGACCTCTGACTTTATTCCCCACACCCCTCCTGATAGGTTCATTTAACTCCATGGAATATACTGGACGCAGCCTCATAATCACCAAATTCATATAGAATTTAGTGATTAGGCAAAATATTTATACCTTTGCCTAAAACCAAGCCTTATGATATGCCGAACAATAGATATCCTTCCACCTCTTTCGAAATAATCACACCCGAGAATTATAATAGTTTCATCGGAGCATATTAATACTGTAATCCGGACTCTGCACCAAATTTCCATACCACACAAAACAGGATCTCCCCTTGGAGGTTATATTTGGAGATTAAGCGGCAAATTTCTATCTTTGTAAAAAATCAGAGGTATATGGGAACTTTTAATGATGACTTTCAGGCTTATCCCGTCGGACAACAGGATTTCAAGATGCTTAGGGAGCAAGGTTTGGTATATGTGGACAAAACCATGTATATCGACAAAATACTCCGCCACAGGATGCAATATCTTTTTCTTGCCCGGCCGAGACGTTTTGGAAAGAGTCTCTTCTTATCTACCCTACGATATTTTTTTGAAGGGCGGAGAGATCTTTTCTCCGGACTTTATATCGATTCCACCAATTGGGAATGGTTGGAATATCCCGTGCTTTATCTGGATCTTAATCCCGACCGGTATGGAGATCCTAATGACCTTGAAAAGCGTCTGGACAATGTATTCCGCATGTGGGAAGATAAATATGACGTGCCCACCAGGGACGAAAGCTATTCCTTAAGATTACAAAATATCATAAAGGCTGCCCATAAAAAGACCGGACTACATGTGGTGATTCTCGTGGATGAATACGATAAGCCGCTGGTGACTAATCTAAAAAACAAAGAAAGCCTTGAGCTTTATCGTGAACACCTTGCTTCAATCTATTCCAATTTCAAAAGTTCGTCAGAGCATATCAGATTCGTGATGCTTACAGGGGTAAGCAGATTCAGCAAACTTAGTGTGTTTTCCGATATCAACAATATCAACGACATATCTTTCGACGATGAGTTTGCCGATATCTGCGGAATAACTGAAACCGAATTACATCATTATTTCAAACCGGGCATAAACAGATATGCCTCCGAAGAGGGAATCTCTCCTGAGCAGGCTTGCCGACAATTGAAGACAAACTACGACGGCTACCGCTTCTCCAGGAAAGGAAGTGAAATCTATAATCCCTGGTCGGTATTGAATTTCATGCAGAAAGCACGGATTGAAGACTATTGGAACGCCACAGGGAAACCCACCATAGTGGTTAAAGCTCTGCATGATAAGGAAGTGAATCTCGAGGAGATACTCAACACCGAGTGCAGGCAAAACATGCTGCAAGGCCTTGACCTCAGCAACGCCGCCCCACTCCCCCTTCTCTACCAGACCGGCTACCTCACTATCAAAGATTACGACAAGGAGACTCAACTATATCGGCTGGGAGTGCCTAATCAGGAAGTAGCTCGTGGATTATTCAATGAGTTGGCACCCTATTATATCTCCGTTAAACAAGAGGATACCCAAACAATTGTGGGCAACATCGTCACATCCCTTCTTAAGGGCAACCCCCATAAGATGATGGAAAACATCGACATATTTCTTGCGGGAATCCCTTACGAAATGAAGATGGATAACGAAAATAATTTCCACAATGCTCTTTTTATTCTTCTCTCCCTGATTGGAGCACAAGTGGAAACAGAGGTTCATACTTCGGACGGCAGAATAGATTTAGTGGTAAAAACCACTAAATTCATATATATCATAGAATTAAAATTCAATAAAGATTCTGACACAGCAATGTCACAGATAGAGGAGAAAGAATATGATTTAGCCTATCGGTTGGATCCGCGTCGCATCTTCCTTATTGGCGCCAATTTCAATAAATCCCTTCGACGTATAGACCATCCGGTGATAAAAGAGATAGGAAAAGAGGCTTAAAAAATGGGAATGTGTCCGATTTATAACCACTTTTTCCGAGAGCGATATTTCAGCTCCCACCAGTATGGGAGGCATTTATGAGTTTGTGAAACTTGAATATTTCACTTACCTTTATAACCGGATTCGGAGTGACCGAATCCGGTTATTATTTGGTTTCTATTTTTCCTTCTTCATCACATAGTGCAGATGACATAGATCCACCAGATGGCATCTCCTAATAAAACGATACCACACCATCTTGTGAAACTCCCTTTCTTTCTTAAATAGGGCACTGAGAAAGTGATGATCGATAGCAGAATACACAGACCGATGGATAATACAAGAAATATCGGTTTTTCAGCAAACCCGGGCATCTTCCCTGTAATAATACCAATAACCGCCACCATAGAGACTAAGAAACATACCACTCCCCATATCAAGGAGATAAAGAATCTCAGTAGCTTGCTCCCCGCGCTTTTCTTTTCCTCCTGCTCGGGAGTGCCTTGGAGTTTATCCTCCGCCACGTTTAATCCGGCTGATACAATTTCGTCTAACATAACATTAAGATAATTTAAATCAGTATTTTTGCTAATTTGTAATGAAATAATTTAAAAGTATTTTTACAAAATTATATATTCTCTTAAATAAAAAAGAATCCTTTTCAGTCCTTTTTAAATCCACATTAGAAAATGAATTTTGTATTTGCAAATAAAATACCTTCCCTTGGCACTTGGTCACATTTGTTTATATGAAAAATGAAGCCTCCCGGCTCTCCACCAAATTTAAAATAGCAAAATCCCGGCTCTCCACCAAATTTAAAACAGCAAACGCAGAGCTGCCGTCAAATATTAGACCTTAATCTGTACTCCTTAGGGGAAATGCCCGTATGGCGCCGAAAGAAAGTGCCGAAAAATGATTGGTTGGCAAAATTCAGGGCCTCGCTCACTTGCTGGACTGTTAACGCAGGATTGTCAAGCAAAGCCTTGGCCTCAAGCACCACTTGCCGGCATATCCAGTTACGGGGAGTCATCTCAGTGATTTCCGTTACAATCTGTCCGAGATATTTTGGCGAGACGCATAACTTCTGCGCATAAAAAGGGATAGACCTCTGCGAGGCCCCGTATCTCCCAACCAACCGGATGAAATCCCTTACCATAAGCTGTTTCCGATTTACAGGCACTTCAACTTCAGGAGAGTCGTTCAGACAATTGGTGAGAATACAACCTATCATCTGAAGGCCTGCCCATACAAGTTCATTCTTCAACTCGAAACCATCTTCCGATAAACGATGGCTTATAATCTTATACGTAGAATAAATATCCTCCATCTCCTTCGCTCCCAGACGCACCACCGGGTGATCAAGAAGATGATCAAGAGCCTTATTGGTTAGCCTTGAAGGGGGGAGGGAATTGATAAAACTGCGGGTATATCCCATAATGAACATTCTTAGATCAGGATCCATCCGCAATCCTACCACAACGGTGCCCTCAATGACCATCAGCATTTCCCCGGAGCGAAGGGTATGACTGACAAGGTTTAGCTGAACCTCCATCTCCCCTTCCACACAGAAAAGCATCATAGTGAATCGTATTTTGAAGGGTGCTCCCACTTTAAATTCGCCTATCGAATCTATATAATCAGAATTGAGAGATACGGTCGATTCAAGATTATCTGAAGCTATAAATCCTTTCTCGGATCCGATCACACTATCAATTCTGGCTATTTCTTCTATATTAAGCTCATCTATGGAGACATGATTTCCGTTATCCGGACCTTTACAGGATGCCATATCTGCTTTATTTTTCTGTAAAAGTAACGAAAATTTCTTAATCCTCCTATATTATTGTTCTATTTTACCCCATTACAGAAAATATGAACATTTTTAACTCCTAATCAAACAACCCGTAATTATAAGAAAGACGTACCTTTGCCAAGCAAAAAAAATGCATAATAGAAATGAAATATCAATGGATGATTATACCGGTGCTCTGCCTGGGCGCATGCACCAATGAAAAGGAAGAGAAAGCTACATCTCCGCATAATGTGCATAATGTATATGTCGTTATGCCGTCGGGAGATTTGACCGAAGAAGAACGTGAATTTGCAGGAGTGGTGGAAGAAAGAGGTGAACTCAGCGTAGGCTTTAAAACCGCAGGCCAACTGAATCATATCTATGTGCATGAAGGCCAACACGTATCAAAAGGTCAACTTCTTGCCACTCTCGACGATTCCGACTATAAATTAGGAGTGGAAGCCCTGCAGATACAATATAATCAAGTGAAAGAGGAAGTGGGAAGGGCCCAAAAACTCTTTGAGAAGAAAAGCATGTCGGCCAATGATTATGAAAAGGCCGTTGCCGGACTTCAGCAGTTGGGAGTTCAGCTTCAGGCAAATAAAAATAAATTGGCATATACACGGCTCACATCTCCAACCTCCGGAATAATCGAATCGGTCAACTTCTCGGCAGGTGAAATGGTTGATGCAGGCACAGCCGTTTTCACGCTGCTTGATGTCTCTCAAAAGGCCGTAGTGGTAGATATCCCTGTCTCCTTGTATCTTGAAAGGAATAACATTAAGGGCATCTATTGCGGCACAACCCATTCCCCTTCCACAGAATACGCCATGACCATCCTCAGCATTGTGCCTAAAGCAGATGGCAATCAACTTTACCGTATGAAATTAGGCTTCAAGGGAGAAAGCAAGACCCTCACTCCGGGAATGAACGTAAATGTAAGAATGGAATTTAATTCTACCGCCAATGAGAATCTCAGGATTCCTGCAAGCGCTGTATTCAGAAAAGAGGGGAAAGAATGGGTATGGGTATTGAACCCCGATTCCACAGTATCGATGCGTCAGATTGAAATCAATCCCCGATATGAGGGAGAAGAGGTCGAAGTGATTTCGGGGTTGACACCCGGTGCCTCCGTGGTGCGTGCCGGGGTGAGGATGCTCCATGAAGGGGAGAAAGTCAAGGTAATAGAAAAACCGGCTGAAACCAATTTCGGAGGAATGTTATGAATAGAGTGACCCGATTCTTTATGGAACGAACAGTGTTGTTCTGGTCGTTCATGGCTATAATCATTGTGGCCGGCGTGCTTGCTTTTATCAACATGCCTAAACTTGAAGATCCGGCAGTAGCACCAAAGCAGGCGATGGTGATAGTGCCCTATCCCGGTGCTTCGGCTCACGAAGTAGAGATGAATGTGGCGCAAATGATGGAAGATGAACTGCGCACTCTCCCCGATGTATATAAGATAAAGACTGATTGTCAGGATGGAATGGCCATGATCACTGTCGAATTCAAGATGACCGTGTTGGCCGAAGATCTCGAACAACATTTCGACCTGCTGCGACGCAAAGTGGATGGGGTAAAGGCAAAATTGCCTGCCGGCACCTACGATCCTATCGTTATGGACGACCTGATGGATGTGTATGGCATATTCTATGCCCTGACCGGAGATGGTTATTCATATCCCGAACTTGAAAAATATGCCAAATATATCCGTAGAGAGCTATCTGACGTGCCCGGTGTGAAGCGAATCTCCATATCAGGCACACGCGATGAAACCATCGACATCATTCTATCAAAAGAGGAGCTGGCCCGCAATGGGATGATTCCCACACAGGTTATGATGGCTTTGCAACAGGCATCCAAACCGGTCAACGCAGGAAATATGAAAGATGGGGCGGAGAATCTGCGCCTTAGAGTGAATGAAGGAGTGAACACTGTTGAGGATTTGAGAAATCTTGAACTCAACACTCCTGCAGGCAAAAGAATCCGACTGGGGGAGATAGCCAAGATTGAGCGCACACTCTCAACACCTCAGAGAAACGGTTTCTTTATCAACGGAGAGCCCGCTATTGCAATAGCCATTGCAATGGAAGGAGATGCGATCGTACCCGATGTTGGCAAAGCTGTTGACGCCCGACTCGATGAAGTGATGAAAACCGTACCGGCAGGAATGAAGATCGACAAGATATTTTTCCAGCCCGACAAGGTGAATGAAGCTATCTCATCATTTATGATCAACCTGTTGGAATCAGTCATAATCGTTATCCTTATCCTTATATTCACCATGGGATGGAGAAGCGGTATGATAATAGGATTCGGACTGGTGCTGACCATCGCCCTCTCTTTTCCTATTCTTCTTCAGATGGGAACGACTCTTCAACGCATATCCTTAGGAGCGTTCATCGTGGCTATGGGTATGTTGGTGGATAACGCAGTGGTGATCATGGACGGCATTCTTATCGACAAAAAAAAGGGACTCAAGCCGGATCAGTATCTCTATCGTATAGGAAAAAACACAGCCCTTCCTCTTCTGGGAGCCACTATAATCGCTGCCGCAACTTTCATCGCAATATATCTTTCGCCCGACTCAGCAGGAGAATATGCGGGAGATCTCTTCCTTGTGCTATGTGTCAGCCTGCTTGCAAGCTGGGTGTTGGCTTTGGTTCAGGTGCCTGTATGTGCCTCTGCATGGCTGCCCAAAAAGGAATCAGGGAAAGAGACCAATTCCTCTGACGGATCCGTTATGAATTCTCCGGTTCACAAGCTGATCAGAAGGACTATCAGCGGTCTTATAGCTCACCGATGGATTACAATCCTTATTGCCGCAATTGTGCTCGGAGCAAGCTGCTATGCCCTGACCAAAGTTAAGAATCTATTTTTCCCGGATTTTGATTATAAGCAATTTGTGGTGGAATGTTACTTCCCGTCACAGACCTCTCCCGAAAAGGTTATCACAGAACTTGACTCCATGGCGCGAATAGTTTCCTCCGATAAAGAGATAGAGCGTGTGGCAGTCAGCACTGGAGGACCGGCCGCACGCTATTGTCTGGTACGCCCGATGACTTCGGGCGGAGACTGCTACGGGGAACTTCTTGTGGACTGCAAGGACTATGATGCGGTGGTGAAGAAGATTCCGGGGATACGTCGTGAACTCAGGGAAAAATTCCCGGATGCATATATAAGAGTCCGCAAATACAATTTCTCCATCTCTTCAAGCCATACGGTGGAAGTGGAATTTGCCGGCCCGGATCCTGAAGTTTTACGCAAGCTTAGCGCCGAAGCCGAGAAGATAATGAGGGATAGCCGATATGTTGATGCTTATTCTGTGCAAAACAACTGGAATCCAACAGCGAGAACCCTCGTGGCGGAATATGACCCGAACGATGCGCTCAGAGGAGGAGTGACACGTGGAGATGTTGCCAATGCCTTGCTTGCCGCAACCGATGGAATGCCTGTAGGCACGATGACCGATGGTGACAACATGATGATTGTGAATCTAAAAATCAAAAATTCCGATGGTTCTGATATCAAGGAACCGGGGGATATTCCGGTATGGAGCATGATGAATATTCATATCGATCCATCGACTTTACCGGCTGCAATCATGGCGGGAAACGCGGCCAAGGTCGCCGATAATGCTTTACACACGATTCCTCTCAGCTCAGTGGCCCACGATATCCGACTCGAATGGAGTGAGAATATGATGAGGCGTCTGAATGGCCGCAGGGTAATCGAAGCAGAATGTGACCCCGACCCCGAAAACAGCGAAGCAACTCCCACAAAGGTTATTTCAGATATTAAGGAGAAAATAGAGACTATACCTCTCCCTCCCGGCTATTCTATGAGATGGGTCGGCGAAGGAGAGATGCAGACAGAAGCTACGGCCAATGTATTGAAATTTATGCCTATCACTCTCTTCCTTATCGTTATCATTCTTCTGCTTCTATTCAATAGCTGGCGGAAAGTGGCGCTGATTCTTATCTGCTTCCCCTTTGTTGCGATCGGGATTGTTGTGGCGCTGTTGATTGCCGACAGCCCGTTCACATTCATGGCGATAATCGGAATGATGGGGCTGATAGGAATGATGATTAAGAACGCCATAGTTCTTGTTGACGAAATCGGGCGTCTGCAAAAGGAGGAAGGAATGCATCCCTATCATGCCGTGATTGAGGCCACGGTGTCGAGGGTGCGTCCGGTGATGATGGCCTCCCTCACCACTATCGTGGGTATGATACCCCTGATATTTGATCCGATGTATGGCTCTATGGCTATAACCATCATGGGAGGACTGACAGCCGGGACCGCAATCACTTTGCTTCTCCTCCCGGTATTCTATACTGCATTTATGAGAATACGCAAACCGAAAAACGATGAGAAAAAAGATAAAAATGAAAACTAAATATATTTCGTTGATATTATTGGCAGTGGTCGTGAATTGTATCTCCGCCCAATCGCCGATGCAACTTTCTGCCGACGATTGCGGACGCATGGCCGTTGAGAACAGCCGTACACTCACCCAATACAAGCTGGCAGCCCGTCAGGCGGAACTCGATGTAAAGATTGCCGACATCTCCCGTCTCCCTAATGTGCAGGGTATGGCCACCGGTATGTATATGGTACCTGATATGGAGATGATGGGCATGAAAGTAGAGATGCGAGGAGCATACATGGCCGGGCTGCAGATCACCCAACCCATCTATGCCGGTGGAAAAATCACTGCAGGCCGCAGGCTTGCCCGTATCGGCAAGGATGTTGCTTCCGAACAACTGCGCATGGAGAGCATGGATGTTATGGCAGATGCCCTTAAATCCTATTGGATGTATGTGGCAGTACTTGATAAAGTGAAGCTCACCAAAAGCTATACAGCCATGATCGACACAATTCTGGGTCAAACCTCCCTGGCTGTCGAAGTCGGTATGGCTACTGAAAACGACCTCCTGCGTATCAATGCCAAAAAGAGTGAGATCGCATATCAGATGAAAAAAGCTGAAAGCGGTGCGGAACTTTGCCGCCTGGCTCTTTGCAATGCTATTGGCGTGGATTTCTCTTCACAGATTATGCCCATCGATACTATGCCTAAGTATCAATTCGTCGGCCTCCCCTCTACAGATATATCCTCTCGTCCTGAATTGGCTTTGCTCCATCATAAAGTGGAGGCCTCTCAACAGCAGGTAAAAATGACTCTCGGTGATTTCTTGCCGACCGTAGGCCTTAGTCTTGGTTATAACTGGTATGGAAATATAAAAATGAAAGGCTATGCAGATGCAGGGAATGGGATGATGATACCTTACACAACCAAGATGCAGGATAATTTCGGCGTTGCGATGCTCGCCGTGCAGATTCCGATATTCCACTGGGGGGAAGGCACAAAAAAAGTGAGAAAAGCCAAACTGGAAGTGGAGCGCGCCCAACTCGATCTTGAAGAGAATACCAAGCTCCTTGAATTGCAGGCCCGACAGACGGCAATGAATCTTGAAGATGGACTCTCCTTGATCAAAACCGCGGAGGTGGCAATGGCTCAAGCCGAGGAGAATATGAGGGTGATGCAGGAGAGATATGATGAAGGAATGTCGAATCTGACCGATCTTATGGATGCCCAGAATCAATGGCAACAGGCAAGAAGCGATATGATCGAAGCTACTACGCAATATCAGATTTATCGCGTCGAATGGCTAAGAGCCATCGGAAAGCTGGGTGAGGAGTAAATCTACAGGTTACAATCTTATTCCCGTGATTTGTCTTTGCATTTACCACCTCTTCTTCCGATATGTCATATACGGCCCTCATATTATCTTTAATTGGTAGATGGTAAATTTTTCATAGGATAATTTTAGGGGTAGGTGCAACCTCAACACCGGCGGGGTTGCCGTCCCTACTAAGATCGCGGAATCGGCACTTTGTTACGGCAACCCGTCCCGGGTTGTGATATCAAATTATATTCCAATTATTATTGAATAATTGCTCCCTGTTCTCCTGTTCTCCCGTCAATAATAAATATCTACTGTTCCTCCCGTCCTCCCGTCAATAATAAATATCT
>CAMWUJ010000032.1 GCA_947177405.1 uncultured Porphyromonadaceae bacterium | reverse complement strand
ATAAAACAATATTCTTTTTGCTATCAAAAACGGTGCAAAGTTAATACTTATTTTTTTATCTCCATCACTTTTACACCTTTTTTTATTGAGAAAATTGTAAAATTTAACTTTTTAACGTTTAAATGTTAAAATATAGCTATAATTTAACATTCAAATCATATCCCTATTATACCATTACGGGAAAAAGTTTTATTTCACCATCACCTTCAATGACTCTGATCCGTTGCGGAGAAGATATATTCCGGCGGGAAGTGAGAATGTGGCATCGCCATTGGACTCAGCCACCTTCATGCCGCTGAGATTCCAAACCTCCACTTTGCCTGAGGCATTGACTGTGCGAAGCTCGCCATCAATAGAATATGCAGCGAATTTACGCGCGGGAGTTAACTCGATGTCGTTAACACCTGAAAGATCGGGCACAACCGACTTGTTGCCAATCACCACATAACCATTGGCGGGGAGTGTCACATTTCCTGTGGCATAATCAATCACGGGATCAGTTGCACCCCATTTGGAGAGAACCTGATAATCATTGGGATTCTGACTCTTGAAAGCAGCCTGAGAAGTAAGCACCACATTCACACCGGGGTTGATGAGCACGTGAATCTCCTTGTCACCGTAGAATGATTTAGCATACATGAGCTTTTTGGGAGCGGTAGGATAATTGGCAGTATTGTTGAAATCAAGGCTATACTCAGCCTGCTCTCCAAAGAGGTCGGGGTTGGCGAGACGGATGTTGATAAGCTCGGTGTAACGATCCACGAGGCCCTTGTTCCATTCATTATCGAGAAGCGACCAGTTGACGAGCTTGTTGCCTGTGTCGTTGCCGCCATCCTTACTCTTGGTGGTCTGCGCGTTACCCATTTCGGAGAACTGCCAGATCATGTGAGATCCGGGAGTCATGAGCATCTGCACAGCAGCACCTGCGAGGCGATAGCAAGAATTCTCACGGTTACCCTTGATTCCTGTGGCGCCATACATATCCTGCTTATAAGCAAGACGCTCCTCATCGTGAGATTCGAGATAGGATACGATAGATCCGGGAGTGCGGCTTGCTTTGTTAGCCCACATGGAGTTGAGATTACTCTTCCATCCCATAGCGAATTCGCAGCCGTTATAGTTATTGTTGAGCCAGTTGAGCTCGCCGTCCTTCGCCATCTCATTCTCCTCCTTGGCATCACCGAGAAGCTCATTGATGAAATAAGCGTCGGGGTTAACTTCACGCATTGCATTGTGAAGATTCTTCATACGGTCCACGCGGCTCTGGTTGAACCTGTTGGTTCTATTGTCAATGGAGCCTGATCCGGCGTATGAGCTGTTGTCACCAAGACCCTTAACGAGGTCAAAGCGGAAACCATCCACCTTATATTCCGAAAGCCAGAATTTCAACATGTCGTGCCACTGTTGCTGCACGAGAGGATACTCCTGCACCCAGTCGTTCAACACACTGTAGGCATGAGGAGCCTCCTTATTATAGAAAGGATTGCTCTTGATATCATACATCATATACCAGGGATGAAGGCCGGCGCTCTGGTTGAACACCACGTCAAGAATCACTGCAATGCCGTTTTGGTGGCAGATATCAATAAATTCCTTATAATCCTGAGGAGTGCCGTAAGCCTTGTCGAGAGCAAAATAGAAGTTAGGATTGTAGCCCCATGAGAGATTGCCGTCAAACTCCTGAATAGGAAGAAGCTCCACAGCGTTGATACCTAACGACTTGAGATAAGGAATCTTCTCAATCGCACCGCGCACGGTGCCATTACCGGAAGCTTTCCCTTCGGTGCCGGTGAAGTCGCGGAAAAGGAGCTCATATATCACGAGCTGATCTTTGGGGGCACCTTTGAAAGAATCCATCTTCCATGTGTATTGGCCATAGTTATCCTGGAATACAGCCACACATACATTGCTGCCAGTGCTCAGAGAAGCCGGATAAGAGGGGATATCGGGATAGACATCGGGAGATATCCATTTGTCATTATTGGGATCGAGCACCATACGTGCGTAGGGGTCACCTACAGCCTTAAAGGTGTTGCCGTTGTTGACATAGAAATAATACTTGGTCGGAGTATTGACCGGAATTCCGCTCACAGTCTTAGTGAAATACCGGTAGGAACCTTGTCCGTCAGCAGGACCATCCACATAATCCATCACGGATTCGGGAGTGAGCTGGTAATTGTTCCACTCTCCTACCAATACCACTGATTCCTTCTCGGGAGCCGCCAGACAAAAAGTGACAGTGCCGTCGGCATTGCGATAGGCACCCATCGGGGGCACTGCTTGAGAGGAGCTCTGGTTAGACTTGGGGTCAATGAGGAAATAAGTGGTATCTGTCACTGTCTTGCCGTCGGCAGTGGCAGTGAAAAGCACTTCATACGATCCTTCATTTTCAAATGTATATTGATATTCGAGACGGTATTCCTTCGTGCCTTTATTATCATATTCCACTCCCTGGCCTTCCGCAACCTGCATACCATTTACAGAAATGGTCATGAGTGCGGGCTGATTGGCGATACCGCGCAATTTAACTTTCTTTCCTTTAGAAAGAAGATTGGATGTCTGGGTAGCGCCGTAGACCACTGTCAGTCCTTCGGCATCCTGTGCCTGCACACTTATGGCGGCCAGACCCATCATCATGGTGATCAAGTATTTTTTTAACATGATTCTAAGGTTTTTATAATGTTAATTTTATCTCATGGTTTATCCTGCAAAATTAATCAAAATTTTTCAGATTCATCCTCCGGAATATAAGAAATCTCTTTCATCTCCTTATACTCCTCCCATTCAGGATCGGATTCTGCCTCAAGTTTGAGAGGCATGGTATCGAGGTCTTCCAGAGCCCGATTGAATACTTTCCCGAAGATATTGAGATTGGAAGTATAGAATATCCATTCACGACGGCCGTCGCCGGTATATATACCTGTAAGGTAAGCCACCTTATCTTTCTTGAATTCAGAAAGGAAAGCATCGGTAGCCGCTTCCATCTGCCGGGCGTCGCCATCCTCGGGCATCCCGTTGGGGAGTCGATTATAGTCCCAGCTCACCGTGACCCGGTAATTGTATTTCCCTTTTGCGATCACCTCCTCCATATTATCGCGCCCCGTCACTAAAATCGTTGCGCCTGACTCGCTCTCAGCCGGAGCGGTCCACCATCTTTCTTTCATATTTCCGTGGGGTCTCTTCAGGTTATCTTTCAGTATAGAGAGGCACCTCAATCACAGGAGTGTCGAAATAAATCCCGGGACGGAAGCAATGCAGTTTGAAAAATTTTGTCAGGTCGATTTTTCGCGACACATTTATTGGATATTTCACCTGAAAAGGCTTCCCTTTCTTATACGCGATAGCCTGAAACACCACCCTTTCCATCTCTGAGATGGTGTCCTGAGTATAGGACGCGATATCAATGAGCTCATTAGGAGAGACTTCACCCTGATAAAGATTCTTCCATGCCTTGGCCTCCTCATCGCGCACCATGACATTGAACTGCAGGAAATAATTGGAATCATTCACCAATACGGCCGCTATCCGTGTGCGTCCAAGATTCTTCACATCTGAAGGCTCGAAACCAAGCACCACATTGATTTTCTCTCCACGCTCGGTCTCCACTACCGGAAGCGCTTCGGGAGCAGCTTCCTCTTTCACGGTCTTGGGATTTTCCCGCGTCTTTTTTCTTCCCTCGTCAAAAGCCTTCTGGTCGAACATCTTCTTCGGACCCGAGGCAGCAGCCTCGTGGCCTGCCGGAAGCACCACCACAAGCTCATTAACGAGCACCGGTGTCTCGAAACCATCCTCCTCCACATAGGCTATCTTTCCTTCTATTCTTGTGATGCGTCCTCCACCTACGGAATTGAGGAAACGCACCGTATCTCCTGTCTTTGCCATTTCAATTTATTCTGTTACCAAGTTTTCCTCCTCATCCTTTTTCTCCCGCTTCTCATAAGCATCCACTATGCGCTGCACCAAAGGATGACGCACAATATCCTTCTTCTCATATTCAATCAGGCCAATTCCTTTGACATCTCTCAGGATCCGGAGAGCCTGCAGCAGACCGCTCTGCACGCTGCGCGGAAGGTCGATCTGGGTAGTATCGCCGGTGATGATCATCTTTCCGTTCTGCCCCAGACGGGTGAGAAACATCTTCATCTGATGGCGGGTGGTGTTCTGGGCCTCGTCAAGAATGATGATGGCATCGTTGAGCGTCCGTCCGCGCATAAAGGCCAGGGGAGCGATCTGGATAGTGCCCGCCTCCATGTATTCCTTTAACTTCATGGGGGGAAGCATATCCTCCAGAGCATCATACAATGGTTGCAGATATGGGTCTATCTTATCTTTCATATCGCCGGGAAGAAACCCGAGCTTCTCTCCGGCCTCCACAGCCGGACGGGATAGGATGATACGGCGGCACTGCTTGTTCTTGAGAGCACTCACAGCAAGCGCTATGGCGATATATGTCTTTCCTGTTCCCGCAGGGCCGAGCGCGAAGGTGAGGTCATTCTGAGCGAAGCTCTTCACCATCCGAGCCTGATTGGCATTGCGGGGAGCGATCGGCTTGCCGTTCTGTCCATAAATTATCACTCCCTCCGCATTCACTTCCGCCGGAGGGTCTCCACGCACTATATCTATTATGGCATCCTCGGTAAGCTTGTTATAGCGGGAGGCATAATCCTGGATTTCCCCTATCTTGCGTTCGAATTCGGCAGTCTCGCCCGGCTCGCCTATCACCTTGATCACGTTGCCACGCGCGGCCATCCGCAATTTCGGGAATAAATTTCGGATGAGGCTTATATTTGAATTGTTGACACCATAAAAAGTCTGAGGGTCAACACGATCTATTATTACTAATCTTTCGTTCATTACGTAAATTTCTCTCTATTCGTATAATAATACGTATAGGATACAAAAAGCGTGCCATGATGGTGCTTCCATCATCCCACTGAACCTTCAAGCGAGATCTGCAGCAGTTTCTGAGCCTCGACAGCAAATTCCATCGGCAACTTATTCATCACCTCACGGGCATAGCCTCCCACGATCAGACCTATAGCCTCCTCGGTGGGAATTCCTCGCTGACGGCAATAGAAGAGCTGTTCCTCGTTGATTTTGGAAGTGGTGGCCTCATGCTCCACTGTGGAGGAGCTATTGCGAACGTCGATCACCGGGAAAGTATGCGCACCGCAGAGATCCCCCATCAGAAGAGAATCGCACTGCGTGTAGTTACGGCAGTTATCAGCCTTCTTATCCACACGCACCAGACCACGATAGCTGTTCTGGGAACGACCGGCAGAAATTCCCTTGCTCACTATTGTGGAACGTGAATTCTTACCTATATGAATCATCTTGGTGCCGGTATCGGCCTGCTGATAATTATTTGTAACTGCAACAGAATAGAATTCTCCCACCGACTCATCTCCTTTCAGAACACATGAAGGATATTTCCAGGTGATGGCAGATCCGGTCTCAACCTGAGTCCATGATATTTTCGATCGATGGCCACGGCAGAGACCACGCTTGGTTACAAAATTATAGATACCTCCCTTACCGTCCTTGTCGCCGGCATACCAGTTCTGCACGGTGCTGTATTTCACTTCCGCACGATCCTCGACGATTATCTCCACAATGGCGGCATGGAGCTGATTCTCATCGCGCATTGGGGCCGTGCAACCTTCGAGATAGCTCACATAGGCATCATCATCGGCCACAATCAGGGTGCGCTCGAATTGACCGGTACCTGAGGCATTTATCCTGAAATAGGTGCTTAGCTCCATCGGGCACCTCACCCCCTTAGGGATATAGACGAATGATCCGTCGGAAAAGACAGCTGAGTTAAGGGCGGCATAATAATTGTCACGGTAGCTCACCACCGATCCCAGATATTTTTTCACCAGATCAGGATAATCTTTCACGGCCTCCGAGAAGCTGCAGAATATCACTCCTAACTCGGCGAGCTTCTCACGATGAGTAGTCTTCACACTCACCGAATCCATCACGGCATCCACCGCCACTCCGGCAAGCTGCTTCTGCTCCTCAAGGGAGATTCCGAGCTTATTGAAAGTTTTCACCAACTCCGGATCCACCTCATCCATACTCTTCTTGAGCTCCTTCTTCTTAGGAGCCGCATAATAGCTTATGGCCTGAAAATCAATCGGTGGAATTCGAAGATGGGCCCAATGCGGGGGCTGAAGGGTGAGCCAATAGCGATAGGCATCAAGCCGAAACTGCAGCAGCCATTCCGGCTCACCTTTCTTTTCCGATATGAAGCGTATCACATCCTCGTTAAGACCGGGTGGCACAATATCAGTGTCGATATCGCTTGTGAAACCATATTTATATTCTGTATTGGTGGCTTCCTCAATGGTTTGTGCCGACGACACACTTCCCTGAGGGATAAGCCCCAAATCTTTTTCTTTATTGTCGTTATCCATTTCCGAAATGAATTATTTCATGGCCTGGCACAATGCCCTGCAGTTTTAATACGCAAATTTAGCAAAAAAAGTTTTCATTCTCTTCCTTTTGCCCTTTAATCTTATCCGTATGCGCTCATCTTTGTTGAAAATCAAACTAAATTTCGTTTTTTAAGTTTGTTTAAGACATTCCAATGAGGTAAAACGGCGTTTTTTTGCTACATTTGCAAATTAATTCCCTGTGCCGTGAATAACGGCTCGGGAAGCTACATCGAAAACAATGGGAAAAATCATAGCAATAGCCAACCAGAAAGGGGGCGTAGGGAAGACCACCACCACTTTCAATCTCGGGGCCTGTCTGGCCAAGGGAGGACGCAAGGTGCTTCTTGTGGATGCCGATGCCCAGGCCAACACCACATCAGGCATAGGAATGGAGCCTGATGAAAGCGACCCCACGATATATGAATGTCTCGTGGATAACTATCCCGCGCGTGACGCCGTGATGCAGACCGCCATCAAAGGACTCGACATCATCTGCGCCAATATGAATCTCGTGGGTGCTGAAGTGGAATTGCGCACCCGCCCGGAACGCGAGAAAGTGCTTTACCGCACTTTGGAACCGGTGAAGAACGACTACGACTATATACTCATCGACTGTTCGCCGTCGCTGGGAATAATCACGGTCAATGCCCTCACCGCCTCCGATTCTGTGCTCATTCCCGTACAGGCTGAATATTTCGCGCTTGAAGGAATATCCCAACTCCTCAACACGATACGTATCATCAAGAGCCGTTTGCGCCCTCAACTCGAAATCGAGGGATTCCTGCTAACCATGTATGATGCCCGGCTCCGGCTTGCC
Source organism: uncultured Porphyromonadaceae bacterium (assembly GCA_947177405.1). Taxonomy (GTDB): domain Bacteria; phylum Bacteroidota; class Bacteroidia; order Bacteroidales; family Muribaculaceae; genus Lepagella. The sequence continues at coordinate 26,644 of CAMWUJ010000032.1, read as the reverse complement.
AATCAGATATACGAAGATCTGAAGGGACACTTCGGCGATATGGTATTCTCCACCGTGATTCCCCGAAACATCAAGCTCTCGGAATCTCCAAGCCACGGGCTGCCCGTGATTCTATATGATCCCGACAGCCGGGGAGCTATCGCTTACACTCAGCTCGCCCGGGAACTCGACGCGCGCGGAAGAAAAAAGAAAAAGACTAAATAAAACTTTTCCACTATCCCGTTATGGCTAAAAGAAACGCACTCGGAAGAGGACTCGACTCTCTGATTTCACTCGGCGACATCAACACCGGGGGATCATCGGCTATCTCCGACATTGAGATAAGCCGCATCTCCCCCAACCCCGACCAGCCGCGACGCACATTCGACGAGGAAAGTCTTGCTGAACTTGCCACTTCGATCCGCGAGCTGGGAGTGGTGCAGCCCCTTACGCTGCGTCTCTCCGACGATGGTGACTATCAGATCATAGCCGGTGAACGCCGCTGGAGAGCCGCCAAGATAGCCGGTCTCGAATCGGTGCCCGCCTATGTGCGCACAGTCTCCGATTCTGAGATGACCGAGATGGCTCTTATCGAAAATATACAGCGTGAGGATCTAAATGCCATTGAGGTGGCGCTGGGTTTCAAGAAGCTAATCGATTCCTACCACCTTACCCAGGAACGCCTCTCGGAACGTCTCGGAAAGAAACGAGCCACAATCGCCAACCACCTGCGTCTGCTCCGTCTCCCGGCTGAAATCCAGCTCGGACTTCGCGACCGCAAGCTCGATATGGGCCATGCCCGCGCAATACTTTCTATTGAAGATCCAAAGATGCAGCTCAAGGTGTATAAGATGATCCTCAAGGATGGTCTTTCAGTGAGGGCTGTTGAAGAGATCGGACGAAAGATAGCTGAAAATGATCCGGAGGCCAAGACCGCAAAGACGGCTGCCTTGAATCCTTATAAAGATCTCGCCTCCGATCTTACCAAATATTTCTCCACACCGGTGAAAATCACCAGAAATAATTCCGGGAAAGGAACAATAGCATTTAAATTCGACAATGACGACCAGCTCGCTGAGTTGGTGAAAATATTCGAACAGCTTAACAAATGAGATTATTCATCTTCTCCATATCGCTGCTCCTGCTCTTCCCCTTCGACTATTTCTCCCCGAAGGCACTGGCTCAGGACGTCTCCGATTATGAATACACGGGGCTCCCCAACGATTCCACGGAATATCTCGATATAGATGTGGATATCCCTGTGGCAGAGGCTGATTCCGTGAAGACAGTCGTGACCGCAGACGATTACCCATACGGACTTGAAGGGAAGAAACCTTTCAACCCCTCGCCCGAGAGAGCGATATGGCTTTCAGCTCTCTGTCCCGGTCTGGGGCAGATATATAACCGCCGCTATTGGAAACTGCCCATAGTGGTGGGTGGATTCATGGGTCTGGCCTATGCCACAAGTTGGAATAACGGACAATATCAGGACTATGTGCAGGCCTACCGCGATATCACAGACTCCGACCCCGCCACCAACAGCTACATGAACTTCTTTCCTCCCACCACCAACGAGGCCGACCTCGACAAGTCGTGGCTCACCACTACATTCCAAAGCAAGAAAGATTATTTCCGGCGCAACCGTGATCTCTGTATCATCTGCGTCGTGGCCTTATATCTGGTGTGTATCCTCGATGCTTACGTGGATGCCTCCTTAGCTCATTTCGACGTTTCTCCTTCCCTCTCTTTAGATCTCGCCCCGACGATGATGATTGAACGGACCTCCTCCCGCCCCTCTCTCGGACTCACCTGGGCTCTTAACTTCTAACGACTGATTTTGCAATGAATAGACTAAGTTTTTTCCGATCATGCGCGGCAGTCTGCCTCGCCCTCGCCGCCCTCGCGCCGGCGGATGCCCAAAAGAAAAAGAATGTGCTCGATATAAAAGAGAGCATCACCGACGACAATATCATATACCCCGAAGCAAATTTCGAGGCTGAGAGCCGCAAGATGCTCGAAGGATGGTATATGCAGAATTATATGGCTACCGACGACCGGTATGCCACAAAAGAGGATGTCAACACCTCCGACGCTACCTACCGTCAGCGTCTGGCTGATCTTCCCACCATCATCGAGATGCCTTTCAATCAGGTGGTGAAAAGCCATATCGAAAGATACACCAAGAGAGGACGACCGATGGTGGCTTCTCTTTTAGGGCTCGGAAATTACTATATGCCTATCTTCGAGCAGGCACTCGAAGAAGCAGGCCTGCCTCTGGAATTGAAATATCTTCCTGTGATAGAATCAGGACTCGATCCCAATGCCGTATCGAAAGCCGGGGCCACCGGTCTCTGGCAGTTTATGATGATATCTGCCAAAGGACTCAACATGGAGGTGAATTCCCTTGTCGATGAACGCCGCGATCCCTATGTATCTTCCCAACGTGCCGCCAAATTCCTCAAAGACCTGTATAAAACATACGGAGACTGGAGTCTTGCTATCGCTGCCTATAACTGCGGACCGGGAAACGTGAACAAGGCTCTCCGTCGTGCAGGAGGAGATCCATCCAAACTCGACTTCTGGGCTATCTATGATTATCTCCCCTCCGAGACTCGCGGATATGTGCCGGCATTCATCGCCGCAAACTATGTGATGAACTATTATCAGAATCACAACATCTCTCCCGTGATTCCGAAACGCCCGCTCGTTACAGATACCCTGCATATCAACCGCAGGGTGCATTTCAACCAGATCTCCGAAGTGCTCGATATTCCTATCGAGGAGTTGAGGATGCTTAACCCGCAGTTCCGCAACGACGTGATCCCGGGCACTGCTTCCAAAAGCTATAATCTTATTCTCCCTTCCCAGCAGGTGCATGCATATATCATGAGCGAGAATGAGATTCTTGGGCATGATGCGGAGAAATACGCTCGCCGCACGGATGCCACTCCCGGGAAATATTCAGGTTCGGCTGCTACAGCTGAATTGCCCGGAGATGATGAGAATTCTCCCGAAGATTATATCGCTGCCGTTGAGTCTGACCAGACCGACGTGTATGAGGAGATGAGAGAAGCTCCCACAATGAACCGTAAGCCCGAGAATACCACTCCCGTCACATCCCGACGTGAATCGGTGGCTGCTGAAAGCAATTCAACACGAACCATCGGTCCGGCTGATACCAAGACAAAGACTCACAAAGTGGAACCCGGAGAATCCTTAGCTTCTATCGCCGCAAAATATGGAGTGGGGCCCGAAGATATCAAGACCTGGAACAATCTTCGCCGCAATTCAGTGAGAACAGGACAGGTGCTCCGCATTGCCGGCAATACTTCAGCTAAAGCCGATACCCCAAAGACTCCTGAAGTCAAAACAGAAAGGACGGCCAACAAGAAAGCCGAAACCACTACCAACGTGAAGAAAAACGAAACGGTAGTCGCCTCCAAGCCCACCCCGGCGAAGAAAGCCGAACCGGCTGCTCCGGTGAAGAAGAACGAACCTTCCTCTTATAAGAAGAAAGCCGGTCAGGATGATCAGGCTCAGGCAGGGAAGAAGTCAAAAGCCAATACCAAAGAGGCTGTCGCCAATGCAAAGAAAGGATCTGCAGAGTCCGACAACGGCAAGAAGAAAGGGAAAAAGACAGTCGAGCCCGCTCAACCAAAGGAGCACACCGTGGTTAACGGCGAATCTTACGATCGTATCGCCCGTAAATATGGTATTTCCACCGAAGAGCTCAAGAAAGCCAACAATGCCAAAGATGATAAGATCCATCCCAATCAGAAGCTGAAGATTCCCGCCAAGAAAGCCGGCGGAAAGGATGCTGCTCCTGCCAAAGACACAAAAGGGTCTAAGAATGCTGCGGCTGCCACCCCGGCAAAGGGAAAATCAAACGAGCATACTGTGGTGAGCGGTGAGAGCTACGACCGTATCGCCCGCAAGTATGGGATCACCACCGAGGAGCTTAAGAAGGCTAACAATGCTAAAGACGACCGTCTCCAGCCAAATCAAAAGCTCAAGATTCCAAAGAAGAGCAATACAAAGAAAAAATAAAAGTCTGATTTTGACATAAAAAGTGCAGGTTCTCTATCGTGGAACCTGCACTTTTTTTATTATCATTTTTATGCTATGTCAAATTCATGCTCTTCTGAGGAGATAAATTCTCCCGTGACATATCAATGACATCCCTCGCAATTGCTCCCGCAATCGGATCCACAGCCTTCACCGCAATCTCCGCCTCCGCAGCTACCACAGCCGCAACCGGTAGGCTTGAGCTCCTCGGCAGTGGCATCGCGCACGAGCTCCACCTTACCTTCATATCTCACGGTCTTGCCGGCGAAAGGATGATTGAAATCCATCTTTATCTTATCGCCCACTTCAAGCACGCGACCCAACACCCGAAATCCTTCGGCAGTCATCATAGGAAGAGAGGCACCCACTGTTACCTCATCGGCAAGTTTACCGTCGCGCATGAAAATCTCTTTATCAAGCTCCATCAGATATTCCGGGCTTGCATCACCGAATGCAGCTGCAGGAGGAAGTGTGATCTCAAACTTATCTCCGGCCTTCATTCCGCGCATCACTTCAATTAGACCGGGCACTATCTCGTGAGACACACCATATACCATGAAATCCGGATGTCCTTTCTCCGTCTCGAACAAAAGCGAACCATCCGCATCGTCATAAAGTCGGTAGGAATACTCCACGTATTTACCGGCTTCTACTTTTTCTTCTTTATTTTCCATATCTTTCATAATTTTCATTCTTATTTTATTCTTCCGAGGTCTTTACTCTGCAAGGTCATAATCGGTGTTGATATCGTCATCCTGATAATTTTCATCACTGTTGGCGTCACCATGCTTGAGCTCATACTGCTCTTGAGGAATAACGACATTATAATAAAAGCCCTTGGCTGATTTATCTCTGGCACGTTTATCGGTAGGATCGGGCTCTACTATCAGATAATCGAATCCGTCACGCGGATACTGCACATCGACTGCCTCATATCCCAACAGCTGGGCCACATCATACTCATGCATCGGATAGATCACATACCAGGGATTATCTATATCCTTTCCTGTGCCGGTGCTCATTATGGCACCCAGCAGATTCTCCAGACGATATTCCCATAATTTAGCCCTCATATCCTTCTTCTGCTCTTTGAGCACATGCACAAGAAACGACATCTGCCGGAGGTCGAAAGGATTATCTGCCAAAGCCAAAGTGGCATAATTTTCTATGGTATCCATCTCACTCTTGGTATGCTTGGTTTTCGAACGCAACCTGTCGGTCTTGTCGGTATATGGCGATGTGCGGTAAGGATCGAAATCCTCCTGGAACATATAGCCTAAATAATAATACCTGAACTCGTTAGGAGTCATGGTGGTATCCTTTTTCTCATATTTGGCCACCAGTTTGGGATAGTAATAATCGCTGTTGGGGTCAAGCGTGGCGCGCTGGATCTCACTCAAGTCGGGCTTTTTTACCACATATCTCTTTGTCTGAGACTGGTTGGCACGGGGCCTGCTCTGAGCCTCTGAAGTGATTGAGAGCAACCCGATCAGCGGAAGCCCTACAGCCATTCCAAGTATATATCTACGTGTATTTATAATTTTCATGCTTCCTGTTGTTTCTTATTTATACATTGCAATGAGCAGCACCAGAGCGATTCCGGCCTGCATCACGGTGATTGCCGTAGGGAACCCTTTGGCAAGAAGATACTTGAAAAAGAATCCCGATCCCGGGGCAACGGGCCTTCCATCGGGGGTGAAAGTATATAGCAGAAATCCCAGGAATATTCCTGCCACCACCCCGATTATCATCAGACCATAGTTGATGCTTATGCTCAATGGGAATGTCGATCCAAGGAGACCGACGGCCAGACCGGCCAGTGCTCCTCCCGTGATATATCCCCAGCCCTTTGTCTGGGCCCTTACGGCCGACGGCTGGAGGAAGCAAGCCAACATCACCACCAAAGTCATGCAGAGCCACCCCATAAGCATCGTGCTATTGATCGGAAGAAGCTGCCAGCCATTCTTTTCAGCCAGACTAAGCAATACCAATGCGATAAACGATGAGAACGGAGCCGCTGTCTGCCAACCGCGCAGCAACCATAGCGACAGGAGCCACAGCACGCAGCTCGATATGATGAAGAATAGACTCATCTATAGAAGGTGTTTTGGGTTAAATATACATATAGATAACGCTTGACAGCCCGGTTTTATTGATAAAGGCCGATCCCTTTAACAGATTTTAGGCTACCGGCATCCATCTCGCAGACTATACGGCTCCTTTCACGTCTTTATGCAGCTCGGGATAAGCTATGCGCGAATGATAGATAGTGGCAAGGCGTTTCTTAAAAGTATCCTTCACCTTTTCCACATCCCGGTAACTGATGGGAGCCTCTTTGAAAAGACCGTCGGCAGCTTGTCCATCCACAATCTTATCCACCAATGCGTTTATAGCTTCCGGAGTATAGTCTTTGAGACTCCGGGAGGCAGCCTCCACGGCATCCGCCATCATCAGTATGGCTGTTTCCTTCGACTGGGGGTTAGGCCCGGGGTATTGGAAAAGCGAACGGTCCACCTCCCCATCGGGATTGTTGTTCTTGGCCGTGTTGTAGAAATAGCGTGTCACACTTTTTCCGTGGTGCTCGGAAATGAAGTCGCGTATCACTTTAGGGAGTTTCCATTTGTTGGCCAGGGTCAGTCCACCTGTGACATGAGAGATGATTTTCTGAGCGCTTGTCTCCGGATTCAGTCCTTCGTGAGGGTTGATTCCATGCTGGTTTTCGGTAAAGAATACCGGGCTCTCCATCTTTCCTATGTCATGATATAACGCGCCGGTGCGCACAAGCTGTGTGTTGGCTCCGATGGCTCGGGCTGCCTCTGAGGCAAGTGTGGAAACTTGCATTGAATGTTGGAATGTGCCCGGAGCATCTTCGGCAAGTTTGCGCAGGAGCTTGTTGTTGATATCGGAAAGCTCTACCAAAGTCACTGTAGATGTAAACCCGAAAATACGTTCCACTATCAGAATAAGGATGTATGCGAATGAAAGAATCACCGCATTGATGGAGAAGATTCCGAGCATACGCCATTGGATGTGGGCTATCTCTCCTTCAGCGATAAGTTGCATCACAAGATACCCGACAACATAGCTCAACAGCGTGAAGAAAGCTGTTCGCAGAAGTTGGGATCGCTGACTGAGCTGATGAATACTGAAGGCAGCCACCAGTCCTGCTGTCATTTCAAGAAATATGAATGTGAGGGTCTGGTCGGTCACCAAAGCTGAGATCATCACTGTTACAAGCAAAGCGAATATGGCTGTGCGCGAGTCAAGAAAGATAAGCACTATGACCGGGACTGCCGCGAAAGGCACAAGGTAAAGGCCATTGATCGAAAATCCCGACATCAGCACAGCGAATACCACGAACAAGGTGATGAATGACATCAGAAAAATCATCTTCTTTGTATCATCGAAAAATTGCTTGCGATAGGTGCCAAGGAAGAAATAGAGGGTCAGCAGCCATATCAGCACATACAATCCCTGACCCACGAAATGATAACTCTCGGTCTCCTTCTTTTCTATGTTGGCTTTGGCGAGTTCTTCGAAATATGTGTTGAGGTTGGTATATACCTGCGGTGTCACTATTTCTCCGCGATCCACTATTCTCTGTCCGGCGAGTACCATTCCGAAAGCGCCTTTGGCCACAAGAAGCTCTTCATCAAGAAATTTCCTGTCGGTCTCCGAATCCGAGATATAGTTAGGGGTAAGACACACATTCACTACCTTGGCGAGGTCTCCTTCAAGCGGACGGTCCACATCCAGCCCTTTAAAGGCATTATAAACTGAATCTATATATTCATAAGCCTTTGAAGGCGAAAGCATCATTCCGGCTGCAATTGTCTCTGCAGTGTTGGTGCCGTCTTTGTCGGTGAACATCCTCAGTTTCGGCGTGCTCTGCTTGCGTAGATGGTCATACGTGGCAGCATCCACAATACCGCGGTCATATACCTTCCGGAGTTCCTTTTCTATCACACTCCTCTCTGATGACGACACATTATTCTCGATTGATTTGATGAACCTCGTGATATTCTGCTCCTTCACATCGCTATCCAGATATACAAAAGGAAGGAAATTCCGCTCTATACTGTCCTGCAGCTTTCTGGTAGAGGTAGAGTCGGGATAGATCGGGAAATTCACCTCTGCTGTCAGCAAGGGATGAATCCAGGGTGCATTGAGGGTATAGCTGTAGGTCTTCTTATCAGCGCGCGGGAGCACAAAAAGTATCACGGCAACTGCACCAAGAAGCAGTGCCAGCCGTATCAGGTCTTTTTTTGTGATTTTTCTATTTCTGCTTTTCATCTTTCCATATTCTTCGGGCTTCCTTTATACCCTTTATCTCTTTGAGGCTGTCGCATACGAGGGTGACGTCGGATTCTGTGGGCAGTGTGACCACCAGGTCACATTCAAACCTGTCTCCGATCGCCTCTATGCTGAGCTTACGTATATTCATACCCATCTTGCCTGTGATCATGTTGCAAATCTCCTGGAGAATTCCATGACAGTCGAATCCGCTTACAGCAATGCGAGCCGTGACTCTCCTGCGCCTCTTCCTCCGCGGAATGACTTTCCCATCCGCACTCTCACTCTCCTTGCGTTCCTTGCGAAGCCACGCACGGATACGGTTTTTGGCTTTTGCCGTGCTGCAGTGCTGTTCCCAGTCCGGCTGTGGAGTTTGGGAGGCTGAAGTGATAATCTCCACCTGATCACCCGATCCAAGGCGATATGAAAGCGGCACAAGCCGATGATTGATTTTTCCCGCTATGCAATGATGACCCAAATGGGTGTGGATGGCATAAGCCATATCCAGCACAGACGATCCTTTGGGCAGACGCACAAGATCACCTTTCGGAGTGAATACATATATCTCTGAGGCAAAGAGATTAAGCTTGATGGTATCAAGGAAATCAATAGCATTGGGTTCGGGATTTGCCAGGATATCTTTGACGGTGTCCATCCACTTGTCGAGCTCCGAGTCATCTTCCTTATCCTCTACCCCACTTTTATATTTCCAATGGGCTGCATAGCCGAGCTCAGCTATGTCGTCCATTTTCCGACTCCTTATTTGCACCTCAATCCATTTTCCATCAGGACCCATCGCTGTGAGATGAAGTGCCCGGTAACCATTGGCCTTCGGGATGCCTGTCCAGTCGCGGATTCTATCGGGATGCACCTGATGACCATCGGAAAAGAAGGTATATATTTCCCAACATCGCAGGCGTTCAAGAGTATCGTCCTCATTCTCAAAAATCACCCTGACTGCATAGATATCATATACTTCCTCGAAGGGGATTTTCTTTTTTTCCATCTTGTTGAAGATAGAATAGGCGCTTTTGACTCTTGCTTTTATCTCATATTTGAATCCCGCTGCATCGAGCTTCTCTTTGACCGGGAGCACAAACTGTTCCACGATCTCACGCCGATAAGCTTCACTTTCATTTACCTTGGAGGTGATTTCAGTATATTTCTCAGGATATTCATATTTGAATGAGAGGTCCTCAAGTTCTGTCTTTATCTTGAATAGCCCCAGACGATGGGCAAGCGGAGCATAGATATATAAGGTCTCTCCGGCAATCTTATGTTGTTTTTCGGCTCGCAACGACCCTAAGGTGCGCATATTGTGGAGCCTGTCTGCCATCTTTATCAATATCACGCGGATGTCGCTCGACATCGAGAGGAGGAGTTTTCGGAAATTCTCAGCCTGAAGTGATGCTCTGTCACCGAAGATTCCTCCGGAGATTTTAGTGAGGCCTTCCACAATCGAAGCTATCTTTTCACCGAATGAGGCTTCTATATCTTCTCTGGTAAACTCGGTATCTTCCACCACATCGTGGAGCAGAGCGGCACAGATGGAGGTCGATCCGAGCCCGAACTCAGATATCACGATTTTCGCCACAGCTATAGGATGAAGGATATAAGGCTCACCGCTGCGCCTACGCACACCCTTGTGAGCAGCCTTGGCAAAACGGAACGCACGGTCTATCTTCTCCACCTTCTTGCGGTGGTTGCTGTTGAGATAAGCGCGGAGCACATCCTGATAGGCCTCTTCTATCATCCTGTCTTCAGAACTGTCGTTGTCGTGATAATCGTGCATAGTCGGTGGTTTCCTGATTTACAAATTTAACAAATACTTGGGAATTGACAAAATCAAAGGGGACGAAAGCCTTAGCCTGCGTCCCCTTAATTATGAAAAATTTATTTATTTATTTCTTTGCTGTCTTGGTAGTCACTACAGATCCATCAGAATAAACGGCACGCTCAACGTAGATACCATTGGAAGGATCTTTAACTTCCAGACCATTAAGGTCATAATATTTCTTGCTTACAAGAGAAGCATCCGAAGCTACCGATTCGATACCGCTACCCTCACCGAAGATGACATATGATTCAAATGATACATCCATACTATATATGTAAGCATGGATACCGGCTGACACGACCGACCAGTCATCACTGACCACTACGGAACCGGCTAAAAGTTTTTCGCTTGTAATAAAATCCCACTCTCCTGTCTGGTCATTATATACCTCTTCTTCAATTTCCTTAGTGAAATTTTCCTTAAGCCAAGTTGCGCCGGCGGGATTCACGGTAGCAAGATAAGTGGGAAAATCCACATATCCATCATGTTTGGGTCCCATCACATAACTTACCGGCAGCACGCCAAAACCTTCCGGTGTGCAGCCAATCACTGTGCCATCGCTCAGAATCTGACGGGGAAGAGGATAGTCCTCCGGATCCTTTCCACTTACATCTTTGAGATCCCCTGTGGTAAGGTCAAGCATATAAGTTGGTCTGAGTGTGGTGCTATTCCAATCGAAAGGATCGGCATCAGGATCCTCTATTTCCGCACTCATGGCCGCCAGTGTTCCTTCCCCATTCATTGTAAAACCATTCTGGAAGAAGAATACGGATTGATTCATAATCTCTTGCAGAGCTTCAAAATAGGCAGCCACTTTCTCATTATATGCTATAGCCGCTTCATTATATTCATCCGCAGCCTTATTATACGCTTCGATTTCCTCATCGGTCATATATTCAGCGGGGGAAGGATATAGTTCGTAGTCATAACCGCTCGCAGCCCAATCCGCCATTGCTTGCTCATAGGCCTCACGCTTCTCGGGAGTCATGAAGTCGGTCGGTTCCACAGGCTGGAGGTTGAATTCCTCAGGCGCCTCGGGGTAAGGAAGCTTGTTGGGGTTGATCAGGGATTCGGAAGGAAGTGAATAGCTCCATTCGCCGTCTTTCTCGGTATAAACGATGGGATAGACAGCCATTCCCGAATTATCCTTCACCTGACCGAGGATTGTTTTGCCATCATTGCTGATCCATACGGCCGAGCAATACTGAGGTTCGGTGCCAAGCCAGTCCTTCTTGGGATAAGGAAGGATGTTGGGTTTCCCCACTGTTCCATCTGCCGATACTTCCACATAGAAGGGTTCATACATTGTTTCTGAGTCCATATTGGAATTAAGCACTATTCCCACAGCCCGGCTTCCATCTCCAGTGATACCATGAAGAATGAATACCTCGTAATCATGGTTATCAACATCCTTGAGCACCCCATCCACAATCACCACAGGCTGGTCCATAGGTGTGAAGCCTACGATTATACGTCCATCTTTGGTGATGCAGTTACCGTTACCCATACTCATCTCCACGTCTTCAAACCGTGTGATTTCCTTGGTATCAACATTATAGATAGCCACCTGGTCGTAGATATAGCTGGCTATTATCTTGCCGTCAGGCGAAATTTTTGACGAATAGAATTCGGGAACAATCACAGGGTCAGCGGTCTGTGCGAACATTGGAATACCAGCTGCTAAAAGCGCACTGAAAAGTAAAGTTTTCTTCATACGATTTTCTTTATAGGTTTATATGATTTTCCGGAGCATGGTCGGTTATGACCATAGCTCCGGAAAACAAGTATATGGTTATTTTATTTTACTATCACTTTCTCTGTCTTAACAGATCCGTCAGCTTTTACGCTGCGCATGATATAGATACCATTGGAAGGATCGCTCACCTCCACACCATTGAGGTTGTAGTAACGACGAGCCACAGTATTGCTGTCGGTAGCCACATCATTCACTCCCGACTTGCTGACTTCGATCTGCTTGCAGTTCACGATCGCACCGTTCACGTTATCGAAAATCCATGCTGTGATATAGAATTTGTCGGAAGTTACAGCAGAAAGCGACATTTGTGCATTTGAATAGTATGTCACACCAGCTTCCATTTTGTCGGGAAGACTGTTGTCGAGACCTTGCACACCACCTACACAGAGTCTTACCACTTCATTATATATTGTTGAAACTGAAGATGATTTGCTCTCCCAGCCGCCCATTTCACCATAACGGCCACCGGCATAGTTGTTAGACTGATTATAAGGACCCATTCCATCTTCGGTGAGATAGTATCCCACGCGATAACGGTTATTGTTATCTAAATCGAAACCCGACTGAACCTTTGCATCCACTGTCAGCTTACCATCCTCACCGATCGAGGGGAGCACATCAGTGATTGCCATTGTAGTGGGTACAGCCTTAAACGCTTCCACAAAGCTGTCGATCTCCTTATCCGACATAGATTGGAGAGTCTCTGTTCTGTCGATACATGCAAAGGGATATCCTCCCACATAGCTGTTAAGGAATGTAGTGGTCGAGCTGACCTGCATTGGATCACCCTGATGAATGGCTGCGCAAGCGAACATATCAGGATACTTCTCTCTTATGTATTCGAGAAGCACAATGCCTCGAGGACACCATCCACACCATGTTCCGGTAGCCTCTTCCACAAGATGCACTCTCGGAAATCCCTTTGTAGAGTCATAACAGTCGATGGTGGAAGAATAAGTATTGCTTGAAGAGGTGTTATCCACACCATTCACTTTGGTTATCTCAAAAGTCATTGGGATGGAGAGTCCCTCTTGGTCACATACGAAGCCGTCAACATAGACAATGCCATATTGATTATATCCGAGCGATGTCTCAAGGCTGATAGTCTTCACCTGCGGAGCGCCATTGCCGATTGTAGCTGTAATCTCAATCTGGTCAGCATTTTGACCGGCGCCTTTAAGCATAAAGCCATATTCGAAAGGCTTTCCCGGTTCGCAATATAAGCTGCCACCGGCCTCTACAAGCTGCACTCCGTTCTGCGGAAGGTTTTCTCCCTTTACAGTAAAGCTGAGGCATAATGCGCCCATCTGGTCGTAATAATTATTCCATTCCACTTTACCATTCACTTTCTTACCAACCCAGCACGCTTCCGGACATTTAAGGAGCCCATCGACTGCCAGATAATACATGTTGGTGATAGGATTGACAAAAGAGTAGCCGACAAAATATGATTTGCCTTCCTCTATCTTCACAGGTGTGTCAAGAGGAACACGGTATTCTGTGAATGCCTCTTTGCCAAGAGTAGCTGCCTGAGTATAGATAGGTTCCGATTCAAGATCTTCAGTGATGAAGAGCTCCACATTCACCACACGGTTGGTGTAGGCTCCGGTGAGCATCTGATACACTCCGGTAGTGATGTTGACACCTGTGATCTCATCGCCCGCAAATGAGGCTGCTGTCTCTTTGGGCATCTCAATGGCAAGATAATACTCATCTCCCTTTTTGGAATCTTTCAGATATAATGCTGAAGCCGGGTCATCAGCATATCCGAAATCCACTTCTGAAACTTCTGCACGAGTTGCTGTCTTGGTTGAATGGTTAGCTGCATTAGGATTTTTTATAAAATCCATATCGGCCGGCTGCACTCGCGTCGGTCCGATAGAAAAAGCACCGGTCGCTGTAAGCGCTGCAAGTGCTAAGGTTAGTAATGGTTTGTTCATAAGCATTCGTTACAATTAATTTGATTTACAAAGTTAGCAATTTTTTTCATTATTCATATCTTTTTCTATCTTTTTTCAACATTTTCTTTCCCTTTTCGCTCATTTAATGCCGAAATGAATAAAAATATGTTTTATAACATAAGAAAGAGACCCGGCCATAAGGCTCGAGTCTCTTCTCTTGTAATTCTTCGGATTATATGTGAATTTATTTCACAAGCACCTTGCGGGCTTTCCCATCTACATTCACCACGTAAATTCCCGGTGAGAGTATCAATGATCCCTCTCCTTTGAGGACACCGGCTTTCTCGCCTGATATCTTATATACCTCGGCCGCAGTAAAATCTCCACTCACGGTCAAGACACCTCCCTCATTGATTATACGGTAAGCGATGTCGGAAGAAACAGTCTCCACACCGGCACCCGAAAGATCAATGGTTTCTTGTCTCACATTGACCACGCTGCCATCTGCCCGGTCGATCACAAAAGCTATTACATCCACTTCATTCTTGCTTACTGTGGACAATGGCAAGGCAGTCTCATAAATATATTCTGTGCCCTTCTCGATGGTGGAAGGAATACTTCCGGCCACACCTTCAAGATCTCCCTCCAGCAGACAAGCCACATCATCAAAGAGCATTGTGACATCGATGGGTTTGCTCTCCCATCCTCCCATAGTGCCTGCAGGCATGTTATGATATTCCTCATTGTTCTGCACGTATGGACCCACGCCATTCTCCGTGAGGTAATACGAAAGACGGTAACGCTCCACTCCACTCATTCCCACGGCAAATTTCACCCCGGTCCGGAGTTTCAGACTGCCCGACTCATCCTTATATCCTTCAAGAGTGGATATTCCGGCCACCGCCGGGATATCCTGATAATATTCCGTGTAGGCTTTTATTGTCTCCTTCGCTCCCTGATTCTGGGGATAAAGGAATTGGGCACGGTCAAGTATAATTGTGGGATACCCGCTGAAGAGTGAACGCACAGGAGCCGTAGAAGCAACCTGCATCTGGTCGTTGCCATGCACCGCCGCAATACCGTATTCGCCGGGGAAAGTCTCCTTCACATAGTCGATCAGCACCATGCCCGACGGACACCATTTACACCATGTGCCTGTGCCTTCCTCAAGAAGATGTGTGCGTGTGAAGCCATCTTTGCGGAAGAAGCAATTCAAGAGACTCATACGGCTCTTGTCGGAAGATGTATTCGGATTGCCGTTCACTTTTGTTATCTCGAATATCACGGGAATATCTACTCCCGATTTTTTGGTCTTGAGATTGCTGAAACGGAGACCCTTACGCTCATTGTATTTCATGGGCTCTGACAGGTTGACGGGCTGTGTCACCGCTTCTCCGTCACCAACTGTATATCTGACCTCCATGGATGTGACATCGTTGGTGGCAGTGTTCTGGAAATACATAATATATTGGAACGCAGATCCGGGCTCAGCATATTCAGTACCATCAAGCGATAACACTGATACCCCGTCCTTGGCAAGGTTGTCACCCTCGATGGTGCACCCCATACAGATGTTACCGTAGTTATGGGAGATATTGCTCCATTCCACAGCACCGCTCCCAACACGATAGCCTACCCATCCGCCATCTATGTTGTCATGATACACTCCATCCACCGATATATAGTTTATGTCGGCGGAAGAAAGTCGGAAGTAATAGCCCACAACTATTGATTTGCCTGACTCAATAGTATAAGGAGTATCGAGACTGATCTTATATTCGGTACCACCCTCTTCCCCGAGCTTGCCACTCTGGGTATAGAAAGGCTCCTTATCAAGACCTTCTGATAAGAAAACCGTCACATTCTTCACTGTATTGGTCTCTGTGTCTTTATATGTGCCGGCGGTTATATTGATTGATGTAATCCTCGATCCTGCATAATTCGTTGCGTTATTGGAATCGAATTCAAAGGCCTGATACACCTCTCCTCCCACCTTATAGGCTGAATTCTGAAGGGAGGTGAAATAATCGTAGGCCAGAGTGAAGTCGAAGCTTGACATCTCTCCTGCAGCATGTGCGGGTATTCCTCCTAAAAAGAGAAACAATCCCAGTAGTGACGATATGAGTTTAAATCTTTTCATGTTGGTTTGAATGAGGTCTGATTATGTATTTGAAATCGCCCCCTGCGGGTCCTTCTCCGGGTCCCGAAGGGGGCGACATAATTAAGAATTGCTATAGCCTCATCATTTGGCTATCTTCACTGTCTCAACACCATTGTTCAAGATATACACACCTGAAGGAAGGCTTTCGAGACTGTTCTCACCTGCGCCGAATTCTTTCAATACCGATCCGGTGGTGGAGATCACTTTCACCGCAGTGTCGGAACTTACCATCTGTTTTGCATTATCATAGCTTAGGCTTCCGGATACCGCAATCTCATCCACGCTGTTGGTCTTGTCTTTAATTATCGCACCGATGGAGATTACGTTGCGGTAGCGCACATCCTTTGGATTCACAACATAGTTCTGTGGAATCAGCACGGAAGGATCCTGGAAGAGACAGAAACTCTCGATATAATACTGATCAGCGGGGAAATCATCTATGTTCTGGAAGAAGAGAAGTTTCACAGTCTCACCCTCGTATGCCATCACATGGAGTGTTCCCTGCATGGTTCCATCGTCAATTCTCACGAGTCCGTAAAGTCTGCGTTCAGCTTCGATTGCATCGTCGTAAAGGCTGTTACCTTCCACTAAATAGGCAGGATTCTCTTCGTCAAGCTCAAATTCACCCTTAATAGTGATAGTCTCGTAACCCTCGGGAACAGTAAACTCATATTTCCCGTCAACAGGCGTCGGAATCTGAGGATTACCGCTGATTGCACGGAAACCGGTGAATTTATAACCCTTGTTGGCCACTGGTATAACATAATATTTATCACCCGGACGGAGGAAGGCCTGATTCTGTCCAACTTCGTTAATGAAGATCTCACCCATCAACATTCCGGTCTCTTCAGCGATGTTGTCATACCCCCAGATTTCCACTAATTTTTCCCTCTCGGTAGTAGTGACTTCTATTACTGTCTTCCCTTCGATTGCAATACGGTCGAGCACCTTGTCAGCAGGATCGAATGTGATTTCCTCTCCATTCACAGTAACGGTCTTAAGTTGCACGGCATCGCCCCATACAGTTATTTCCACGAGATCACCAAGATCCACTTCTACTGTGCGACCGGCCTTAAGAGAGGCAGGCTTGGGATCGGAGTTGCGGTTGCCATCCTTATCATAAAGGAGCGCTAACACATCAGAGGAGTCACGACTGAAGCCTACAAAAGCTTTACCTTCACCAACCTCTTTGAATGTAACGGAGATCATACATGCCGGCTTGGTGATGGTAACTGTATAATAGTCATCCCAATCGTCGTATTCCACAGAATTCCCGTTCATATCGGAAAGGCTTTCGATGATTGAGCCCAAAGCGGCGTTGATTCGAAGTTCGTCACCCTTCTTCACTTCAAGCGGAGTCTCACCATTATATTCGGCAGGCTTTCCATTTTTCAAGATCACAAGATCTTCCACTTCTCCTCCCATAGTGAGGATAGTCACCGGGATAGAGGAAATCTCTTTGGCGGTGGTGATATCAAGAGTGCTACCTTCCTGAAGCTCGGCCACGTATGATCCATCCACTGCGGGAAGAACCTCCCCGTCGAGGACTGCTCTCTCTACCACGTAACCTTGATTTGCTGTGATCTTAAGAGGATTCTGAACGCTCTCAAGCATATTCTCTCCATTTACAAGAGTTAGAACCTCACCGTTGCCGTTGGCTCCGGTAACGGTCACAGCCTCCGAATTGTCCACATTGATAATCATGCCGCTCATCGGCTTCGCATAGAGGAAGAGGTCACCGGATCGGTTCACACGATAGGACTGCAAACTACCTGTGGTTACAATGTTGTCACCGCAACCTCCGCTGAGTGCATAGTCAGGCAACTCATATCCACGTGCAGCGCCAACCTCCACTGTCTGTGCGATACGAATCCTGGCTTCAGCTTTTTCTCCACTAAGTTCAAGCTTCTTACCATCTACTGTTACCACAAAGCTGCTTAGGTCAAGCTCACCATAAGTGCTTTTATCAAAGCCATAGAATGTAACATCGGTCTCAGGCCCGAGTGCGTCCACAATAAAGGTATCTCCGGCTGCCACCACTGTGCGGTAGCCGGCATAGGCACTGAACATTACATCTGATTCAGTTCCATCGGCCTGAATACGTTTGATAGATTTTATGTCAACACCTTCGGCAGGCCAGAAAGTGATTGAATAGGTGCCGAGAGCTGCAATTGCCTCACGTGGAGTGCCCCATTGAGCCACCTCCACTGCCCCCAGCTCGTCACCATTCTCTGCCCACGCCCCGATATATACAAGGTCGTTGGCCGGCACATCAACAAAGAATTCGAGACCTTCCTTCTTGGTGGTGAGCATGATATAATCGTTGGCTACAGGCATATAGCTCACCGATCCATCAGAATTCTCAATCAGGTTGTCACCACCCAACATGAAGTATGTCTCGGAAAATTTATAACCTTCCACCGGCGAGAAAACGGCGTATTCCCCTGTTTTAAGGGAAAGATCCATATAAAAGTTCTCGGAAAGCAATGTTGTCTCGCCTCCTGTAGTGACAGACGCGGTGCCGGGGTCGCTGAGCTGAAGCATTACGCTCACTGTTTCGGGAACCTCCTCATCCGAGGAGATGTCGAGCACCATGCCTTCTACTATACTCACACTGTAGAAGCCGCCGCCTCCCATAATAAGATCGACCCCATCGCATTTCACACTGATATTCATCCCGTTCAGCGGGGTCACAAAAACGGCCCGGTCAGAAGATGGGTCATAGGTCACTGTATTGGTGCCTTCTTTCAGTTCCACCGGGTCGTTATAAGGACTCCCGAGCGAAACATCGGCCACTCCGGCTTTGGAAAGATTCACGGTAAAAGTCTCGGCATTGGCTGCAAACGTTCCCATGAGGATTCCAAAGAGAAGCATTAGTAGATTTCTCTTCATGATTATTTATTTTAGTAAAAAAATTATTTCAAAAACACTTTACGGCTCTTCCCGTCGGTGGTGCGCTCGATATAAAGTCCGTTCTTCACGGACCCTTTCTCCACACGTATTCCCTGCAGGTTATAGTATTCTTTACCATCCTCACAGCTATCCTCGAAGAGTTCCTCAACACCTGAATCAGCCATGAAGTCGAAACGAATGGTTCCATCCTCATCTTCGCGAATGTTGGTGATCGCCATTCCTACCGGCAATGGCGTTCCGGTGGCCTGCCATATTGAGGCGGGGATAGTGCTGTCGGTAAATGAAGTTACACCGCTCGTACCCGGGAAAGGATCTCCGCTCTCGAAGTTTTGTGAGCCGGTGTTAAGCACTTTCTTGTTATCGGCCGCCACTATCGTGCAGTGTTCGTAACCTGACAACAAGGCATTAACTGTGTTCTTCTTCCAGGCGGTGCGGTTATAGTTCACGTAACTGATCACAAGTCCGTGTCCGGGAAGAGCGGAGTCAAAACCCTTCAGCTGGCGATTCTCAAGTGTGTAGTATTCGTTGTTGTTATTAGGATTCACAATAAATATACATTCATTGGTGCTGACAAGATCATGGAGCTCCACATCTTTCTCGGGACCATCGAGCACTCTGGGCGTGATCCAGCCAAGCGTGTATTTATCCATCGCCGTATATCCCGAAGGCACGCGCATTTCTCCATTATAAGGCCCATAGCACATCATATCGTAGTGGCCCATTCCATAGCCCATAGTGCCCTGGGCGTCATAAATATCTGGCAATCCGAGGATATGGCTGAATTCATGGCACACTGTCCCGACACCATCGAGTTTGGTCCCTTCGCCCTCTTTCAATTCACAAGAGCAAGCCGCCACTCCGATATATTTTCCGTCAAACCGGTCGGTTATGAAATAACTCATATCTTTCATGGCCGGCCATACAGTCTCTACGGGTCCTCCCTGGGCCTCGCCATGCCCGGCGAAGATAACGAAGAAAAAGTCAACATAGTGGTCATCATCGATATCGTAGTCTGCGAAGTTGACATCACATTCTGTATCTGCAAGAATGGCAGCATCGCGGAAGAGGTTGTCAAGATCTTCGGAATAGCCGTATTCGGAACAGGTTTTCGGCAAGGTCACGGGTCCGACCACATCGAATTCGGGAGTGAAAAGGCCATACGACTGCTCCTTAAAGTAATCTCTGGCGCTTCCTATGGTTTCCTCAGCCGAATAACCCTCCTTGTTTAGCTTTGTCTTGAAGTATTCGGGAGTGCTGCCGGGTTGGAATTTCACATCCTGAAATTCAGCAAGCACTATAAGGCCTTTCACTGTGCCGGTAGTAGGGAAATCGCGTCTGATCGCCCCAGGGCTAACCGCCCTTGTGGCAATGGCGGCCTCCTGAGCCTCCACTTTCTCAAGATGCGCTTTCCTGAGCTGATCCACCTTCTCACGGCTCGCCGGCTTCAGGAATCCATCGGAAATGTCGGCCACCATCAACGATCCGTCGTGCAATTCATAGTAATGAAAATCCTTGTTTCCGATGATGCGTGCTTCCACAGTTGTCCCGTCGGGCTGAGGGATTCTCACAAACCCCGGAGCGGGCGGCATACTCATCGCGCTCCCTGTCAGAATAAGGGGAGCAGCCATAGTCATGAGTCTGCGTCTGATGTTGTTAAATTTCATTGTAATCTTATATTCTTTAAAACAGTTGTTATCGTGTGAATTATAATTATATGTAGGTAGATTCTTCACATTACGGTCGTTATGCCTTTCTCCATATGAAGCGTTTAGGTATTGTTAGCTATGATGCGGAAAGATTCCATCCATTCGAACTGAATCTTCCTTAGCAGTGTCGTATAGTGTAATTAGACCTCATTCAATAAAAAACGCATGACAGCGTTCTATTAATAAGGTGGTCTGATTTCGTTTTAATCCGCCAAGTAATATCGCTCATTATGCACCATATCGCTCGTAATGGATAATGAGTAATATTAACATCGCAAATATCTTAAAAAAATTTTATTTTCTTATACATTTTTTAAAACGAAATTATACTTTTAACTTTCTTTAACTATTGTCTCTTTTGCTAATTCATACACATAATATTAAATTTGCAGTAGAGAGCAACTACTCACAAAAAAACTCAATATAGTTTTCCTTAATTTTAAACATAAACTAATGATAAATCATTACCGACTTTTCAACTTAGCTGCCTCAGCATTAATCACAGCTACAGCTTTTTGTGCGGCGCCCGGAAACCGAGTATTTTATGGTTTCTCGCTTGGTTCAGCCGAATTTGCCGACGGGACCAAAGATTATGACTATGGTTTCGTATCATATCCTTTCGACCCGACGGAATCGGAGGCCGAGATTTTCGGAAAAATTCTCGATTCCTATTATGATACTCCCTCCACCGGGGTGTTTGCTGCCGCCGGTGTGGATGGATTGATCTATGCCTGTGAATACACTGTTTCAGGCACGATGTCTTCCCCTATTCCCGGGGATCTCGTGGTATATAACACATTTAATGGCTTAAAAGAGACTATCGGTTCATGGGAAAGACCCGGCACCAACTTTAAGCCTCAGGATATGTCGTGGAGCGAGAAAGACCGCAAAATGTATGCTGTAGGATTTGAAGGCGGTCAGTCGGGACTTTATGAGCTTGATCTGAAGACCGCTGAGTTCTCTAAAATTTGTACCATCATGAATGGCGGAGGCACCATCGCCGTGCATCCCAACGGAACCATATATTCTCTCTCCACCTCAGGAACTTTATACACATTAGACCCTGAATCCGGGAAGGCTGTCAAGGTGATGGACACCAAACTCAGTGGAATGATGAACAACCAGTCGATGGAATTCGACCGGGCCACAGGGCTCCTCTATTGGGTGTCATCCACCAACAGTCATCCCCAGGGATATGAGAATAGCTGGCTGGAGGAGATCAACGTAAATGAGGGTACTATCCGAGAAATCGGGTCTGTGGGTATCACCGCACGATTCACCGGACTGCATATCCCGTCTGCCGAGAACCTGCTCGCACCTGCCGCCCCAACCGATATAAAGAGCGTGGCTGCCGGGGATGGGTCCCTATCTGCCACAATCTCTTTCACAGCTCCCGACTTCACTTTGAACGGAAGCAAAGATCTCGGAACACTCTATGGATATGTTATCAACCGTAACGGTGAGAAGATAATGGCTTCAACCGGCACTGTAGCTCCGGGTGAGAAACTTGAATATACTGATCCTTCAGTGCCCGAAACCGGCAATTATCGCTACGATATTTACTTCTATAATGGAAAGGGAAATGGCGCCAAGGGCACAGTGTTCCAGTATATTGGTCCTGACGCCCCGGGAAAACCGACAGCCATTAAAACGGACGTAGCCGATGATATGCGATCCCTCGTTCTTTCCTGGGATGCCCCGGAGGTGGGTCGTCATCTCGGAGCTTATAACCCGGAGAACACCACATATACAGTGATCCGTAACGACAATCTCGTTGTGGCTAAGGATATCAAGGAGTGCACGGTGACCGATACCGAGTTCGTCCGTGTGATGAAATATAATTATGTGATCACTGCCTCCAACGAGCAGGGCAGTTCCGATGCCACCTCCGGAAACGTGATTCTCGGACCGGGCTTCGAAATTCCCTTTGAGCAGACGTTTGAAAATGACGCACAGGTGCAAAACCTCTGGACGTCGGTGGATGCCAACAACGACGGTTTTTCCTGGATGTTCAACACTACATTGGGTCAGATGGCTTTCGGTGACTATGAAGCCGCGGCTGAATACATCGTTTCTCCTCCGCTTGGAAACTCCGAAAACGGTTCGGCGGATGAATGGCTGATATCTCCTCCGCTTAAGTTCGAGGCCGACATGGAGTATGAGGTGGCTATCAGCTCACGTTCTTTCAGTACCGACCAGATCGAATTCTACATCGGAAAGAAAAATACAGTGGAGGCCATGACCGAGAAAATCGGTGAACTCTCCATCACTCACGACCCCGAGAACCCCGACATCGAGCCCACCACCGGCACCGTGGCTTTCCGCATCCGCGGTGTGGAGATTCCCGTTTTCGATAAAGATGAGACCCGATGCATCGGTATCCGTCTTGTGACAAAACATCCCACCCACGGATATATCCAGATCAACGGTATTTATGTAGATGAGAAAGGCACCTATACCAATGGCATAACCGAAGTTGAAACCTCCGACAACAACGTGACGATTTCTCTTCAGGGACGCACTCTGGCTATCTTCGGTTCTTTCCGTCTTGCAGAGGTTTACGATCTCAATGGCCGCAAGATGAAATCCACTGATTCAGCTGTGATGGATCTCACTGATCTCACCGATGGCGTGTATGTAGTGAAAATCGATGGCAAGGGCTTTAAACTTGCTCTTTGATTCTAAGTCTAAGAGGCGGGGAGGATTCAACAAAGGAATCTGCCCCACCTCTATTTATAACTTTTAAAACATTTCAGCATGAAACGCTATGTGAAATTCCTCCTCTCTCTCGTGGCAGCTTTCGCCATGGCTCTTCCGGCTTCGGCCCAGTTCCCTTCCGTACAGCTTAAGAATCTCGACGGATCTCCCGTGGATGCATCCACTATCTCCAATGACGGCAAACCATACGTGGTATCCTTCTTCGCCACATGGTGCAAGCCCTGTCTCCGCGAACTCAAGGCTATCTCCGAGGTATATCCCGACTGGCAGGAGGAGACCGGAATGAAGCTCATCGCAATCTCTATCGACGAGGCTCAGAATGCAAGCAAGGTGCGCCCCTTGGCTGATCAGCTCGGATGGGAATATGAGGTGCTTCTCGACACCAACTCGGAGCTTAAGAACGCAATGGGTATCCAGTCTGTGCCCCACCTCCTTATCATTGATGGCGATGGCAAGATCGTGGAAAACAGATCCGGATACACTGAAGGTTCCGAAGAACATATAATTGATAAAATCCGTGAACTTGTGAAATAAAATCCGGCATGAAACTTCACTTCCCTTTGGCATTCACCGCTTTGGCGGCTGCCACCGTCTCCACTATATCTCCCTTGTCAGTATCTGCTGATGATAAGGTTCAGGTGCATGGCTCTGTTCAGGCCAACGTTTTTATTCCCGATGATCCCGACGACTACAAGCTCGACAAGCCGGTAGTGTTCAACACTTATGCCGATGTCGGACTCGTGAGTAAATACGTGGATGCCGGTTTGAGATTCGAATTTAATAAATGGCCTCTCCCGCAGTATCAGGTGCTCGACGGATTCGCAGGATGGGGTGTGCCCCATATTTATGCCAAAGGGAAATGGAAAGGACTGGAACTGACAGCCGGTGATTTCTACGATCAATTCGGATCAGGATTTATACTACGCACTTATGAGGATCGCGCTCTCGGTATCGACAACTCCCTGCGTGGCGGTCGTCTGAAAGTGAACAGTATCAACGGTCTGCGCCTGACGCTTCTCGGGGGTGTACAGCGTAACTATTGGAAATGGAACCGACACACTCAGGTGTATGGTGCCAATGCCGAAGTTTATATGCAGGATTATTTCAAGGGTATCGCCGACAAAGGAGCCAACTGGATGATCGGCGGATCGTATGTACTCCTCAATGAGCAGAAGCAGGATATATTCCTCTCCGGAACCGACCTGGCCCTTAACCTTCCCAAATGCATCAACGCTCTTGATGTTCGTTCACAATTCTCGAAGGGATCTTTCAATGTTCTCGGAGAATTCGCGTGGAAAGGTCAGGACCCTGAGTTGGTAAACGATTATACCTATCGCCCGGGAACAGCCTATATGCTCTCAGGTTCATATTCAAAGACCGGCCTCAGCGCTATGGTGCAGGTGAAGCGCACCGAGAATATGGGATTCCATTCCGACCGTGAATATAAGGGAACGGAGACCATGCTTAACCAGCTTCCCCCTTTCTCCTATCAGCACACTTATGCCCTTGCCACCCTCTATCCCTATTCCACCCAGGATTCGAAAGGGGAATGGGCTTTTCAGGGAGCTTTCGCGTATAATTTCAAACGCAAGACTCCTCTGGGAGGAAAGTATGGCACAAAGCTGAACGCCAACATCAGCTATATCAAGGGTCTGCACTATGGCGCACGCCCGGAAGGCCCCAACGGATCGATGTGGGGAACCGACGGTCGATCCACCTCTTTCTTCGGTATGGGTGAGACCTATTATTTCGACTTCAACCTCCAAATCGAAAAACGCCTCACAAAGGATTTCCAGTTCACATTCATGTATATGAACCAGCTGTATAATCCCCGCGTGCAGGATATGGCAGCTGAATATGGAGAGGAGAACGTGAAGAGTAATATCTTCATCCTCGACGGCAAATACAAGATCAACAAAAAATTCAATATCCGCGCAGAGCTTCAGTATCTCACCACGCGCCAGGATCATCGCGACTGGGCATACGGCCTTGTGGAATTCACATACGTGCCCTGGATGACCCTCAGTGTGAGCGATAAATGGAACTGCGGCGGCAATCAAGGGCATTACTATCAGTTCGGTATAACAGGAAACTACAAATCAAACCGTCTGATGGTTTCATACGGCAAGACCCGCGAAGGTTTCGACTGCTCGGGCGGTGTATGCCGTTGGGTGCCCGAGACCAAAGGTGTAAAGATAGATTATAACTATTATTTTTAATTTAGATGAAAAACAACACATTCTTCAATAAAATTCTTTTGGCGGGAGGTGCTCTCCTCATATCCGGAACATTCGCCTCCTGCGACAACATAGCTGAAGACGACCGTTATATCGAGGTCGATGCAGTGGTGCCCGAGCGCGTGGTGCTCATAGAGGATTTCACGGGCCAAAACTGTGTGAACTGTCCTGATGCCCACGAGGTGATTGAGGCTCTCCAGCAGCAATATGGCGATGCGGTGGTGCCTGTAAGTATCCATGCCGGGGCTTTTGCCATCAGCAAGAACAATCCGCGTATCCTGGGTCTTGGCACTGAGGAGGGAACCTACTATAACAACTCATATAATATCTCCTCCTGGCCTCAGGGAGTGATCAACGGACGCGGAGGCGCCTGCGACTATGGCACATGGGCCTCTACCGTGCGCGCCGAGCTGCTCCGCCCCACCACCCTCTCCATCGATCTTGACGCGGATCTCGAAGGAAACGAAATCAAAATTGATGTGGAGCTTATCCCTCACGAAGATATCGAGGGGCAACTCTTGATTTGGGTTATCGAGGATGGAATAGTGGCGCAGCAGATATCCAAATCAAATGGATTGATGCCGGAATATGTCCACAACAACGTGTTCCGTGCCGCCGTGAATGGAGTGGACGGAGAGAAAGTATCCCTGGAAAAGAGTATTCATAAAGGGAACACATATTCAATTCCTCTCCGCGATGAAAAGAACGAGAAATGGAATCCCGACAACATCTCGGTCATCGCTTTCGTGAAATCAGCGGATGGAGTGGAGCAGGTAGCTAAGGCTCCACTCAAATAATTGAACAGGATAGACAGCTTAATAGCATCAGTAATCTCCGAGTCTTTAAAGAAAGATTCGGAGATATTTTTTTCTAAAAATTCGAAAAGGAATATAAAAATTTTTACTTTTTAGGATATAGTGGTATAATAAAAAAATCACCATTGATTAAGGAGATTTGACAAAATCTTAGTATATTTGCACTTGTAAGTCCTACACAACGCGGATTTACACCGACATATTGAAGATGAGCGTCAAACACTCCGTTATCTGATACTGAAAATCTGGACAATTTTCAATCT
>CAMWUJ010000031.1 GCA_947177405.1 uncultured Porphyromonadaceae bacterium | reverse complement strand
TAACCCTTGTCCTGACTGAAAATTTCCTACGTTTTCACCTACAAGATAAGCATAACGCTTCTTATTTTACCAAAATGTATTGGACATGGCAATGCCAATCCAACTGCAAAATTACAAAAATTCCTTCAATATCTTGCTATTCAGAGCCTCAAATCTTCGACAAACAAATCGAAATCATTAGAATTAAATATAACAAGTCACTGTTAAATTATGCTAAATCGGATATGCCGCTTTCGATTCAACCAAATAATTAGTACACCATGAGTACACCATTACAATCATAACTAATTGATTTATTGATATGTTATAATCCGTACAAGAAGATACAGTTATGCCTTGGACAGATTCATTGAATATCTGAGCGAGACACCGAGATATTCAAGATACACCCCTTAACGAGGAATTGCTGAAACTTATCGGCAATCCTAAGGAGGAGGACATTCTCAGGGAAATTATCAATGCCGGAACTGACATTAAGACCGTGTCATTGCTGTTAGGACATGCGAGCATAAGGGTGACGGAGAAATATCTCCACGTCGTAGATTAGAAGGGGATAAACAAACTTGGCAGGATTACGTTTGATATTGAAGACAATTGACAATGCAAACTTGTGGGAATGAGAATAAAGCATTATCTTTGCATCGTAATTCACCGTCACAATGTTTCATTTTGACGTGGATTTAGTGGTCGGACATCGGGAGGGATACCCGATGTCATTTTTACGGAGAGTTGCAGATGTGTGTAAAATTTTGTATATTTACCACCTAAAAACAAAACCCGATAGCTTGATATACAGGGGCTACCGGGATTCAACACTGCAAAGATAGTGCTTTTTCTCTTAATAACAAAATTTTACACCGAAAAGATTGTTAATTTCAAATGAAATACGCTGACTTCGAGAAAATAATGTCCCCGCAACGCATGGAGCGTTATGTCACGGCATGTGGAGGCGACACCCGCAAGGCGATGACGCTCTACCGCTACAATCTTCAGGTTTCGCAGGAGATGTTCACCATAGTCAGCTGCTTCGAGGTCGCATTGCGTAATGCCATTGACCGTAAATTAACCGAGAACTTGGGAGATGAATGGTTGCGTGATTCCATAATGCCCGACGGAGTATTCACAGAACCGATTTTGAGAAAGACGCGCGACATCATAACCTTCGCACACCGCAAGTTACAGCAATCGCAATCTTATACACACCACAAGCTGTTGGCTGAAATGGAGTTCGGTATATGGAAATACATGTTCTCGCCCGTGCAATACCGTGTGACAGGGCGCAACCTCCTTTCCATTTTTCCCAACAAACCGCGCTCATCAAGGGAGATGCAGTATAATCAGACCTATATCTTCAATGAGCTGGATAAGGTTAATTCCCTACGCAACCGCATAGCACATCACGAGACTGTCTGTTTCGCCTCCCGTACATCAACAATCGACACATCTTATGTGATAAACATATACACTAAGATCAAGACCCTCTTTTCATGGATGGATATTGACAGCAACTCGTTGCTATACGGCTTAGATCACATCAACCGCGTCTGCGCTCAGATAAATCAGTTGAAAAACGGATTAGGATAATCCCCACATCGGACATTAATCAGAATAATCCGGAAAATTACGGACATATTGAACATTTACTCACTATTCGTCAATGATAGTCTCTTCTTCTGTAGATTTAAATTCTGAATCATTAATTTCTCCTTTGAATTGATATAAAAGATTAAATCTTAATACCTTCCCATTGGATAAACCAACGTCAAAGCCGGTGTTTCTTTTCTTACATTTCACTATAGTGGTGCCATCATAGTTCTTTCTTATATAGTTATGAATGGTTTTATGGAGCAAGTTCTCCGGCACATTCTTTTTCCCACAGTCAATTGATGTCCATTGCCCTGAATTACTGAATTCAATCAAAGTTCCATTTGTAAGTTTGACATCATAATCTGTCTTTTTAAGCAGATGCCGATCCACCTTGATCATGCTTATCTTTGCTTTCGGAAAGTGTTCCACCAGCATCTGTTGCGCCTTTTCAGGTAGTTCTTCGCGCTGGATGGTATATTTGTCAATGAAGGCGTTTGCATTCCCGGCTGCCATTATGCAAACCACAATAATCAAAAATAATTTTTTTATCATATTTGTTTTATTCTATTCACCAGATAAAACGCGTAAATTGATACTTGGATGCAATTATTATAATTAATTATTCATTATAAATATCCATTAACTTAAATATTCAAATCTGCTTCTTTATGTGATCTCGTTCGATAAAATCTGCTAAAGGCTTTCGATATATTCTTTGAGTTTGGAATAAAAAGGATGGCGGCAAAGGGTGGAAGAATCACCGATGATGATGAGTTTCATCCTGGCACGAGTCATGGCCACATTCATGCGCCGGAGATCCTGTAAAAAGCCTATCTGCCCTTGCTCATTGCTGCGCACTAACGATATAACAATTATGTCGCGTTCCTGACCTTGAAAACCGTCAACCGTGTTTACGGAAATCAAACTGCGATACGGTTTGAAAAATGAGAGCCGTTTGAGAAGATGGCGAAGATAATTCACTTGTGCCTTGTATGGGGAGATCAGTCCGACATCCAGCCGCTCGTCAAGAAAGCGTTGCTTCCCTATCTTGGTGATATAATTCTGAAGGGTGATCATGGTGAGTTGTGCCTCCTCCCTGTTGATCCGGCCAAAAGAATTTCCTGAAACCGCATCCCTATATGCCCGGATATCCTCTCCTTCATTCTTTTCTTCAGATAGTTCACTGATTAACTCGGCAGTATCAATCCATTCTATGGAGGTGTCAAAATCGAGTATTCCACGGCTCTTCACATCCTCCGACGCTTTCATCTCTCCATTATAAAATCGGTCGGAAGAAAACTTCATGATCGTCTCATTCATCCTGTATTGAGTCTTAAGAAGAGATACTGCTTCCGGATGATTCTCCACCAACCGTTCGAGCAAAGATTTACCGAGGCCCTGAAGCATTGCCTCGTAACATTTCACGGTAGGAGGGAGCTGACAATGATCGCCCGCCAAAATGATACGTCCTGCCCGTCGGAGAGGGATAAGTGTAGCCGCTTCAAGAGCCTGCGCCGCCTCATCTACGAAAACAGTCGGAAATTTCATTCCCGAGAGGATTTTCCCGTCGCTGCCGGTGAGTGTGCACGCAATGACATGAGCCGAATTGAAAAGGTCATTATTTATACGGATCTCCAGCTCTGTGGCACGACTGCGAAGGCGATCCAATTTCTGATGAATCTGATCTGAGTTTCTTCTTTTCCCGCTTCTGATCTCGCGTATATCCTTCCTTATTCTCCATAAGTCGGGATAATCGGGATGCGATTCAAATCTACGTTCGTAGGTGAACGAAAGCATCTTGTCGTTGACTCTTGCGGGATTCCCTATTCTCAGCACATGAATTCCTCGATCCACCAGTTTCTCCGATATCCAATCCACAGCCATGTTGCTTTGGGCGCACACCAATACCTGACTCTCGCGTTTCAGAGTCTCATTGATAGCCTCCACTAAAGTGGTGGTCTTTCCTGTGCCGGGAGGTCCGTGCACTATAGCTACATCTTTGGCGCGTATCACCTTATTAACCGCCTCTTGCTGCGATTCATTCAGATAAGGGAAGCGCATGGCAGGAATATGAAACTCTCCGGCAGCTTTCTTGGAATAAATGATATCCCGGAGTTCTCCGAGACGCCCTTTGGCATTGATGATGCGATCGATTGCATCAAACATCGCCTTGTAAGTGGTCTCATCAAACGACAGCATCACAGCTGCCCGACCTCCTTCCTGAAGGGTCGTGATTTGTGAGGATTCTGAAATCACAGCCACCATACGGTTCTGCTCGGCAAAACTCACTGTGCCCGTGAAGAGGATACGGGTATCTTTGCCCGGAGTATCGGAAAATTTTAAAAAAGCGATTCGACGGCCATATTCAAAATGATGATCATCCTCAATGTTTTCATCTCGGAATACCTCAACGCATCGCTGATTCAAGGAGTTATAATATACTTTTCCTATCTTTATGTCCATCCAGGCGTCACCCCGGTCAGCAAGTCTGGCGAGTCCTATCCTTTGCGTGGCAGTGAGGAAGGAACGTTTCTCCTCATTATATTCCATCAAAAGGAGGCGGCGGATCTCATTTAGGGTCTTAAGGGGATTGGTCATTCTTTTACATATTTTTCAATTCCTTTCACCCATGCCTTGTATCCGGCACCCTTGAGATGAAGGCCATCGTTGGTATATTCCCTTTTCAGCCGTCCGTTGGAGTCAGAGAGGAAGGGCCATAAATCGATATATACGGCCCCTTTGCGTGTGGCAATCTTCTCTATCTCCTTGTTGAAGCTCTTTATTGTAGCCTCTTTGCCATAAAGGGTCTTGTAGCGTTTGAAGCTGTTGTTGACCGGCATCACCGACTGCAGGTATAGTTGGGATTCCGGAGACTGGCTTCTTATCGAATCCACAAGTTCCTCATATCTTTTGGATAAAGTAGCCACCGAATGATTCCCGGCTATATCATTTATTCCAATTAGAAGGAAAATCTTCCGTGGATGTCCTTTGGTGACTTGGGTGATTCTCTTCTGCACGCCTGTGATTCCATCCGAACGGATACCGCGGTTTTTCACATTGTCCATCTCGAAAAGTTCGTTGAAATGGCCGCCATCGGTTATTGAATTCCCTACAAATACAATGTCTTTGGGATAGATAGGGAGAGTATCGAAAAGCGAAACTTTCTGATCCCAGTATTCGTCGGCCCTGACTTTGGGAGATGAGGAGATGAAAGGTATGACTGAAAATATGGCAAGAGAGAGCCATATCCCGTATTGTTTTCTTTTACTAATCATTATTATAAATCTTAAACTTCTATTACAAATTTACTCAAAAAAAGTGAAATTATTATAGCTGCAATAAAAAGATGTTCTTACGTGATTAAAAAAACATTATATCTCTCTGCTTAAATTGGAATATTGTACAGATACTTGTTTATATTTATAAAGCAGGCATTAATGCAAAAGAATAATGGAAGAAATAAATATAACAGATGCCACTCCTGAAGATGCCCGGCTTATCGCATGGGCCATAATGGAGGCAGTAGGAGATGAAATTGTGGCCGGAATGGCCGGAAATAAATCACGGGAAGATGTGGAAGATGTGTTTTCGCGTCTCGCTGTCCGAACAGACTCCCAATATTCCTATCTTAATACAAGAATAGCCGTTTCATCCGAGGGTGAGAAGATTGGAGTGTGCGTAAGTTATGACGGAAACAGGCTTAAACAGCTTAGACGTTCCTTCTTTGATGAAGCCAACAAAGTGTTTGGCTGGGGAATGACTTCGGAAGAGGTGGATAATCTTCCGGGAGAAACAAATGGTGAAGAGTTTTATCTTGACACTCTGGCTACTCTCCCGCAATATAGGGGGAAAGGAATCGGGAAGTTATTGATAGAGGATGCTTGGAAGAAAGCCGAAAAATCAGGATTGCCGTTAGGACTCCTTGTGGCGGATGATAATCCCGATGCCCGTAAGCTCTACGAATCCTTAGGTTTCAATCCCGTAGGTCGTCGCCCGTTCGCAGGGGAGATGATGACTAATATGCGTCTGGAAAGATGATAAGATATATCTCTCTTCTATTATCATTATCTAAATTCTCACTGATTAATTATCTCTTCATGGAATAATTTAATAGCCTCATCCCTGCCGCAATTTACTTTTTCAGGATAATGGGCATCGGAGTTGATGAGTATCTTTTTATGAATGATTCCTTCGAGAGTCTCGCCTTTGCTTTTGTCGGGTAGTTCCTTCCAAAGCGACCGGTTAGGAAAGAATCTCCCTTTATCATTAAAAGCTTTGGTATTGATCTCAAATATGATACCTGCATCGCGCGCATGCCGAATCACATCATCCACCAGCGCCTGATACCATCCGGTGTTCTCTATCTCCGGGTCCACCATTGAGGCATTGGCCGAGATCTTATCGAAATGACCTAAGACGTCGAAGCCCCCACGCTCGATCATTATCAGTTCCTGCTCATAAAATTTCTCGACGATATAGCGCAGGTCACCTCGAAAAGAATCTTTCAATCTCTGATTGAATCTTTCAAATCTTCCGTCGCAATCAATGGGAATACCATCTTGATTCATCACGAAATGCACCGATCCTATTCGATAATCAAGAGGTAGTTTCTGGAAATAATCTACATGAGGTCCCCATTCCGTAGAGAGATAGTCAATTTCCATGGAGGTCAGGATCTTCATTCTTCCCTCATATTCACCTTTTATTCTTGATGCTTCCTCCAGATAGATCGGCACAGCCTCGAATTGCATATTGCAGCCCGATTCTACAGGAATAGGGGAGTGGGGTGAGAATCCCCATATCTCCATTCCCTCCGAACAGGCGGCTGCCGCCATCCCGGACATCGGCGCCCGACCGTCGCAAAATTCTGTATGTGAATGATAATTGTATCTTTCGGTGGTGGGTAGAATCATAACACAGCAGCTTAATTCCCTTCGGCATGATAGACTTCGTTTCTCATTTTCTTTACATCCTCCCGGCCTTTCTCAGTGCTCTGTTCAAGCTCCCTTATACGCTGCTTTAACTCAGAAGAAGGATTGCCGGCATATTGGCGGCGTAGTTCCGACAGTTCATTAAGCCGAAGGTCAAGCACTTCTTTAGATTGCAAGTAGCGTTTCATCGCTCTTCTTCCTTCAGTAGTTTGGAAATCATCCAAAGTGGTGTATTCGTTACCCCCTTTTCTTGGAAAATGAAAATCCGCATGTTTCCTTTTTTCCACCGGGATAGTGCGGATTGCTTCCAGGATCTCAGAGTAGTCGGTATCCGGGTCTTGGGTAGCTTTGAAATCCTTGATTAGAGCAAGGTCACGGATATCCGTTTCTTCCTCTTCAGAGTCATAGTTACGACGGGTATCATTCAATTTGAATAGATATAGCGTAAGATAATCCTCCTCCTGATTGCGATCCGTGACCCACCAGCCCACGCCATTCTCCTCATCAATAGCAAGGAGATAATCGTCAAAAGGAGAATTATAGGGCATTCCTAAATTCTGAGGCTGAAGATATTCGCCGGTCTGAGCATCGCGGGTAGCCACGAAAATGTCATAACCTCCGATGGAGGCATCTCCATCCGAGGCATAATAGAGAGTCACTCCATCCGACATCATAAAGGGAAACTCTGCGTTTTTCCCTCCTCCAAGATTTAGGGGAGCCATGGCCGGGGAACTCCATGTGCCATCGGTGAGAAGCAATGACTCCGCGATATTATAGAACCCGGTGCTGTCGGGTTGCGCCCACATCTTGAAATCGTCATTCTCGTTTGTGAATACATATTCCACATCCTGTACTTCATAGGGGAGAGCATCAGTTCCGTCGAGATATCCGGCGCTTGCGGGAAGTTTATAATATTTAAAGAAATCCTCTTTTCCCACTGAGATTGAATCCAGAATCTGGAGATGTTCCACTCTGGTGATATATCTCTTGGCCAGGTCAATCTGTTTTTGAAGAGAATTGGCCATATCCTTTTCAATCTCACTGGAGGCTGTCATCTTATTCCGTGCCAATCCGAGCAGGCGCGTAGCTTCCGCAAAATCGTATGCTTCGTATGATGATCGGGCGGCATTGATGTGATCATCAAAAGTCTGGCCCAAAGCCGGAATGGCGTTAAGAAACAACAGCACAGCTGAACCTGCGAGAATACAGGGCTTATAATTGGATGTCTTAAATATTTTCACGATATATTATTTTTGTAAATACAAAAATAATCAAAATCATTTTAATGGCAAAAAATCCTTGTCAACTCAGAGATAATTCCAGCGGTTCTGACTGAGCATTGGCC
The DNA here is from genome assembly GCA_947177405.1 of uncultured Porphyromonadaceae bacterium. Lineage (GTDB taxonomy): Bacteria > Bacteroidota > Bacteroidia > Bacteroidales > Muribaculaceae > Lepagella. The sequence continues at coordinate 26,653 of CAMWUJ010000031.1, read as the reverse complement.
CTTCCGAAGTCATTTTCCACACATTAGTAAAATCCAATCCTGAAAAATTGACCTTTAAAGTAAACTCATTTGCATTAAATTTGATAGCATCCGGCCAATTTCCTCCTGTCCCCTCAAGGAAGTAAAGATAGTTATGATAGAAGGTGGATGCCGTTTTATGAGTGCCTACGGTGGCATTGCCATGATTCACCTTGCCTCTGTTGACACACCGGTAAATATAAGTGAGATGATCGGCACATCCTAAGATTCCACCACTGTCGTGATGCTGGTCGGGCACTATTGTGCCATGATTCGCACAATCCTCGAGGTTGCTTTGCTGACCTTCTTCCTGATAACCAAGAATACCACCGACGAAAGAATCACGGTTGCCTGCATTAACGGTGCCTTTGTTGAAGCATTGTTGCACGAGCACATTGCGGTATAGAGTGGTCAGACCGGCTCCTTTAGGATCCTCTCCCATGCTTCCGGCTATACCTCCGATTCCATGACATACATTCTGTCCATATACTTCCCCGTGATTGGCGCAGCGGAACACTCCGGTCAGAAAATTTGAAAAACCGAGAATACCACCCACAGCCGACCGAGAGGAGGATCCCCCCTCTGCATGGATCGACCCCCTGTTCATGCAGTCGGAGATCGATATGGCAACTGTAGTGTTGGGGCCGTCAAGCTTGGTATAGGAATCCTCTGCCTGTGATCTCCCCACTATACCTCCAACATGCATGGATCCCGACACCTTGGCCATATTGACACACCACTTCACCTGAAGCACTTTCCCGGTATCATTCTGTTTGGTCTTGTAGATATAGCCGATGATGCCGGCAGTGCCCCCTTCGGAATCACCACCAATTATATCTGCATAATTCACGCAATCATGAACGAAACCGGAACCTACCGATCTGTACTGACCTACAATTCCGCCTGTCATGTCGGCTGCCGAACATTCAAGGATTCCGTTAAAAGAGCAATCTTCTATATTGGAAATATCATAAGTTGCATCCTCCATTTTTCCTATGACACCACCCACATCTTGCGATCCTGTGACATGTGCCGTAGAGTGGACTCCCGTGACATTGGCCATAAGTCCATAACCCACAATTCCGCCAACCTCCGAGGTGCCCGTCACAACTCCGTTGAAAGCGGAAGTGAATTGTTCCGGTTTTGGCACCGAGGCGTTACCTGCCGAAACAGGAAAATCGAAATTCGAGTCGGAAGATAAGGTGGATTTTTCCAGGCGTCCCACAATACCTCCTACCTCTTTGTTACCGGTAATATGGAGAGTGTTGGTGCCCGAATTGCCGGATCCGATGAGGAATTGGGTAGCATCCACAGTGCTGTTGATTACACCGCCGAATGCTCCTCCTGCTCCGCTGCCGGAAGATGTGACAGGCACATTGATCTTTACTTTTGTGTTTATTTTATTCGGACCTTCCCACCATCCGGCGAAACCACCCACATGGTCTATTCCGGTCACGCTTGCATCGGCATCATCCACGGAAACACGGGTGGAGAAATCTTCACCCGAAATTGTGAGACCTTTGCACATCTGAGGAATCGTTACTTTACCGAAAAGTCCTCCTACATAAGATTTACCGCCCACCACCGAATAGCTCCGGCAGTTGGATACATTCATTTCCGCACATTCCACACTCCCAGCCAAGGCTCCGACACTGCTGGCTTCTTTGCCACCAACGGGACAAAGCACATAACAGTCAGAAAACTCCATGGAAGCGATGTTTCCGGTCACAGACCCGATTATTCCTCCTGTGCCGTCTCCTCTCCCCTCGACAATCCTTATGTCGGAATCTTCATTGGACACCTTATGATCTATTCGGATATTCCGGAAGGATACGGATGCTGCCGATTCTCCAACTATGCCACCGACATGGCTTTTCCCTTCCACTAAAAAATGAGTATCGGGAGTGGAGATTTTGTTAAAAGATACTTTCGCACCGGTATTGATCTTGCCTACAAGACCTCCGATATTATCTGTGCCGCTCACGTGTGCCTTCAATTCCACATTCTCCACCTTAAGGCTCCCACCTGTAACGATTCCTGCGAGACATCCTTGCGATCTGCCACCCTCGATATGACCCGAGATTGAGATATTTTCAAGCATCACATCCCCCGACACTGATCCGGCGATGATTCCCGACTCCTTGTAAAGCCCGCTGATATCAGCACCAGTCACGGAGAGGTTCTTTACTGTTGCCGAACCGATAAGTTTCTGAAAAATACCGAACCCCGAGTCAGAATTCTCGCGGTTGCTGCCACGATAATAAATGCCTGTAATGGCATGTCCGCCACCATCGTATATTCCTGCGAAAGGAGATCCCCAATAGCCACGGCCGGGAATCAGGCTGCTCTGATCGGGAGCAACCACATCCGCGGTCTGCTTGAACTTCAACCCGGCGCCGAAACTTTCGGAATCATCGGCAAGATTGATAAGAAACATTTCGAAATCGCTGTCGCCGGCAATTATATATGGATCCTCCTCAGTGCCCGAACCGGGAAGCATATAGGTGGGGAGGATGATGTTGACCGACTTCAAAGCCTCACGTTCGAAAAGGCAGGATAGACGCCCCGGGATGGAATTGCCGTCGCCATGACGCAGAGTCATGATATATTTCCCGTCTGCTATTGAATCTCCCGATGGTAAAGCCATTTTGAAGCGTAGGGTATCATCAATATTTTCCACAACGGCATCAAATGTTTGGGTGAGTCCGTCGGGTGAGATGAGTGATACAATAACCGGGGTACTTTCTTTGGCGAAAGAGAAATGATTTGCCGGCAAACTGAAAGAGATCATTCTCACATCCGGATTTTCCGGGTTGTCGGGATTATCGATCACCGGCTCATCATGACATGAGGTGAGCATTACGGCCGGGACGGATGTCATTGTAAACAGAAGCAGGATTGAGGAGTATCTCAAGATAGTATTGCCAATATTCTTTAGTGTCATATCGAAATCTAATTATTTTTGCATTTCAGACTTAGCCGGCACAGGAAAAGCGTTTGATCCGGCGGGAATCATCCAGGGAGAAGTGGAGTCACCCACTATCCAGTTTTTATGTATGGAGGAATATGTGGATGGTTTTATCACCTCCTCATGGGTGCAGAGAATGGTTATATTGCTCAGATTGGCATGAATGATATCGCTATCATCAGCTTCGGGCCACCATACTGCCGCCCCGTCATACATGGAGGGATAGTGCATATCGCCCCAGGAATAATAATCGGCTAACGAAAGGAGGCGGCGAAGCTCCACATCATTTCCTTTTTTAGCCACAAAAGGATCTCCCTTTCGCGGTCCGTTACCGGTGTTGAGGCAGTCGCGCAGGATACTCTTATCCTGAAGCCGGGCCACGAGTCCGGCTGTATCTCCTCCACCGGAAGAGATGTTGCCCGCATTAACACATTGTGATATAATCACCGCATTATCTTCAAATTCAAGAGCAGTCTTGGTAATGGCGTTTAGACCTCCGGCAATGGAAGTTGCCGCTCCGGCAACAACGAAAGGTGCAGCGGCGCCTCCCGAAGCAACCAAACCACCGATAGTGGCGGCCGTGCCCACCACGATGCATACTCCGGCAATCACCTGATGCACTATCTCGTTGGTCTCATGCACACGCTCAAGATATTCAGCCCTCTCTTCTCTTGCCAGACTGATCTCTTCGTTGTATTTTTCCGCTCCACCATCGCTTTCATAGAAATTCAGGGTTGAGGATAAGCAATTGTTAAACCCTGTTGAAAGTCCCGAAGCATCGAAACCTGCCACAGCCGGTTTCCATTGATTACGGATAATAATCATGTCATCCTTTATCTTATTGTTGACATCTCCAACGGCAGCCGAGAGTTCGGAAGAATTTTCAGCCAGTTCCTCAGGATCAACCATCTCGGCCAGTCCCATAGCCCATAATACAGAGTCAGAGAAAAGCAGTGCGCAGTCGGTAGATACCTCGGAAATATGCAGAAAAACCTCCAGACTATGACTCAAGGCGGCAATAGAATGGCCACTGACAGCCATCAGGGGACCCACGAATCCCATTATTACCTCCATAGATCCGATCACACACTCGGCAGTGTTCATCCCTGTCCACTTCCGGGGATCGCCAATCTCTGCAACAAGTCCCCCGGTGGGTCCGGACCCCGTGGATTTTATATTGCCGAAATTACTACAGTAATGCACTATGGTATTGTTTCCGGCCAGGGCGGTGATTCCGGCTGTGTGGGATCCGGATCCATTCACCTCCCCGTAGTTCTGGTCTAAGGCAAGCGAACCGAACTGAGTCTTACCTACCACTCCGGCGCAATAGTCAACACCGGTTATCTTTGCATTGTTTATGGCATTGTGAATCACGGCAATTGAGGTGCATCCTGCAATTCCGCCCACATATCTCTGACCTGAAACCTCCGCCACATTATACACTGCATAAGTTCCGGCCTGCGCTTCGCCTACGAGACCTCCGACACATTCGGTGCCTTTCACGGGGCCTACGTTGTTGCAATATCGGAACATCACATTATTATATAGATAAGCTTCCGAGTCGCTCCCTTTCACTCGCGAGCTGCCCACGAGACCTCCAACGCCGGCATATCCGGAAATCACTCCGGAATTATTGCAGGCCGATACAGTGGCTGTGCCCACTCCTCCGGCAATTCCTCCGGCACCTATGCCTGAATTATTCTTATCCCCCGGTTTATATTTCATTGATCCCTGAATACGGGCTGAATTAGAGCAAGCAGCCATTTGTATTGTGTCGCAGGTGCCTATAAGGCCGCCGGCTCCTGAATAGTCGGAGGTGACGGGGGAGAAGTTGTCACATTCACTGAAGATAATAGAGGAATAGAGTCCGCCTCCTCCTGCCAGACCACCCACATTATAGCCTCCCGATATAGTGTTAGAGGAGGATTTGCAGTCATGGAAATATGCACGCGACTGCATATCCACCATTCCGAGAAGTCCTCCGATACCAACAGAACCGTCGCTGCCCGTCAGTTCGCAGCCCGACACTCGGCAATCGGTCAGGGAGATCAGGCCGCGGTCGTTACCCGACATGATGGATGCTCCCACGATACCTCCTACTGCGAAGTTTCCTGAAATGGAAGAATTGGTGAGTGTGACATTATCTATTTGCGTATTATAGACATAACCGAAAAGACCGACAGCAGCCGAGTTCGGCCGGTCGATTATAAGAGTTGAGATTTCAGATCCGTGATAGTGACCACGGAAGGGGAGAGCCGAGTTGGCACCGATCGGCAGCCAGCCGTAGCGACGGTCGGCCTCACGCGATGCCTGATACATATCTATTTTCCCTGTTTGGCGAAAATGGGTGTTTTCAGTGACCAGACGGTTGCAGTCCTCATCGTTCACTATCGAGGCGAGTTTGATCAGACTGTTGTATGAAGTGATCTCGTAGGGTTCCTCTTCTGTTCCTTTTCCCGGAAATCCCAAATCCTCATCAAAGCTGTCGAGGATGGTGACTGTTCCGGCTGCCACTTCAATCCTGCTTCCGAGTCCGAATTGAGTAGTGGAGAAAGTATCGGCCAGGTCGGCCAGATTCGGATTTTCCGTGATAGGGTATTCGAAATAGAGGAGACGATATTCACCGTCGGCCAATCCAGTGGAGAGTGTAAGGTGGGATTCACGATTATTACGGAGATGAGAACCATCACGTTTGATGATACTTCCATCGGGTGCCAGCAGAGCCAAGGTGAAAGAGGAGGAGCTGAAACCTGAGGCTTCCGCTCCAAGGGTTATCTCGCGGGTTGTACCGACAAATTTATCCATACCGTCGTCAGAGGGATTCAGTGGATTGTCGTCGTTACAGCCGGAGATAAGCAAGCTTATTCCGGCAATTATTGAGAATGAAAATTTTTTTGATGACATCGGTTTGTTAATGTGGAAAAACTGAAATTATTTCTGATTACAAAAATAACGCTCTTTTCGGGAAAGAACGTTATTTTGTATGCGACAAAATTATCTGATTGATGCGACAATTTTTAAGTATTTATATATCAGGAGATTCCAAATCATGGGATGCATCCCTGTATTGCGAAGGCGACATATCGTAACGCTCCTTGAAAGCTCTTTGAAGGGTGCGGGATGTGCCGAATCCGAGTCTTACTGCCATATCGGCTATCCCTTCGTCGGAGTCGGAACCGAGTATTCTCCGTGCTTCCTCCAATCGGAATGAATTGATATAATTGCGCACGGACATTCCTTTTTCATTCTTGATAAGCAATCCCAGTGCATCGGTGGAGATACCGCAGAATTCAGCAAGCTCTTTGCGACTTAGCGAAGGATCGGTATATGGGCGTTCAAAATACATGTGTCTGTCGAGACGGTCGATTATACTTGCATCATCACTAATGTGGTCCTCTTCAAGCTGGAAGGCTGTTTCTGCAGCCCGGTCAAGTTCTTTGAGACGTTCTACAAGCAGTCGATTTCTTCTTTTCTCTCTTATGGAATAACTAAATGCGAAAAGAAGTAAAATCACAAGCAAAAGAATCACAGCTCCGAAAGCGAAGATACGGAAACGATCAGCTCTTTTCTGTTCATGATCAAGCTCACTGCGATACAGTACTGTCAAATCATGAAGCCTTTTATCCGTGATCTTATTCGATAATGAATCATGAAAATTCACATATTCCGAGTAAGTCTTTGCGCTCTCCTCATGTTTGCCTGCCATATTCAGTATTTCGGCCTTAAGAAGCAGATCCTTGAGATAGAACCATGGGAAATCCTTATGGGTATGCAGGAGAGTGTCGGCATCGGCAATAGCTCCGGTCCAGTCGGAATGGGCGGCTCTCACTTTGCATCTCACGGTATAAAGGTGTTCGTATGCTCTTGCCGGAAGGGCGGGAAGTATTTTAGAAGAAGCGCTGTCCAAAAATTCTTTTGCCGATTTATTGTCTCCTTTTGAAAAAGCAGCCTGAGCTCTAAATGATAATGCACTTACGGGATAATGAAATGTAGAATCAGTCCAACGATTTATTTTTTCATTTGCGTCCACCATAGAGGCAAATTTTTCACCGGCTTCATTCATTGCGGTGGTATCACCAAGTTCACGGGAGATAATCCATAGCCATTCCTGTATGCTCGTAGCTGTTCCGAAGTCAGATCCCGATCGATAAGGGTCGGAAACATAATCCGGAGCTGCATCCAATTCTTGTAAAGCCTTTTCGGGTTGGGATAATTTGTAAAACATCTGAGCCCTCACTCTCTTTGCCATAGCAATAGATAGGGAATCGGAATCCGAGTCAGCCTCCTCCTGCATTTTCACGGCTAAAGAATCAGCCTCAGCAAAATGTCCTTCAGAGAAAAGACGGTCGATAAGCACATTGAGAGCTGCATAATAATAAGGGGTTCTTCCGGTGGATCTCATGCTGTCGATTGTTGCCATCATCTCGGGAACGATATCCTCTCCCGGATGAATGTTATAAAGCGATTGCACCCGAAGCACCTGTCTCAATTGCTCCTCCTTATTCGCACCACCCTCCCTGCCTTTCTCTGACGAACAAGAAGATATCGAGATTAAAGAAATAAAAAGTACAATTGCTGTAATTATTTGTCTCATAGAAAGAGGGAATATTGAAGGGGATTTTTATAAGATACCGATATAATATATCTTCAGTTCAACCGGTTATAGATCGGTTTGCAAAATTAGTAAAATGCTTTCAGTTGAGCAAATATGCAGGTATCATGCAGCACAACATTAAATATAATTGCACAAAATGAGAAAAGATGTGCAGGTCTTTGAGTTTATTAGGAATTTTTTATTAACTTTGTGCCCAAATGTGTGGAAACGACCCCACTATACAGGTTTGACCTCCTGCATATAACATAAATTGCAGAAATCTTAAGGGAAATTAAGATCTTCATAGATTATGGATCTTAAGGGATAAATATGAGGGATTTGAGGGGAGGTCTTAAAATTTCGATTAGAAAAAAGAACTAAACATAATCCAAATTATGAGTTTAAACATTATTGTATTGGCCAAGCAGGTTCCTGACACTCGCAATGTCGGGAAAGACGCCATGAAAGAAGACGGCACCATCAATCGTGCCGCGCTGCCGGCAATCTTCAATCCTGAAGACCTTAACGCCCTCGAACAGGCGCTGAAGCTGAAGGATATGTATCCCGGCACTAAAGTAACTCTCCTCACCATGGGTCCGGGCCGCGCTGCCGAAATCATCCGCGAAGGTCTGTATCGTGGAGCAGACGACGGTATCGTGCTTTCCGACCGTGCATTCGCCGGTGCCGACACTCTTGCCACAAGCTACGCCCTTAGCATGGCTTGCCGAAAGATAGGTAAATACGATCTCATCATCGGTGGTCGTCAGGCTATCGACGGTGACACAGCCCAGGTGGGTCCGCAGATTGCCGAAAAGCTCGGTCTGCCACAGGTGACCTACGCTGAGGATATCATCTCCGTAGAGGATGGCAAAGCTCTCATCAAGCGCCGAATCGAGAGTGGTGTCGAGACTGTCAAGGCTCCTCTTCCCCTTGTTGTGACTGTGAACGGATCAGCCGACGAGTGTCGTCCGCGCAACGCACGCAACGTGCAGAAATATAAATATGCAGCCAGCCCCTCAGAAATCGGCACCGATGAAGAGAAGAAAGCATTTATTGAAAAACGCCCATATCTCGCTATTGGCGAATGGAACACTCAGACCGTTGAGGCAGATCTCTCACAATGCGGTCTCGCCGGTTCGCCCACAAAGGTAAAGGGAATCGAGAATGTGGTATTCACCGCTAAGGATGCCCGCAGAGTTGAGAATAATGATGAGGAGCTCGAAGACCTTATCAAGGAATTAATCGCTAACCACACAATAGGCTAAAAAAATGGCAACTGACAAGAATAATTTGATCGTATATTGCGAGTATGAGGATGGCAAGGTAGCCGATGTCAGCCTTGAACTTCTTACCAAGGGCCGCGCTCTTGCCGATAAGCTCGGCATTAAGCTTGAAGCTGTTGTGGCCGGCGACAATCTCAAGGATATTGAAAAGCAAATTTTCCCTTATGGTGTTGACCGCATATATAAGGTGGAGGATTCACGTCTTTATCCCTACACTTCACTTCCTCATAGTTCGATCCTTATCAACCTCTTCAAAGAGATCGAGCCGAGAATCGCCTTCATGGGTGCTACTTCAATCGGACGCGACCTTGGTCCGCGTGTATCTTCAGCTCTCCATAGCGGTCTGACAGCCGACTGCACATCTCTTGAGATCGGCGACCATAAGGATGCAAAAGGAAATGAATACAAGGATCTCCTTCTTCAGATACGTCCGGCATTCGGCGGAAACATCGTGGCAACGATTGTAAACCCCGAGCATCGTCCTCAGATGGCAACCGTGCGTGAGGGGGTGATGAAAAAAGAGGTTAAGGATTCCAATTATGTTGGTGAGGTAGTTGACCTTGACGTAAGCAAATATACCAACAAGGAAGACTTCGTAGTGGAAGTGATCGACCGCAACATCGAGAAATCAAAGGTCAATCTTAAGGGGAGTCCGATCATCGTAGCCGGTGGTTACGGTATGGGCAGCAAAGAGAACTTCGGGATGCTTGAACAGCTTGCCGATGTGCTCGGCGGAGAGGTAGGTGCCACACGTGCCGCTGTAGATGCCGGATGGGCCGACCATGACCGTCAGATCGGTCAGACCGGTGTCACCGTTCGTCCGAAACTTTATATAGCATGCGGTGTTTCCGGTCAGATTCAGCATATCGCAGGTATGCAGGATTCTTCAATCATCATCTCCATCAATACCGATCCCAATGCGCCTATCAACAGCATAGCCGACTATGTGATCACCGGTAAGGTGGAAGACGTGGTGCCCAAATTAATCAAGTATTACAAAAAGAATTCGAAATAACGCAATGGCAAATTTCTATACCGACAATCCGATTTTCAAGCTCCATCTCAATCATCCGCTGATGGAGAAGATCGTGAAGCTCAAGGAGCGCAACTTCGCAGATGCTGACAAATATGATTATGCTCCTCAGAATTTCGAGGATGCAATGGATAGCTACGACCGTGTGCTCGACATCGTGGGCGACCTCAGCGGCAATATCATCGCAGAAAATGCCGAGGATGTGGATCATCAGGGTCCTCGTGTAGAGAACAGCCGCGTGGTTTATGCCGATGGCACCAAGAAGAATCTTGAGGCCTGTCGCAAGGCCGGTCTGATGGGTATGTCGATGCCCCGCCGTCTCGGTGGTCTCAATTTCCCGATCACTCCCTATATCATGGCTGCCGATATCGTGAGCCGTGCCGATGCCGGATTCGAGAATCTCTGGGGCCTTCAGGACTGTGCCGAGACTATCTATGAATTTGCCGACGACGCACAGAAAGAGAAATATATCCCCCGTGTATGTCAGGGTGAGACCATGTCGATGGACCTCACCGAACCGGATGCCGGTTCCGACCTCCAGTCCGTGATGCTCAAGGCCACTCAGAAGGAGGATGGTTCATGGGTGCTTAACGGTGTGAAGCGTTTCATCACAAACGGTGATTCAGATATTCATCTCGTCCTCGCACGATCCGAGGAGGGCACCCGCGACGGTCGCGGTCTCTCCATGTTCATCTACGACAAGCGTAACGGCGGAGTGGATGTGCGTCGCATCGAGAATAAGATGGGTATAAAGGGAAGTCCCACTTGCGAACTCGTTTATAAGGATGCTCCCGCAGAGCTCGTGGGAAGCACCCGTCTCGGTCTTATCAAGTATGTGATGGCACTCATGAACGGAGCCCGTCTCGGTATCGCCGCTCAGAGCGTTGGTATCAGCGAAGCTGCATATCGCGAGGCTCTCCAGTATGCCAAGGAGCGCAAGCAGTTTGGCAAGGAAATCATTAATTTCCCCGCTGTTGCCGAGATTCTTTCCGTAATGAAAGCCAAGCTCGATGCCAGCCGTTCGCTTCTTTATGCTTGCTCCCGTTTTGTGGATATCTACAAGGTATATGATGACATTGCCAAAGAGCGTAAGCTTGAGGTGGAGGAGAAGAAGGAAGCCAAATATTACAGCCGTCTTGCCGACGCTTTCACTCCACTTGCCAAGGGCATGACTTCAGAATTCTGCAACCAGAATGCATACGATGCAATCCAGATCCATGGAGGCTCGGGATTCATGAAGGATTATGCTTGTGAGCGCATCTATCGTGATGCACGCATCACTTCCATCTATGAAGGCACCACCCAGCTGCAGGTAGTGGCAGCCATCCGCCACGTCACCACCGGCACCTATCTCAACTGGATCAAGGAAGAGCAGACCAAGCAGGTGGCAGCTGAGGATGAGAACGTGAAGGCTACCCTCGACTTCATGACCCAGCAATATGCCGCGGCAGTGGAGAAAGTGGTGGGGGAGAAGAATGATCAGCTCCTTGACTTCATGGCCCGTCGCCTTGTGGAGATGGCCGGCTACTGCGTGATGGGATATCTCTTGCTTGATGACGCACAGAGAGATGAAGAGAGCCGTCGTTCGCTCCATGTCTTTGTCAAGCTTGGAGAGGCGGAAGTGGCAAAGCATGTAAACTTCATCGAAAACTTCATGCCCGACCAGCTCTCGGATTATCTATATAAATAATTCTTGAAAAAAATGATAAAGGAAGCGGTGACCTAAATCGGGGTCACCGCTTCTCTTTTTATTGCAGACAAGGATAAAATAGGCTATAAATAGACAAGAATTTGCATAATCGAAAAAAAAGTATTAATTTTGCAGCGGTTTTCGGCCGGGAATAATTTAAGGCCAAAGCCTACTTCCGGCATACCGGAATAACTTGAAACATTAATATTTGTAAAACGTATGAATTACTACGAAACCGTTTTCATTTTAACTCCCGTTTTGTCTGACGATCAGATGAAGGAAGCGGTAGAGAAATTCACAGAGGTTCTCAAGGCCAACGGCGGCGAGATCGTGAATGAAGAGATGTGGGGTCTGCGCAAACTTGCATATCCCATTCAGAAGAAATCAACCGGGTTCTATTCCCTCGTTGAGTTCAAGGGCGAGCCTACCATTGTCAAGAAGCTTGAGACAGCATTCCGTCGCGACGAGCGCGTTCTTCGCTTCCTCACATTCCGTCTTGACAAGTATGCACAGGAATATGCTGAAAAGCGTCGCAAAGTGAGAGCACAGAAAGCAAGTGAGAAACCCGCTGAGGCACCCGCTGAGGCTAAAAATCAGGAGGCATAATCATGGCAGCACAGAACGAAATACGTTATCTTACTCCTCTTTCGGTTGATACCAAAAAGAAGAAATATTGCCGTTTCAAACGTAGCGGAATCAAATATATCGACTATAAGGATCCTGAGTTCCTCAAGAAGTTCCTTAACGAGCAGGGTAAAATCCTTCCTCGTCGTATCACCGGTACTTCTCTCAAGTTCCAGCGTCGTGTGGCTCAGGCCGTGAAGCGTGCCCGTCACCTCGCTCTTCTTCCCTACGTTACTGACTTGATGAAATAATAATCGTTTTTAAAATCTAAAACACAACACAATGAAAGTTATACTTAAAGAAAATGTGCCTAATTTAGGTTACAAGGATGATGTGGTAGAGGTTAAGGACGGTTATGGTCGTAACTACCTTATTCCTCAGGGAATTGCTATTATCGCTTCTTCTGCCGCTCTCAAGCGTCTTGCAGAAGATCAGAAGCAACGTGCCCACAAGATTGCCAAGGCTCGTGCCGAGGCTGAGGCTGCTGCCGCAGCTCTTGAAGGATTAAAGCTCACCATTGGAGCCAAGACAAGTGCCAACGGCACCGTATTCGGCTCTGTTAACGCTCTTCAGATCGCTGACGCTCTTGAGAAAGCAGGTCACAACGTGGATCGCAAGCTTATCTATCTCAAGGAGAATGTGAAGGAAGTGGGCACTTATACAGCCACTGTTAAATTCCTCAAAGACGTTATCGCCGAGGTGGAATTCGAAGTGGTTTCAGAATAATTTGAAAATTAAAAAGAGCACCTAAAATAGAATCATTTTTTTCATAAAGTGGAGCCGTGGGGAGTGATCTTCGCGGCTTCTGATTTATACGGACGTATTACCACGGTGTGGTTATATATTGGCAAACCGGGGGTTGGCAAATAATGAGCCTACCTCCGGTCTATCACTCTCAAAATCCTCTACCCATGAGGGGTTGAACCTTGAGATACAGTGCGTTATATAGTAGCTATATGTGAATTAGATCACCTGCACCAGATTTCCATCTGCATTGAATCGATAAGTGTGGGATACAAAAGAATTAGTATTTGTAACCTCAAATACGCAATCTTCCGGCTTTACCACTAAGGCGGCATTGGCCAATGCCTCATCGATAGCTTCCTTCACTGTATGATATCCTGTATTTGTGCTTTGATAGAGTCGGGATCCTTCCGGCCCCCAGATTGTTACAGTCACCTCATCCTGAGGCTTCAGAGAATCAAATCTTTCCATAATTAAATAATTTGTGTTTTTATATAGTATCTATAATTAGAACACTTGATACCCTCAGATGGTTGGTTAAAACTTGTAAAGTATTGAGTAGAGGAAGGGATGGCAGTCTCTATAAAATAAAAGTACTTCTTATTTGATCTTAATTTATCATTATTTCGATTATTTTGTTTAATTTTGGGGTTAAAAGAAGATTTCTATGGCAGAGAGATTGAAATATCCTATAGGAATACAGACCTTTTCCAAGATAAGGAGAGGCGGATTTGTGTATATCGACAAGACCGGTTACATCAAGGGTTTGGTAAATCTTCCGCTATATTACTTTCTGAGCCGACCGAGACGATTCGGAAAGAGCCTGCTCCTGACAACACTTCAATCTTATTTCGAAGGAGACAGGGATCTGTTCAAAGGTTTGTGCATCGACACCGATGATACGGACTGGACACCTCACCCGGTTTTTCTGCTTTCGCTTAATTCTTTTAATCCTAAGACAAAGGAGTCTATCGAGGATCTGTTGTCAAATATCCTCAGTCGCTATGAGACAGCCTATGATTGTCCTGCTGAAACTAAAGACTTGCCGCAGAGATTCGAGAACATTATTATAAAGGCACATGAAAAGACAGGACAGCCTGTTGTGATACTTGTGGATGAATACGACAGCCCTCTTCTCTCAACACTTGAACGTCCGGATCTTAATGAATACTACCGTCTGGTTTTGAAAGGATTGTTCTCTGTATTAAAGTCAGCAGATAAGCATATTCACTTCGCATTTGTCACGGGAGTGTCGCGATTTAGTCAGACGAGTCTTTTCAGTGGTGCAAATCACCTTACTGATATTTCGTTTGACGACCGATATTCCGGTATATGCGGCATTACCGAAGAAGAGATGCGAAACCATCTGCATGAATCAGTAAGCCGTCTGGCGATAAAACTAAAAGTCAGCGAAGAGGAAGCATTCAATGTGCTTAAAGATAATTATGACGGATATCATTTCAGCGAAGAGAGCCCTGACATATATAACCCGTTCAGCCTTCTGAGCGCTCTTGAAAGTAAGAGGATAGAAGATTTCTGGTTTAGGAGTGGTACACCATCATACTTGATAGATGTGATGAAAAAGGATTATTTCTACCTTCCTGATCTTGATTGTATAGAGACGCAGGAGAGTGGGCTTAGCGTAAAAGAGTCATATCTAAACAATCCGATAGCGTTGCTGTTCGAGACAGGATACCTTACAATAAAGAAATATGACGATGAGAAGCGTAGCTATACTCTCGGACTTCCTAATAAGGAAGTGGCAGAGAGCTTCTCCAAAGCACTCATGCCCATCTATTCAGGTTTTTCGGAAATTCAATGTGAAGACATATTAAATAAAATGAGGAGTGCCATCATAGATGGAGAACCGGATCGGTTTATGATACTTTTACAGACCTTTCTCGAAGGAAATCCCTATGGAAATACAGAAATGGCAAGGAGGGAAAGCTACTTCAAAAATAATATCTACATAATATTCAAAGCACTGGGATTTCTACCCAGAGTGGAGGAACATACCTGTAGATCAAGGATGGACGTTATGTTGCGCACGCGCAGATTCATTTATATATTCGAATTGAAAACAGATGGTAGCATTGAGAAGGCTATGGATCAGATCGATGAAAAGGGATATGCCATTCCTTACCTTCATTCTGACAAGTCTGTCATCCTTATAGCCGCGAACTATTCTACCAAACGCAATAACATCGACGGTTGGGAAATATCACGGAAATGAAAATGGTAGAAAATGGTTGATTCTAATGGCAAAGAAAATTATTAAATAAAACAGAATAGACCTTTTCTAAAAATACTTTAACTGATGGATAATAAAAAAGAAAAAGAAGATGTTTTACATAGTGTTCATGTTTTAGATGAAACAGACCTTTTAAAGGTTTTAAATTGTTCTTATATCTCAAAGCGTTTTTTTGGAAAAAGCAGATATTGGTTTAGTCAGAAACTAAATCATAACGTAGTGAATGGTAAAACTGCGAATTTTACAAAAGAAGAGTTAGAAATCCTTTCTTCCGCATTACAAACCATTTCACTTGAGATAGATTTGTTGGTCGATAAAATTAAAGATTCTATCGAATTGAGTTAGTGTTAACATATTCCTCTTTAGTCAGAATTTGATAGAATCCAAACGGTGGAAGCAGTGAATTAATCCCTGCTTCCGCTTATTTTATTCTTTCTATCAGAAAAAACTTCGGGGTAATGGAGTAGTTACATCTAAAATCATTTGATGGAAAGTTTTCGATCCACTATTATTGAAAATATCGGATAGAGAGCGAGAATGAAGGTCGGAATATGGTATATCAATTTTTTCATTCTTGGAAATTTTTATTATATTTGCATTTTCATGGGATAGAAATATCCCGGCGCCCGGGGCGTTCATTCAGATAAGAAACACAAGAAAATTATAAAGATATGAAATTCAATGTATCAGGCAAGACATTCCAGACCCAGCTGCAGGCAGTGAGCAAGGTCATAAATGCCAAGAATGCCTTGTCGATTCTCGATAACTTTCTTCTCAAGGTGGAAGGTGACCGTCTGAGCATCACCGGTAGCGACCAGGAGAATGTGATGACAGCTTTTATGGAAATTGCAGAGAGCGAGTGTGACGGTGAGATAGCTATTCCGGCCAAGCGCCTTCTTGAAGTGATAAAGGAAATCTCCAATCAGCCTCTCACTTTTGTGATCGATGATATCACTAAGGAGGTGGATATCCGTTTCCTTAACGGTCACTTCAATTTCATGGGTGTGGATGCACGCGAATATCCTGTGAACCGCAAACCCGATGAAGAGGCTCGCACTATGATATTTCCGGCTTCAGTGGTATCGAAAGGGATTGAAAACACTCTCTTTGCCGTCAGCACAGACAATGTGCGTCCGATTATGACAGGTATCTACTGGGATATACATGAGGCCGACATCACTTTTGTAAGCTCCGATACTCATAAACTTGTGAGATACGTGAACCGCGAATATGCTCCGGGTTTCGAAGGTTCTTTCATCATGCCGTCGAAACCTGCCGGTATTCTCCGTTCGATTATCGGTAAGGACGATGCTGATATAAAGCTCACATTCGACAGCAAAGGGGCTATATTTGAGATTGGTGACTATCTGCTCACCTGTCTTTTCATAAAAGGAAATTATCCCAATTACAACAGAGTTATTCCCAAGGATTCACCCTTTGAGCTTACAGTGGATCGCGTGTCTCTGCTCACCGCTCTGCGCCGTGTGTGTATCTTTGCAGCAAAATCTTCCAACCTTGTGGTGCTCGACCTCGACAGTTCGGGCATAAAGATTTCTTCACAGGATCTCGACTACAGCACATCTGCCGAGGAGCACGTGAGCTGCAATTATGAGGGTAACACCATGACAATAGGATTCAACGGACAATTCATGATTGAAATCCTTAACAACCTTCACGATGACACGGTAGTGATAAAACTATCAGATCCGGCCCGTCCCGGTGTTTATACACCCCTCAACCAGGGAGAAGGTGAGGAAGTGCTCACAATTCAGATGCCAATGCAAGTATTATGAAACTAAATCTAAATCGTCCCATAATATTCTTCGATCTCGAGACCACCGGCACCAACGTGGTCAAAGACCGTATTGTGGAGCTCAGCTATATAAAGGTTTATCCCGACGGACGGGAGGAGGAGAAGTCACGCCGACTGAATCCCGAGATGCATATACCGGAGGCTGCCACCGCCGTGCACCATATCTCGGACGAGGATGTGAAAGACGAGCCAACTTTCCGACAGGTGTCTAAAGCTCTTCTGGCCATCTTCGAAGGATGCGACATAGCCGGCTATAACAGCAACAAATTCGATGTGCCCCTCCTTATCGAGGAATTTGCGCGTGTAGGTCTGAATTTCGATATCTCCGATCGTAAGTTTGTGGATGTGCAAAATATTTTTCATAAGATGGAACAGCGCACCCTTGTGGCAGCATATCGCTTCTATTGTGACAAGGAGCTCGAAGGTGCACATTCAGCGCTTGCTGATACGCGTGCCACATACGAAGTGCTCAAGAGTCAGCTCGACCGCTATGATACTCTGGAGAATGATGTGGAGAAACTCGCCGATTTTTCAAGAGCCGGAAGAGGAATCGACCTCGCAGCCCGCTTTGTGCTCGACGACAATGACGTGCCGGTCATGAACTTCGGAAAGCATAAAGGGAAGCCGGTGAAAGAGGTGTTCCGACGTGAACCTTCATTCTATGCATGGATGATGCAGGGCGACTTCGCAAGAAATACCAAGGATGTCGCCACTCGTTTCTATAATGAAGTGAGACAGGGGAAATGACCCTTTTACGTAAATATTTAAGATATTATGAGCTCGCTGAAAGGGAAACATATAGTATTGGGAATTACCGGAGGAATCGCCGCATACAAATCGGCGGTTCTTTTGCGTTTATTGATTAAAAAAGGGGCTGAGGTGCAGGTAGTCATGACTCCGGCAGCAAAGGAGTTTATTACTCCCGTAACTCTTTCTGCACTTAGCGGGAAGCCTGTGGTAAGCGAATTTTTCACGGCCAACACCGGGGAATGGCATAGTCATGTGGATCTTGGCTTATGGGCTGACCTTATGATTGTGGCTCCGGCCACCGCCTCCACTTTAGGAAAAATGGCCAATGGTATAGCTGACAATATGCTTGTCACCACTTATCTTTCGGCTAAGGAGCATGTGATGGTGGCGCCGGCAATGGACCTGGATATGTATGCTTCTCCATCCACGCGCCGCAATCTGGCCACACTCGCCTGTGACGGTGTTGAAATCATCGAGGCGGCTGAAGGGGAACTGGCGTCTCATCTCGTGGGGAAGGGAAGGATGGCCGAGCCGGAAGAGATCGTGGAGAGAGCTGAAAAATTCTTCTCTCGTTCGGAGGATATGAAAGGCGTTAAGGTGGCCATAACGATCGGACCGACGTATGAGAAAATAGATCCCGTGAGATTTATAGGGAACTATTCAAGCGGGAAGATGGGATCCTCTCTTGCCTTGGAGTGTGCGGAAAGAGGGGCGGAAGTCACCGCTATATGCGGGCCGGTGTCGGTTTATCCTGATCATCCATCTGTGAGAGTGATCAAAGTGGAAAGTGCCGAAGAGATGTGTAAGAGTGCCTTGGAAGATTTCGAAGGATGTGATATCGGTATTCTTGCAGCCGCCGTAGCCGATTATCGTCCGGAGGTTTTTTCCGATCACAAGATAAAAAGAGAAGGCACTGAAGAGATGACAATCCGGCTTGTGAAAAATCCTGATATTGCCGCCTGTGTGGGTAGCCGCAAGAAAGAGGGTCAGACTATTGTGGGTTTTGCCCTTGAAACCGATGACGCTGCCTTGAATGCGGAGAAGAAACTCGATAGGAAAAATCTCGATATGATTGTTCTCAATTCCCTGGCTGATAAAGGAGCCGGTTTTCGAACAGATACCAATAAAGTGACAATCTTTTCGCGTGGTGGTCGTCCCGAGGAGTTCCCTTTGAAGTCTAAAAGGGAGGTGGCTTCGGATATAGTGGATGCCATCTTGAAATATAGGGATAAACAAAAAATACAAGGATAATCAAATTAATTAGGATAAGATGAAGATTAGGAATTTTGTAATAAGTTTGTTGGTATTTGCAGGATGCTCCTTGCCGTCAAAGGCTCAGGAGCTGCGATGCAATGTAGAGGTTAATACTCAGCAGATCGAGGGCACCAACAAGAGTGTGTTCGAATCATTGCAGGAGGCTATAAATACCTATATGAATGAAACAAAATTCACTAATGCCACGTTTTCTCCCAATGAGAAAATAGAATGTAGGCTCTTCTTCACTGTGGCCGAATATAACGACGACCGGATAAAGGGCGATCTTCAGGTGCAGCTTTCGCGTCCCGTATATAACAGTTCATATACCACCACACTCTTCAATTTCCGCGATTCGAAGATAGAATTCAATTATCGCGACGGCGATCCTTTGGTGTTTAACGAGAATACCGAGGAAAACAATCTCACCGCGATACTCGATTATTATGCCTACCTGCTTCTTGGAATCGACTTTGACAGCTTCTCACCCAATGGAGGTCAGCCTTATTTCGACAAGGCCGCCTCGATAGTGCAACAGATGCAGAGCAGCGGCGAGACAGGATGGCGCACATTTGAGGATACCAAGAACCGTGCGGCTGTTTTGGGAAGTTATACTGATGCCAACACTTCCGGAATACGTAGGTTGCTCTATGACTATCACCGCAAGGGATTGGACGAGATGGTGACAAGTTCTGACAAGGGGAGAGCTGTGATCACCGAATCGCTTAATGAATTAAAGACAGTATATTCAAATGCTCCAATGTCGGTGGCGCTATCCATATTCAGGGATTCCAAACTGGATGAATTAGTGAATGTGTATTCAAAAGCTCCGCAGACAGAGCGTGAATCAGTATATACTCTTCTTCAGCCGATATATCCCACAGAATCCAACCGTCTTGATAAAATCAAGAATCCGGAAAATAAGTAGAAATTATTTTGACTGCCATGCTTGAAAAACTAACTATAAAAAATTATGCTCTCATAGACAGCCTTGAGCTTGATTTCCGCGATGGTCTTACCATTCTTACCGGTGAAACCGGTGCGGGAAAATCAATCATGCTCGGTGCCTTGTCGCTTCTTTTAGGAGGGCGAGCCGATACCCGTGTGATTTCCGATGGGGGTAGCAAATCAATTGTGGAGGCTATCTTTACCGGTATTGACACCGAACTGAAAGAATATTTCGACCGCAACGATCTCGAATGGGGAGACGGCGAAGTGATCATACGCAGGGAGATCGCTCAAAACGGGCGGTCGAGAGCATTTATCAACGACCGCCCTGTGACATTGGGTATTCTATCCCAACTCGCCGAGCAGCTTATCGATATACACTCCCAGCATGCAAATGCACGTATCAACGATCCTCAGGTGCAACTCGAAATTCTCGATGTAATAGCCAATAACGAAAGCCTGAGAAAAGATTATCTTGAGGAGTTTGCGGAATATGTCAACCTCCGGAGCCACATTCACCGTCTGCGCGACAATATCGAGAGAGCCCGCGAAAATAGTGAGTTCATGCGTTTCCAGCTTGAGCAGCTCGACAAGTTGAACCCCAAGCGAGGCGAACTTGAGCAGATAGAAGCACGCTTTGAGATCCTGAGCGATGCTGACGAAATCAAGGAGCGAATGTCGGCGGCAGCCTCGGCTCTTGGCGGTTATGATGAAGGAGCCCTCGATCGTCTTAGTCAAGCACGAGGTCTCTTGTCGGGAGTAGATATGAGAATGTTTGAGTCGGCGCAGGAGGATAACACTATTTCCGAACGATTGCGTCAGGTAGAGATAGAGGTGAAGGATATATTCGAATCTCTGGAGGATTTCGCCTCATCGATCGATTCCAATCCCGCGGCGCTCGCAAAGACCACGGAGAGAATGAACCAGTATTATGATGTCGTGAAACGTTTTAGGGTCGGTAATGCCGAGGATCTTGTGGATATGAGAGAAGATTTGAAGGAAAAGCTCAAAGCTATCGACTATGGAGATGCCGAACTTCCCGAGCTTGAAAAAGAATATAAGGCCAAGGGAAAAATATTAAAGGAACGAGCAGAACTTCTTACCGCTTCTCGACATCGTGCCGCCGAGGAGTTTTCAGCTATTCTCAACGACACGGCGCGTCCTTTGGGATTGAAGAATATGGAGTTCAACGTTGGCTTCGCGCTTGGTAAGCTGACTCCACAGGGACAGGATAAGGTTGAATTTCTTTGTTCCTTCAATAAGAACCAGCAGCCGGGACCGGTAGCCAAGATAGCCTCGGGAGGTGAGATCTCACGACTCATGCTTTCACTTAAGAGAATCTTAGCTTCCCGGATGAAACTTCCAACTATTATTTTCGATGAGGTCGATACGGGAGTTTCGGGCGAGATTGCCGACAAGATGGGCGATATGATGGTGGAGATGGGACGCGATATGCAGGTGATGGCCATAACCCACCTCCCTCAGGTTGCTGCTAAAGGACGAAGCCACTTCAAGGTCTATAAAAGCGATGGGGATGAAAAGACCAACACGCATGTGAGAGAATTGCAATTTGACGAGCGTGTACGTGAGATAGCAGGAATGATGAGTGGCAGCAATGTCACCGATGCGGCATTGAGAAATGCACGATCTCTCCTGAAAGGGAAGTGAAAACGGAAAATTTATCCATAGAAGTTTAGACCACCTTTTGATAAATTTATCTCAGTCTTTAACCCAAAAAACCGCACAAAAAGAATTTTCACATAATGGAAAAGAATTATATATATGGAATACGAGCCGTGATCGAGGCTATCGAATCCGGTAAAAACATCGATAAGGTGCTCCTCCGCAGAGATCTCTCCGGAAACCTCAGTAAGGAATTGATGGCCAAGATTCGCGAATATGGTATAGTTGTGCAGAAAGTGCCGACAGAGAAGCTTAACCGCATAACTATGAAAAACCATCAGGGAGCGATAGCTTTGCTCTCGCCGGTGAGCTATCAGAAACTTGAGAATCTTGTCCCTCTTTTCTATGAGGAGGGGAGAAATCCTTTGGTATTGGTGCTCGACGGTATCACCGACACCCGCAATTTCGGGGCAATAGGTCGCACTGCGGATTGTGCCGGTGTAGATGCGATCGTGATTCCGGAGAGAAACAGCGTGAGTGTCACTCCGGATGCCATGAAAACCTCGGCAGGTGGTCTGCTCTATGTGCCGGTATGTAGGGAGAAAACCACACTCGATGCAGTGAAATTCCTCAAGGCCAACGGTTACAAGGTGGTAGGAGCAACTGAGAAGGGTGCACGGGATTACACACAGGCGGATTATACGGTGCCGGTAGCTATCGTGATGGGAAATGAGGAGACCGGTATAAGCAATGATGTTCTCCGCCAATGCGATGATCTTGCTGCCATACCCATTTGTGGCAACATAGGGTCGCTCAATGTGTCGGTAGCAGCAGGGGTGATGCTTTTTGAGGTTGTAAGACAAAGACGTGATTTGTGAAATTCAAACTAAAATTGTAATTTTGCAGTCAGCATCCGCAGGGCAGTTGGTTTCCGCTTTAAGAGGATGTCAAAATTCATAAAGAGTTATGATAAATCGAGTATTGATACGAATCAAGGCAATACAGATACTGTATTCCTATCTTTTAGTTGAGAAAAAATTTTCCTTTGAGGGTCACCCCACGATGCCTACCAAAGAAAAGCGCTTCGCCTATGCGCTCTATCTTGATATGCTGGTGCTCCTCAATAATGTGGCACACTCTATCCGTCGCCGTGGTGGCGATGAGCCTTTGGCCGATACACGGTTTATCAAGCGTCTCGGCGGCGATGACCAGATAAAGTCGCTGATCGCCAAATATCGCACGGTTGATTTCCCCTTTGCCGCTGCTGCCGAAAGGATTGCTGAAAACATCAAGAATTCCTCCTATTATAAGAATTGGATCAAGAAAGCCGAAGCCGGTGAGCCGGGAGCCGAACAGTCTTTGTGGAAAGATATATTCAATCTGTTTGTGATCAATGATAAGGGGGTGAACGATATCATATCCCGTCGTGAGAATTTCACCATGAAGGGTGTGGAACGCATGGAGGGTATGATGGAGACTACATTCTCTAATTTCCTGGCTTCACAGGATGATGGCACGGATGCGGTGAAAGCTTTCACCAGGTCGATCGACATGGCGCGTCAGCTCTATTTCCTCCTTCTCATCCTTCCTATGGAGCTTGCGGATCTCCGCGAGCGTCAGATAGAGGAGAACCGTGAGAAATTCCTTGCCACTGCTGAAGATTTGAATCCTAACTTGAAGTTTGTGGATAATTCATTGGTGGAAGCCATACGCCACAACGAAGTGATTTCCGCTTTCGTGGAGAAGAACAAACTCTCATGGATACAGTCGGAGCCTATAATGATGAATTCGCTTCTCAAGGCTGTGATGGAATCGGAGATTTACCGGGAATATATGGAAAATCCCATCTCTTCTCCGGAGATCGATATGGAGTTCTGGAAGAATATTTTCAGAAAGGTGATACTTGAGAATCCGGATTTCCTTGAGACTCTTGAGGATAAATCGGTGTTCTGGAACGACGACCTCGACATAATGTCAACATTCGCAATCAAGACTTTCCGCCGTCTTTCCGAGGGCGATCGTAATGCGGTGCTTGATAAATTCAAGGATGAGGAAGATGCTCGCTTCGGCTACGACTTGATAAAGGAGGTGCTACGCAACAAAGACCTTTACAGAGGATATATCGATGATGCCCTTATCGAACACCGCTGGGATTCCGACCGTCTCGCTTTCATGGATGTGCTTGTGATCGAGACAGCGCTTGCCGAGATTCTGAATTTCCCGAAGATTCCTCTGCAGGTGAGTGTGAATGAATACATAGAGATAGCAAAAAGCTATTCCTCTTCGAAAAGCGGAGCTTTTGTGAACGGCCTGCTTGCTTCCGTATTGAAAAACCTAAAGGAACAGGGCAAGCTGTTAAAATAAAATCAGACATTAAAATAAACACAATAACAATACAAAGAAAATGAATATTCTTAATGCGATTCTTCTCCAGGCTCAGGGTGGTCAGGGAAGCAGCTGGACAGGCATGTTGATGATTGTGGCTATGATCGCCATCTTCTATTTCTTTATGATCCGGCCGCAGCAGAAAAAACAGAAAGAGATCAAAAAACAACGTGATGCCATGACCAACGGCGACCGCGTGGTGACCGCCGGCGGTATCCACGGTCGCATAAAGGAGATCAAGGAAAATACAATCATGATAGAGATTGCTCCGAGCGTATCCATCAAGGTGGACAAGAACTCGGTTTATCCCATGGTTGAGGAGCAGCCTAAGAAATAAAAGCAGGGAGCCACTATTTGCTTATGGGCAATAGACTGCGAATGATAAAGAAAAAATGGGAGACTGTGAAGGCTTCGAAAAGCTTTCACAGTCTTGTTGTGTTTCTTTTATTCGTAGTGGTAGCCACAATTTTCTGGTTCATACTTGCCATGAACGACAATGTGACCCAGACCTTCGATGTGGATCTCAACATTGTGAATGTGCCCGATTCCGTGACATTCATCAATGATCCTCCCAAAAGCATTCATGTCACTCTTCGCGACAAAGGTACAAACCTTCTGCGGTCGGGAGTGATGAGGCATCCTGCCATCTATATTAATTTCCGCGACTTTGCATCCCATACATATTTCCGTTTCTCACAAAGCGATCTGGATGCGGCTCTGAAGGCTTCTTTCGGAAGTTCGGCACAAATAGGATCAGTATCCATTGATTCTTTATCCTTGCGCTACACTACCGGGAAAGGTGTGCGTATCCCCATCGTGGTACGTGCCGATGTTTCGGCAGCTCCGGGAAATGTGATTGCCGGTATTCCAGAGCCTCTTGACAGGGTGGTCAGGGCATATTCGGTGACGCATAATGTGGACACCATGACACGAGTCTATACCGAGCCTATTGTGAAGCGCAATCTTAAGGAAACCACAGAGGTTGAGGTAGCCATCAAGCCTTTGTCGGGCGTGAAGTATGTCCCATCGAAAATAAAGGTTCTGATTCCGGTCGAGCCGATGGTTAAAAAAGATGCTCTTGTCACTGTCAAGGCCAATGATGTGCCGGAAGGGGTATCTCTCCTTCTCTTCCCCGCAACGGTGCCGGTGTCATATTATGTGCCTATGTCGCATTTCAATGATGAAGATATCCCGGTATCTGTATCGGTGAGCTTCAACGATCTTAATGACGGGGATGTGAAACGTCTCCCTCTGTCGATTTCGGCAACCCAGATTTTTGTGGCGAATCCGCAGGTAGGACTCACGGATGTGGAATATACTTTGGTAAAAGAATAGTATGACTCTCGCAAAGACAGATAAGAAAGGAAATGGGGATTCACTGCCCATTATCGGACTCACTGGAGGAATCGGAGCCGGAAAGAGTGTGGTCTCACGAGTGCTCCGCACAATGGGATACTATGTTTATGACTGTGATTCGGAGGCAAAGCGAATCATGCAGAGCTCTCCGGAGGTGAAGGAGAGTTTGACGACATGGTTTGGTGAGGAATGTTATTTTCCCGACGGCACTCTTAACCGACAATATCTTGCATCATTTCTTTTCGCTACAAATGGGGTCTTGCATAGGGGAAAGGTTAATATTCTTGTGCATAGACTTGTGAGGGAGGATGTGGAGCGCCGGAGCAGGGAGGTATGCGGAAATTCTACACCGGTGTTTGTGGAATCGGCAATCCTTTATACTTCGCAATTATATAGATTCTGCCGTAATATCTGGTTGGTTGATGCGCCGGAAGATCTGAGATTTGAAAGAGCCTTGAAAAGAGGCGGAATCGATGAGAGAAGCATAAGGGAAAGAATGAAGGCGCAGCAATACGAATTCGATCGTCTTCCGGGGGAGAAAGTGGAGGTGATAGATAATTCCGGGGAGGTTTCGATCATTCTTCAGATAAGAGAATTATTAAACTTCAGATAAGAGAATTATTAAATAGGATAAAATAAAAACAAATCAAATAAAGGACAAAGAAAATGTTACGCACAATATTGTCAGTGACCGGCCGTCCCGGTCTGTTCAAGATTATCTCTCAGGGTAAGGGTATTCTTGTGGTAGAGGATCTTAGCACATCAAAACGTCAGCCGATTCATAGCCGCGACAAGGTGGTTTCGTTGGGTGATATAGCTATGTACACCGAATCGGGAGACACTCCTCTCGGAGAGATTCTCGATAAAGTGTATGCCAAGTATGATGGCAAGAAAATAGATGTAAAAGGACTTGTGAAAGAGGATGGCCTTCGTGCCGCTTTCGAGGAGATTGTGGAAGACTATGACCGTGACCGAGTGTATAACAACGATATCAAGAAGCTCTTCACATGGTATAACATCCTTGTCGATAGCGGATATACAAAGTTTGCTGAAGAGAAAGAAGAGAAAGAAGAGAAAGAGGCTGAAAAAACAGAGGAAGCCGAGTAAAAATGTGATTTTCCCCTTCTGAGGAGGAGAATATAATAAAAACCACGGGGCAAGCGAGATTACTTGCCCCGTGGCTTTTTTCCGAATCAAAGGATATGTATCAGAAGAGGAACATCACTCTTGCCTGAAGTATATTCACGTGTCGGTTATCACTGAAGTCGGCATCCCGAAGTGAGGTGTAACTATAGCGAAGACGACATACGATATATTTG
>CAMWUJ010000030.1 GCA_947177405.1 uncultured Porphyromonadaceae bacterium | reverse complement strand
CCTGTCAAAAATATATACTGTCCTCCTGTTCTCCTGTCAAAAATATATACTGTCCAAGGAACTCCTGTAAAATAATATCCTGTCAAAAAAAGGTGCTCCTGTCCATGTTTCAGAGGGGTTAAATGTTAAAAAAGCAGATATGATCAACTTTTTTTTCATAACAATTTGCGAATAAAGAAATTTTAGCTAAATTTGCACTAACTATACGCTTAAAGCAAAAGAGAAGGATCTTTTACATCCTTTTCACCTTAAAATTAAATCAACAATACCTACTCGGATGTCGCCGGCTTATCGGCATCCATGGAGATATGATCATGAGAAGATATACTCGTTATTCATTCTTTTTCCTACACAATTGCACACCCTGCGGCCTCTTCGTGGGGATTTACGGTATATCCTTGATTAGCAACGACAAATAATAAATATACAACAATAATAATTTTAAACTAAATTAAAGACACATGAAAAAACTTTATGCGTTCGCGCTCGCATCCGGCCTCGCGCTGCTGGGTGCTTGCTCCAACGAAGAGCCGTTGGATTACGATCCCACTCCAATCGATGACGAAGGCACAATCGGTTATCTCCGCATTGAGTTCCCCGATATGGACGGTGGTACTCGTGCTTATGAAGGCACTGAAGTAGCAGCAGATGCTAATGAGAGCAGAGTATATGAGGCTAACTTCGTATTTTATGATGAAAATGATGAACCCTATGCATCTCGAGTGGCCAGAAATATAAAGAAGGATGGGGATGCTGCGTATTGGGTTAATAAGCATGATGGTGCACAAGGCGCAAGATGCGCTATCATCAAGCTTACCAAAATGCCTTCATCTGTAGCTGTGATTGTGAATGACGGGTTGAATTACGGCGAGGTGGACCTTAATGAAAAAGCCGGAACTTCCAAAACTTATTCTTACTCCAAAAAGGATGAGACTGATGGACAAACCTATACTTATTTCCACATGAGTAGCTCTCGCTACTACGATGCAACACAGCACCGCACGAATAAGACCCCCATCACCGGTGAAATGCTTTTCAAGGATGAAACTGAGGCTGTAAAAGCTGAGAATACAGATAAGGCTGTAAAGATCAGTGTGGAGCATTATGTGGCAAAAATAAAAATTGAAAATAAGTTCAGCGAAACTTATAAGCTCGACGCCGATGGTAAGCTTGATCCCTTCGCAAACAAGACAGACAAGACTGTGAATGAAGCTACAATCACTTTCAAGCCTGAGTATGCTATCCTCACAGCTTTCCCCGAAGGCACTGAGCGTATCAAGAAGCTCCCTAATTGGGGCGGCCTTCCGACTGAGGTTCAGGAATGGACAAGTCTTAACAATGTTGATAAATGCTGGTCAAGTTGGGTACGTTCAGATAAGTTGACTGTGAAGTGGCCTACTCTCAATGAGGTTTCCGGCGGAACACTCTTTGGCGCTTCTTCGAACGCATATCCTGCAGCAGGTGTAGTCAATACTATCTACTCATTCGATAATAATGACTCTCAAAAGGCTCATAACACTTCAGTAGCCGTTGTTGGTAAATACGAGGTTACAAAGAATGGTGCTAAATTTGGTGCTGAGGACGGATCTTTCTGGCTTGTGGCTTTCGAGGATAAATTTGAAGTATATGACAGCGAAGAGGCTGCAATTCTCGCTATGGGTGGTGAAAAAAATGACGTTCTCGTTCCCGACGGTGTGACCGACGCTGATCATCCTGATGTGCCGGGTTCTACTTACGATAATCGTTGGAGCAACTGGTCAGGTTGGATGAAGATTAAGGGCAAAGATATCGTGACTCGTTGTGTGAAATATAACGGTGGTTATGGATATTATGCCAAGAGAATCAACCATGTAGTGCTTGATAACAAAAATTATAACATGGTGGTTCGTAACCATTTGTATAATATCTCCATTACAGGTATCGGCGGTATGGGTGTAGGTATTCCTGATCCTGACTATCCCATCATCCCTGTTACTCCCCCGGATCCCACAGAGCAGAACTATTATCTCCACATGAGTATTATTGTGAATCCCTGGAGAACCGTTAGCAACAGTATGGAATGGAAATAAGATCCTGTCGGTATATCTGAAAAGATTACTATCATAAATTGTCTGACGGCCGTGAAACGCCGTCAGATAACCAATAATAATTAAAACAACAACACCTATGTTTCTTTCTAATCTCAAACATCGCAAAGGCGGCGCAGTGGCCGTGGCGGCCCTGATGGCCCTCACGCTCTCTTCCTGCGACTCCTCATTTGTCTATGAGGATTTGCGACCTTGTGTTCCCGACTACCGGGTGCGCCTTTCTTCGACCTATAACCTTACGGGGGTTGAGAAGGTGAGCGAGGTTGAGGGCGCTGAAGTATATGCCTTCGACAAGGAAGGCAACTTCGTCACATCCGCCAAGGCCGACAAGCAGTCGCTTATCGACAACGACTTCACCATCTCTCTCCCTCTCGAACGCTTTCAGGAGTATGACCTGGTGGTATGGGGAGGTCTGACCGACGAGTCCCCGTTCAAACTCGACGGCACACGTGCCGTATCTTCAAAGGATGACCTGACTTGCCGTCTCACAACTTCGACCGACTCTCAGGGACGCGAGACAAGTGAGAAGAAATTCCCCGGTCTTTATCATTCCAACACCTCGGTGAGTTATACCGTGGAGGATGGTGTGGAGGAGCGTATCGTGCCCCTCGTGAAAAATACCAATATGATAGATGTTCTCATCCGGTCCGAGCGTGGTGAAGATGTGGTTTCGGACAATTATACGGTAGAAATCATTGATGCCAATGAAGTTATGAGTCATGATAATTCTGTTTCCGGAAAAGGAGTAGTGTATCTGCCTTATAAGTGGGTATCGGGTGAATATCCCATCTCCGATGGAGAAGGAGGATATTCCGATGAAGCAAGCAAGGCTGTAGTGGCGGAAATCCATTACGGTCGTCTTATGGCGGATTCCGAGGCTGAAATTGTTGTGAAGAGAAACGATACCGGTCAAGTGCTTTTCAAGAAAAATCTTATCGAACTTTTCCAGAAGCTAAAGAAACGTATCCTTCCCAATATGGATATGCAGGAATATCTGGATCGTCAAGACTATTATAGAATTGATCTTGTGTTGACTACTCATGTATCGCTCTACATCAATGGATGGCGAATTATTTATAATAATATGGAATGGGATTAATAACAGGCAACCGTAGAAAGTTATGAAAAAGACCTTAAAATTTTCAGCGGCTCTGCCGCTTCTGTTACTTGTCACAGGATGCTCGTCTGACACTCCGCTTCAGACCGAGGAGCCTCTGGAGGGTGACTATACAGTGGTAATGACACTTTCAGGAGGTGGCACTCGCGCGCAGTTACCCCTCACCGAAGAGATAATGTATCTGAGGAAAAATAATCTCAGCTTCGCTACATATGGTGTGGACGGCACCTTAAAACATTGGATTTTCCAGGGGCCCACCGATAAAAAGAATACTGATATAAAGGCTGAATACTTTACTCCCAACTGGGGGCCGTCAGTTTCTGCTCAGCTCCCCAAGATAGATTATTCCACCGATTTCATGATTGCGGCCTTCAATGTGCCGGCTATTCTGCGTCCGAAGTCCTCTGCTGCTCCTTTTGCTGTTAAGGATTTATCGGACAACGATATGAATCTAATCGAATGGCCCGGTGTGGCAGCTGATAAATATGTGTGGTCGCCGGAGGGATACAAGAATCCGGATGATGACAAGTTGGAGACCGTGGTGCCAATGGCCGGTCTGACACGTGTCACTACCGATTATATGAAAAAGTATAACACCGATATCTATAACACTGCCACTACACCTTTCGCTCTCCCTGAGGTGGAGCTTACACGAGCATTAGCCAAGATTGTGATTGTTGATGTGGATGGAATTATCGGTCAGGTGGATGTTAAAACACCGCAGTATGGGGCTCTGACTCCTGATGTGCAGGGATGGCTTAAGGGAGATGCAGTGCTTAAACCCAATGTGCCGAAGGGGGTGACTAACAATATGCTAACCCAGACGCTTTCCACCCCTACTGATTATGTGGATGTAAATGGTGTGACATGCGCGAAATATGAATTCTATTCCTTCGAACAGTCATTCTATGGTGCCGATGGCCGACTCGCTGATATAAACGATCCTGTTCGTGATGTAGTGAAGCTTTATGCCAATGCCGATTCCGGCTTGGTAGGTACTTCAAAGGAGACCACTACCGTGACTTTCGCTCCATATAAATTAATGGCAGTGGATGAGGAAGCAGATCTTGCGACTGCTGACAAAGGTGCTTGGCAAGGTGTGATGCGCAACACTGTTTATACATTCTATGTTTCCCGTCCTCCTACAGGTGGCCTCTCAATCGTCTATAATACAGAAAAGTGGGAGAAAACCACAGAGACTTTCCCATTCTAACATTCAGCACATCTAATATATAATTCATGAAACTTTTCAATAGAAACATCTTCGCGATTCTCGCCGCATCCGCCGGTCTGCTGACCTCTTGCAGCGACGATGTGCTGAATCGTGATAACGGCAATTTCGCCGGGGATGACGGTTTGGTGATCTATGTCCCGGATGTCCCCCAGGATCTATTGCCGCTCGAGACCGGTACTCGTGCCGGTACTCCCACAGATTATACCCCCGAGGAGGGAAAAATCGACCAACTGAGACTCTTCGCCTATATGGATGGTCAGGAGCTCCCAAAGACTGTTGATCTTCTCAACGAGTGCGAAACATTAACTTCCGGAGTCCCTACAGGGTATAAAGGATATAAACTGGATCTTGACAATGGTAACTATCATATGTACGTGGTGGCCAACGTTGATTTCACTGACCCTGAGAGTATCAAAGAAAGCGACCTCCTGTTGAAGGGTGTGGCAGTTCCGGCCGACCTCAGCAAGGGGCTTCCGATGTCGTGTACTCATAAGGACCTTGATGTGAGATATGATAATCCCGGATTCAATCCTGTGGGTAACGGCACTATCGCCATCAATTCCGGTGGAAGCACCACTATCAAGGCCGACCTTAAGTTTGCCGTGGCTAAAGTAAGGGTAACCCTTCTCAACGATATGCGTCCCGATGAGCAGATCGGGGCAGCCAACGTGAAGGGTCACGAGGATAAATCTTCTATTTTCCGCGATGGCACTTACACATCTGCCGCAGGATCAGAACTGGATATAAAGAGCAAGGGATCTTATAAGAAGATGCCCACTATCCCTGCCACCGGTATAAAGGATGTGAATGTGGACGCACTTGAGGCTCTCTCTTCTCCCTCTGCAACTGCGCCCTGGGCTTGGCAGACAGTGTTCTACGTGCCTGAACAGCTCGACCAGTCTGAAAGATCCACCATTGCTTCAATCAATTTGGGATCTACAGCCATACCTGTTCCTGTAAGTTCTACGGTGAACGGCAAGAAAGTAGTGGAGCGCAGTCATTTCTATGATTTCATCGGTAGCGCCAACGGTAAGTTCTATCTCTTTGTGGAGAACTGGACTCCGATCTCCATGATCGGATCGCTCAACGGCACCACTTATCTTGACCTCGATAAGACTTCGCTCACAATTGAAGGTGGTGAAAAATATGAAATCAACTTCAAATCGAACGCGCCTGTCACTTATCTATCTCCTGAGTTTGCCGAACAAGCTATCTACGATATAAGTGTAGATAATGAAAACGGAAAGATCACTGTCTCGCTCAGCTCGGAAATCGACCATGAGGAGTTCAACACGTTATATGCAGACAATGAATGGAAATACTTCACTCTTTTTGCCGGAACCATTGAGAAGCGTATTATGGTTGATGATCTCTTATTCCACGACTTCATCACTTCCGACACAGATATCGTGACAATCGATGTGGCTGTGAGAAAACAGTCGGGAGATTATAGCGGTGATATACTTGTGGAACTTCACTCTAATCTTGCAAACTTCACTATAGAGAATATTGACTGGCCTGAGTCAGCCGGAGATGGAAATCCCAAATCCCTGCGTATTCTTGATAAGAATAAGCGTGAGGTTGCTGATGGAGAGGAATTGACCACTGAGGACGGTAAAGTGATTTTATATGTCAGCTACGCCGACTTGAACAGTAGCCGCGAACTCTGGAAGGAAAACCATGAGCTTGCCATCATGCTCAAAGGAAAGGATTTCGAGGGCAATGATGTGAGTTGCAAGGTGAATATAGTGATCCGTGCTGCTGTGGATACTTATACTATCCATTTCTATGCACCGGATTGGGAGCATCCACATATCTATGCTTATCAGTGTCTCCAGCTTCCCTCCGGGATTAATTATACCAATGGAGGAAAGGCCGGTCAGATTGTAGGGGAGCATAAAGATGCCGCCGCTCTTGAATATGACTTCACCGGCGGGGCTGCATTCAAGGGATGGAATGTAGGGTCCTACAATGATCCTAATGCCTCCGGAAATGGAAAAGACAATAACGGATTCTTTGTATTTGACAGCGATGGATGGGCACCCGGCACACAAAACTGGACAAACCATTACTATGACATGGACTTCTGCGAGTCTCACCGTAAGAAGGTGGCGGAACTTGGACTTTGCAGCTACTGCACCGGAAGTAACCATAAACGCTGCTGGCCCGGTATCCACATGCTTCCCGATGATGAGACCGGTGAAGGCTGGTGGAAATTCGAGCTCTCCGGTGTGGCTACTCCGGGTAAGACACTGATTATGTTTACCGACCTGCCGAATCAGGATAAAGAAGGACATAATTACGACAATAACGTTTCTGAAGATAAACGTTATCCGAAGGCGTACCAGCCCGGTCTGGCTTTGTTCGACTATCCTACAAAAGAAGCTTGGTTCGTTTATCAGAACACTTCTCCGCTCTCGTTCTATTCTTATAATCCGCAGGGTGAGCCTTCACAGAGCTATACCTATCGTATCTATTGGCCTTATACGGAGAATGGCACCAATCAGTGGCGCGGTTTGAATGTATGGCAAGGTGGTGATATCTGGGGTAACAAGGAATATACTCCTTCTAACTTCAATAGTGGCCAAATACAGGGAGCAAGCGGTACATCCAAATATGGAAAATATAACAACGGTTATGCTTACCTTGAATTCAGAGTTTGGGAGAACCCGCGTTCCGGCACCTTCAATTACATGAGAATTAAGGCTGAAGGCGATTACTACAAGGAAGGTGATCAGTCTTATTATGAACAAACGGTTAATTTCTCCAAGTTCAAGCTTATAGACGGTGTGTATCATTACACTATCACTTCGTTTGCTAACGGTGAGGGCGGCAAGCCTTCGGGTGAGCCCATACCGCCACCGGTAGATGATGAATTGACATTCCGTATCTACTGGTATTGGAATAGCGATTGGTTCCAGGGTCTGAATTTCTTTAATGATACTCATGTTAAAGAAAACAATGCTAAATATACTACTTATCCTGCGACACAGACATTCACTAACGGAACTTATAACAAATATGATGATACCTATTGTTATTATGAGTTCAAGGCTAAGAGGAACTTCTGCAACACCTTCTCTCTTGAACGCCGTTGTAATGATGCGTATGATGGAGGATACCAGCATAAGAAGGAGAATATTCCATATTCCACATTCTCCCTTGATGCAGATGGCAATATGAGTATGTATTATTATGACGAGAATAATTATAAGTCAGGTAAGCCGTAAAAACCTTTAGACATGATACGAAAAATATTCACATATATTACGCTGCTTTTGGCGATGACCGCCTGTAGCGTGGATGAGTTCAACACTCCGTCGGGGCTTGGCCCCGACGGGGAATTGACCGTCAATCTTTCTGTGCCTGATTTGCAGGTGGTGACTCGCGATGCAGACCCGGAGTTTGCAATTTCGGATGTTACTTTGTTGGTGGTCTCTAATGGCAAAGTGGAGCAGGAGGAGACTTTCTCCGCATCTGCCGGCACTTTGAAAGGAGAGGCGCCTAACTATTCGATCTCTTGCCAGATCAGCCCGAAGATCAGAAACAATACCGATATCAAGCTTTACTTCATTGCTAATGTTCCTACCGGCACCACTTTTGGTAATATCAGTGAAGGAAACTTGAAGACTAAACCCACTTCGAGCGTAAATGAAGGTAATAAATTAGTGATGAGCGGCTACGCCACTCTCGCATCAATCGTTAACGGCACGCTTGAATCTGTTCCCATGAAGCGAAATGGTGCAAAGGTGACAGTGACCAACCCGCAAACCGTTAACGGTGTGACTGTGCCGGGATCCGAATCATATCTATTCCGTGTATATGGCGCAGCCACACAGACAAGCATCGTGGGTGCGACTTTCACAAAGGATACCAATCTCAAGGATGCGGTAGCTGCAGGAGTGCCTCAAACAATCACTGCTATGCCCTCTCCTTATGTGCATCCCACAGCCAACCCCGGAAGAGATGTGACCACCCGTCCTTTCATTATTGTGCAGGCTCCTTATGGAGGAACAAATTATTATTATCGACTCGAATTCGAGAAAACGGATGCCATTACCAAGACCACAACCCCTCTGAATATCAATCCTAACCATTGGTATCAGGTGATGATCACTGAGGTTACGGGCAAGGGAGAGGCCACTGCATCGGCAGCCGCTGTGAATCCATCCACTTTCATCAAGGCTGATATCATTGACTATTGTCCCGAGTCTTACAATATGGTGACTGATGGTGCTCGCGAACTTGGTGTGACCCATGAACTGGTACATAACGGTGATGCTACGGCCGATAAAAACGGTAACCGTCTTGCAGGCAAGACACCCGGATATATCTATGTGAAGCTGTTCTCTCCTGATGCTACAGAAATGACCAAGGAGAGCATACGTATCACTTCTCCTCAGAGTTGGATGAAATTCAACGATATTGAAGCAGCAACTTCTCCGGAGGAGGTTGGCACCGGTGAAGCAGCATATAAGGGTGTAGTATTCAAAGTGCCTGTTGATTTCAAGACTACCAAAGACCCCGGAGAGCTTTCGGGCAAGATAGTTGTGACATGGAAAGGATTACAGCGTGAGATTCCTGTGAAATGGACACGCGACTTCATGGGTGAAGACCTTTGTACTGTGCAACTTCTGATAAAGGAGCCCGGAGCCACCAACTCGAAATATAGCACAGGATATACAGAAGGAAATGATTACTGGACCTTCGTACACTCCACCTGTCGTGGTCTGAAGACTGCCCAGAATAATGATTCTATACGTGATTCCGGTCTTCATTTCCCCATCAACTATGGTGGAAAAACAGCTGCAACCCGTTGGACCTATGAATACAAAGTCAAGTTCAAAGATATGAATGAGGGTCAGCCATTCAACTGGAATATAAGCTGGAAAGGTATCTCGGGAGTTTCGGTTTCACGCACAAGTGGCACCAATGTGACCGGTGAGGTAGAGGTGACTGTAACGCGCACTCCACCGGTAGGTGATGACTGGACCTACGAGGTCGGAACACTCACATTTACGGTTTCATCTACCGATGGCACAAGTTCCACCGACTATGAGCTTGATCTCTATCACACAGGTTTCTTCGATTGTCCTGCCGACTGGCGACCCAATACCAAGGAATATCGTATAGATAAGGAAGAGCCGACGGGTGTGTTCTATTATTATGAAGTGCGTCAGGGACCGGCCGGTACTTACTATTGGCTCGACCGTAATCTCGGATCTGAATCAGCTGCGATGTATATAGAATCGGATACCGGCGTGCTGATCACCGGTGATCCCGATGCTGCCGGTGGTTACTATATGGCAGCTGATTATAATACTAATAAGCAGGATCCGAATATGTATTCCGATCTTTGTCCTCCGGGATACGAAATCCCGCGTGAGGATATCTGGAACACCCTGAAAAACTCCAAGTCGTTCACTATGAACCAGGAGGGTAGCTATTATCAGGCTAAGTTCGTAAATGCAAAGAATCAGGTGGTTTATTTCCCGAAAGTGAGATATTACGATGCGACCACAAAAACTCAGATGGGAGAATCGGCTGCCGGTTATTATTGGAGTGCAACAGCAGCAGATGGCCTTGAAAAAGACCACATAGGCAACTGGCTTAAATATCTGAAGATTTCCGGTTCGATTGCTTCGTATGATAATGCAGAGGTGAATGGACGTAACAATTCACATGGAGCAGCAATGTCGGTGAGATGCGTGAATACGACTCCTAAGAATACTTCGGTTTATCGTACTCACTTCAATGTGGCCGGAGCAACCCACGTGTTTATCTATTCAAAGAATGGAGATGAAAAGAACCCGGTGTATAACTGGCCGGGCAAGCCGATCGGTAACTACATCACTATGGCAGACCCGGATCAGCTTTTCAACTTCAACTATGAATCACTCACTACGAGTGCAGATAAATTCTATGTTATCTTCACATTCCGCGATGAAGCAGGTATCTGGCATACGATGTCGAAGAGTCCTACCGGACATGGTGCCATCTATACCACCGACAAGGGAGTAGATGATCTCGAAGGCTGGAAGGTTACCGGAGGTCAGACACTTAATGCTGCTGGAACAGGAGTGAGTCCCACCACCGCGTTGGGTGGAACCTGGAAGTGTTCATACAATGAGACTACAAAGAAGGCTACAGTTGTTTTCAGCAACTGATAGATTTACGATTCCGATAAACAGAAATAAGTCCGCCACTTTCCCTCGAAGGTGGCGGACCTGTTTTTGTAATTGTAACCGGTCGAATTATTTTGAGCTGATGAATAAATTATATATTTTTGCGGTATGAATGTAATGCTTGGTATTGTATTGTTGGTTTGTGGCGTAGTGATTTCCGCCATCGTGACATATCTGATCTGCCGTGCACGATTCGTGGCTAAGGAGTCGCGGCTGAAGGCGGAGATAGAGATTGCAGAAGAGAAATTGAGAGGGCTTGAGAAGAGTCATGCGCGCGAGATGGAATCGCTGAAGCAGACTCACCGGGAAATCGAACAGCAGCGGTTGCAAATGTTTGAGACGGAAAGGGAGGTGCTGTTGGCCCGTCAGAAAGATTTGCAGCAAACTAACCGGGAACAGATCTCCGAACTTTTAGATCCGATACGTAAGGAATTCGACACTTTCCGTAAGAGTGTCAATGAAACGCGTATGGCCGGAGAGATCAATAAAGAGGAACTGAAACATTCTTTCGAAACTACGATGCGGATGTTCGGCCAACAGCAACAGATCACAATTTCTGCATTAAAAGAACAGACCGACAAGATAGGGAATGATGCCGCCAACCTTGTGCGTGTGCTCAAACGGGATTCAAAAGCTCAAGGAGACTGGGGGGAAATGATTTTGGAGACGCTTCTTGAGAGCAGCGGACTGGAGAGGGATGTGCATTTCTTCGTTCAGGAGAATGTCAAGGATGATGATCGACGCAATTTCCGCCCGGATGTGGTGGTAAGGTTCCCGGAAGGTAGATCAGTGATTATAGATGCCAAGGTTTCCATCACGGCATACGCCGATTCTTTTGATGCTGACAATGAAGCAACCCGAAAGATTAAACTGCGCGAACATGCTCGCAGCGTGCGCCGTCATATAGATGAACTGGCTACCAAGAAATATGACAAGTTGGTGAGCGACGCCATAGGGCTTGTTCTGATGTTTATCCCCAATGACCAGAGTTATCTTGCTGCTATCGAACAGGATAAGGATCTCCCATCTTACGCATATTCAAAGGGGATTGTGATAATATCTCCCTCCAACCTGATGATAGCGCTACAATTGGCTTTCAATATGTGGCAGCAAGACAGGCAAACGAAGAATGTGGAGGCTATAGTGAAGACGGCTACGGACCTTTATGAGAAGACAGCACTCTTCTCTGAGACTATTGAGGAGATAGGGCTTCATATCTCCCGGCTTTCGGCTACATTCGAAAAGGGGAAAAGTCAGCTCTCCGAGGGGAAAGGAAATCTCTTCCGACGCATCGAGAGTCTCAAGGATCTTGGTATAACTCCCAAGCGCCAAATAAAGGGCCTTGATAAATAATTTTTCAATTAGTGATAAGCCCCTCCGATTCTTCCAATTTCCTGACTTCGCCACTTTTATGATGCTTAGATGAATATAAATGATTTTCAGCATTATACAATTATGTAAGTTTGATTTAGGGTGACGCAATGACGAAATATCAGAATTTCACAGAAGGAGCTTCAGCACCGTACCAACCATCAGACCTCAGATGTAAATGGCGTGATGGATGGCGAAATCGACGATTTCATCAAGGCATACCTTATGGGATTTGCCGCCACCGAGCAAAACTAACCCTCCATCGACAGGAGAACAATTTTTTGACAGGAGGACAGTAGAGAAATTTTTTAGACAGGAGAACAGGAGAACAGGAGGATAGGAGAACAGGAGGATAAATTTTGATAAACAAGAGTTTATCCCCTCCTGTCCTCCTGTTCTCCTGTCTAAAATATATACTGTCCTCCTGTTCTCCTGTCTAAAATATATACTGTTCTCCTGTTCTCCTGTCTAAAATATATATTGTCCACGGAACTCCTGTAAAATAGTATCCTGTCAAAAAAAGGTGCTCGCCGCAACGGAGCAAAATTGATAACTCTCCGGGTGAGTTATAGAATTATTTTGGAGGCTGTGTGGCAATTCTTGATTGTCACAAAGCCTTCATTAAATAAGGAATTCTGACAGGGATAAATGGTAAAATCCCTCATTGAGGGACAAAATATAGTAAAATTGTCCCTCAATGAGGGATAAAATATGGTAAAATTGTCCCTCAATGAGGGATTTTTAGTATATTTGCAAAAAAATAGATATGATCGACTATACACTTATTTGAACTATCCTGTTCCGCTGTTCTACTCTAAAAAATTTCTGCTCCCCCTCTATCAGAGGATTGAAATGTTAAAAAAATAATCGGTAACATATTTCCTGACTTCGCCACTTTTATAATGCTTAGATGAATATGAATGATTTTCAGCATTATACAATTATGTAAGTTTGAGTTAGGGTGAAGCAATGACGAAGTCAGGGCCTTGATAAATAATTTTTCAATTATTGGTATGCACCTCCAATTCTTCCAATTAGTCCAATTTTTCCAATCATTCCGATTCTTCCAATCATTCCAATTCTTCCAATAAGCCAAAACGCGACCGATTCACATCGGCCGCGTTTCTGTGCTTTTTAACTAACCTAACATCATGAAACGAATTTACTTTCTTTGTTTAATAAAACATCGTTGACAGGAAAAAAGTTTTGTAATTTAACATTTTTTTTAAAATGGTTATTTTTCTCCTATTATTTCATCCATGAGTGATTCCATTTTCTCGGCAATTTTATCGTTAGCAGGATTGCCTATACTGCCAAGATGAGTGTGATGAACCTCTCTTGTCGGCTTATATCTCTTCTCCTGAACAGCCATACCGACCTCCCGGTAAGCATCACGGAAAGGCATACCCTCCAGCACCAGGCGGTTCACATCCTCTACAGTAAAGATATAGTCGTAGCGGGGATCATCGAGGATATTATCTTTGACCTGTATATGCTCCAGCATATAGCCTGCCATATCGAGACATTCTATGAGCTCGGTAGTAGCCGGGAAAACAATATCTTTCATTAGCTGGAGGTCGCGGTTATAACCCAGGGGGAGATTAGTGGTAAGGATTGTGAGTTCATTGGGGAGGGCCTGAAGCCGGTTGCATTTTCCACGCATGATCTCGAATACATCCGGATTCTTCTTATGGGGCATGATACTCGACCCGGTGGTGAGTTCATCGGGGAAGGAAATAAAACCGAAGTTGTTACACATCCACATACATACATCCATCGCAAGATGACCCAAAGTGGATGCCACGGTAGCCACGGCCATTGCCACGGCTCTTTCAGTCTTACCACGGCTCATCTGGGCGGCTACCACATTATAATGAGGACGGTCAAAGCCGAGAAGATCAGTGGTCATCTCCCGATCGAGAGGGAATGAGGAACCATATCCGGCAGCAGAACCCAAAGGATTCTGGTTGGCGATGCGGTAGGCGGCGTTGATGAGCTGCATGTCATCCGTAAGGCTCTCGGCATAAGCACCGAACCATAAGCCGAACGAAGAGGGCATAGCCACCTGCAGATGGGTATATCCGGGCATAAGTTTATCCTTATGTTCTTCAGAAAGACGCTGGAGAATAGCAAACAGACGTCCTATAGCTTCGGAGATATTGCGCAGCTCCTCGCGGAAGAAGAGTTTCAGATCCACGAGCACCTGATCGTTGCGCGACCGACCGGAATGAATCTTCTTGCCGATATCCCCCAATTTGGAGGTGAGCATGAATTCCACTTGAGAGTGGACATCCTCCACACCTTCCTCAATCACGAATTCCCCTTTTTCAATGGTTGACAGTATATCTTCGAGAGCAGGGAGGAGACGGTCGAGTTCCTCACGTGTCAGGAGGCCTATCTCCTGAAGCATGGTGATATGAGCCATCGATCCAAGCACATCATAGCGTGCCAGGCGGAGATCGAGTTCACGGTCCTGACCGACGGTGAAGTTTTCTATAGCCTTGTCGGGTTCGAAACCCTTATTCCATAATTGTTTTGCCATATTATAATTCTATTACAGGCCTTTCCAGTTCAATCAAACCCGCCGCAGTCTCTATGAGGTGGGGATAGAGACGGATGGCCTCCTCAATTTCCTTGATTTCTATATATTCGTCAGCAGTGTGCGAACGCGCTGATTCTCCCGGCCCGATTTTAAGTGAGTCGATGCCGTGCATCAGAGCCATGTCGGAAGTGGTGGGGGAGATGAAAGTATCGATACCCAGCGCCTTTGCCGCCTCCACTAAAGGATGTTCCGCAGGAATCACAGATGCATGCACCCTTGTGGAGCGGGGGGTGAGCTCTGACCACTTCACAGCATTGCGGATAAGACCGACGGTCTCCTCGTTGGTATAGGCGTCGGTGGTGCGCACATCCACCACCCATTCGCACCGATCGGGCACCACGTTATGCTGCGTGCCGGCCGATATCATTGTCACACTCACCTTTATAGGTCCTAATGTTTCACTCACTTCCGGAGTGGTGAAACTTCTAAGGCGGTCGATATCCTCAATTGCACGATAGATAGCATTGATACCTTCATTGCGGGCAGCATGACCGGATTTCCCTTCGGTGACAGCGTCGAATACCAACAGTCCTCTTTCAGCTACGGCGGCTTTCATACCGGTCGGCTCTCCCACAATCACCATGTCGGGGGTGATTCCCAACTGTGTCAGATGAGGGAGGAAAGCCCTCATGCCGTGTTCTCCCATCACCTCTTCCGCAGCGGTGATAGCGAAGATAAGATTGAAAGGTAGGTCGGTGCGATGACGTAGTTTAAGAAATGTGGTGGCCAATGCCACTCCCGAACCGCCGGCATCATTGCTTCCCAGTCCGTAGATACGACCATTCTCAATGGAGGCATCAAAGGGATCACGGGTATAGGATGGGGCAGGACGCACAGTGTCGTGATGTGAATTCAGCATCAGAGTGGGACGGAAAGGATCGTATCCGGTTCCGACGGCAAACACATTGTTGTGGAAGCGGCTCACATTTTCCGCTCCGTGATCGCGTAGCCATTTCTCCCAGATATCGGCAGTGGCATCCTCCTCGCGTGAAAAGGATTTGACCGCAATCAATGATTGCAATAGTTCAACCGCTTCTTTCAATTCATAATTCATAATGCATGATTCATAATACACGTAAAAGACTCATCTGTTATTCCTGACTTCTTACGATAGTGCCCCTATCGCTTAGAAGATTATTGGAGGAACATATCCTCACTTCCTTCACTCCCTCGGAGGCGGATTTGAGAGCGTTCTGCAGCTTGGGAATCATTCCGGCAGCCACAACGCCTTGTGCCTTAAGAGTTTCAAAAAGGGTTGGCGTGATAAGAGGAATCACGGAATTCTCATCCTCCACATCGGTCATCACTCCCGGTTTCTCGAAGCAATATGTGAGACGTGTATCATCAATCCGGGAGGCGGCAAGCGCCACGGCAGCCGCTATCGAGTCGGCATTGCAATTGAGGAGTGTACCTGCACCGTCGTGACATATTGCGCAGAACACCGGAATCTTCCCTT
Organism: uncultured Porphyromonadaceae bacterium; assembly: GCA_947177405.1. Taxonomy (GTDB): domain Bacteria; phylum Bacteroidota; class Bacteroidia; order Bacteroidales; family Muribaculaceae; genus Lepagella. Next base: position 18,698 of record CAMWUJ010000030.1, on the reverse strand, counting down.
CATCGAGAAGAGAGGCGATGAATCGGTGGTTGACCTTAGCGGGATCGATGTCGCCCACGAAACCGTAGTCGATCGGCTTTGCGGGACGGCGGGTGGCGGGAATCACGTTGCCATCCGCCCCGGTGAGACCCACTGCGTCACATCCCATCGCCTGGAGAAGTGCTACGATGCGTTTATTGATCAGACCGGCATAGACCATTGTCACGATGTCGAGAGTGGCACGGTCGGTGACCCGGCGCCCCTCTATCATGTTGGCCTTGATGCCCATGCTCTCACTCATACGCGTGGCTTCCTTACCACCGCCGTGCACGAGAATCTTCTTCCCCTCCATGGCGGCGAAATCGCGCAGGAAGGCTTCCAATACGGGAGGATTGTCGATCACATTTCCTCCAATCTTCACTACATTTATCATAATCTGTCAGAGTGTCTCAAGCATTCTCTTTATCACTGTCTGGGCGGAAATCTCGCGGTTGGCGGCTTCCGGAATCACAAGGCTGCGATCGCTTTCTATCACATCATCTGTGACAATCATATTGCGGCGCACCGGCAGGCAATGCATGAAAAAGGCGTTATCGGTGAGGGCCATCTTTTCAGTATCGACAGTCCAGTCGCGATCGGTGGAGATCACCTTCCCATAATTGGGGTCGGCATATGCCGACCAGTTCTTTGCATATATGAAATCGGCACCTTCGAAAGCGCGACGCTGGTCGTATTCCACTACAGCCCGACCAACGAACTTCGGATCAAGTTCATATCCTTTGGGATGTGTGATCACGAAATCATAATCGGTAACATTCATCCACTCGGCGAATGAATTGGGCACAGCCTGCGGAAGGGCGCGGGGATGAGGAGCCCATGTCATCACCACTTTCGGGCGCGGCTTGGTCTTGAATTCCTCGATAGTGATAAGGTCGGCGAAGCTCTGCAGGGGATGGCGCGTGGCAGCCTCCATACTGAACACCGGTTTCCCCGAATACTTGATAAACTGTTCGATCACTCTCTCCTCATAATCCTCCTTCTTGTCGGTGAGACCGGCGAATGCCCTCACTCCAATGATGTCGCAATAGGAGGCCATAACGGGGATAGCTTCAAGGAGATGTTCGGCTTTGTCGCCGTCCATCACCACACCACGTTCGGTTTCGAGCTTCCATGCGCCCTGGTTTACATCGAGAACCATCACATTCATACCCAGATTCATGGCAGCCTTCTGGGTGGATAGACGGGTGCGCAGGGATGAATTGAAGAATATCATGAGCAGGGTCTTGTTGCGTCCCAACTCGGTGAAGGCGAAGCGATCTTTCTTTATTTCGGCAGCTTCGGCCAATGCTATATCAAGCGGCCCGATATCCGCTACAGTAGTAAATTTTCTCATATTGACCTCATTCTAATATTTCCTTAAAAGCGTTAAGAAACTGATCGGCCTCCTCCATCGACAGGGATAGGGCAGGGAGCAGACGCACGGTATCTTTGCCGGCGCCTCCGGTGAATATATGCCGGTCGAAGAGAAGCTTTTTGCGGAGTTCGGATCCGGAAAATCCTTCCACCTCCATACCGATCATCAGTCCGCGTCCCCTGACATCCTTCACCTTCGGAATCTTGCGTAGTTCCTCGATGAGATGCCTGCCCACACGGGCTGCATTCTCCACGAGATTCTCCTTCTCCATTACATCAAGCACGGCGATTGCAGCCGCGCAAGCCAGATGATTGCCGCCGAAGGTGGTGCCGAGCATCCCTTTTTTCGCTGGAATCTCAGGAGAGATCAGTACGGCCCCGCAAGGGAAACCGTTGGCGATACCTTTGGCGCACGTGATGATATCGGGGCGGATCCCGGCATATTGATGAGCGAAGAAACGGCCGGTGCGGCCATAACCGCTCTGAATCTCATCGAGGATGAGGAGTGTGCCGCTCTTCTTGCACTCTTTTTCAAGTGTTTGCAGAAACTCGTGGGTGGGGAGATGTATTCCCGATACTCCCTGGATACCCTCCACAATCACAGCTGCATATTGCCCTGAGGCAATGGCTTGCGCAGCAGCCTCAGAGTCGTTGAGAGGGATAAAATCCACATTCTCCGTCTCATTGAATGGGGCGCGTATGGCGGGATTATCAGTGGCGGCCACAGCACCGGAGGTGCGCCCGTGAAAAGCTTTGCCGATTGCCAGAATCTTGGATCGTCCGGTGGTGAATGAAGCTAACTTGAAAGCGTTCTCATTCGCCTCAGCCCCGGAATTGCAGAGAAAGAGGGAATAATCCTCATATCCGGAAAGGCGACCTAATTTCTCGGCAAGTTGCTTCTGGAGAGAATTTTCCACTGAATTGGAGTAAAAGCCGAGACGGGCCACCTGGTCGGAAACAGCTTTCACATAATCGGGATGGGCATGCCCGATGGAAATCACGGCATGACCGCCGTAAAGATCGAGATAGTCGGTGCCGTCTTCTGTGAAGACATGGGATCCTTTCCCCGACACCGGCTCTATATCGTATAATGAATAGACATCGAATAATTCCATGACAAAAAGGGATTTGGAATAGATATATAAATGAAAGGGACCAAATCTTCTTTACAGAAGACGGTTCCTTTTAGAAGGCGGATGCCTTCAGCCGCAGACCGGCGCGCTGGTCGAATCCGAACATGATATTCATGTTCTGGACTGCTTGTCCGGAAGCCCCTTTCAGAAGGTTGTCTTCAGCAACAGTGACAAGAAGTTTGCCGTCGTTGACCAGGACATTGATCACAGCCTTGTTGGTATTTACGGCCTGCTTGAGATGTATCGGATCATCGCTCACCACGGCGAATGGTGCATCTTTGTAGTAATCCTTATAAAGCTTCCCCACCTCTTCCTGCGAAAGAGGGCAATCGAGGGTGAGAGCCGCGAAGATTCCGCGCGGGAAGTCACCACGCATGGGTATGAAGGTGATATGCGCCTCGTGACCGGGCTGAAGTTGACTGAGAGTCATCCCGATCTCCTTGAGGTGCTGGTGGGTGAAAGGTTTATATACGGAGATATTATCGTTACGCCAGCTGAAATGGGTTGTGGATCCCGGCTTCACACCGGCACCGGTGCTGCCGGTGAGCGCAGTGATGTTGATATCACCGTTGGTCGGAAGAAGTTGGGCGGCAGCCAAAGGGAGGAGGGCGAGCTGGATGGCAGTGGCGAAGCATCCCGGATTGGCTACCGAATCAGCAGTTTTTATGCGGTCGATATTTTTCTCCGGCAGACCATATACATAACCATTGCTTTCATCTCTGAAATCCTGAGCCAGATCCACCACCTTTAGCCCTTCGGGACGTGTATTCTCCTCCCAGAACTTCCGGCTGTGTCCATGTGCAGAGCAAAGGAAGAGGAGGTCGATTTCATCGAGGGGATGCGAATCGGAGAAATGCAGGTCGGTCTCGCCGAGCAGACCTGTGTGGACAGCTGAGACAGGGCGGCCGGCGTTGCTCTCTGAGTGAATCCACTGCACTTTGACGCCCGGATGATTGATGAGAAGGCGGAGAAGTTCGCCGGCTGTATAGCCGGCGCCTCCGATTATTCCTACTTTCTTCATTTTATTCCGCTTTGCCGTTTTTGACCTGGTTGTTGTGGTAGATTTTCATCTGGTTTCCGAGAATTTTGGTGAATCCTTTCACATCATCTGCGGTCCATGCCTTGTTGATCTCACCATATTCACCGAAATCGGTCTTCATCAGATCGAAAGGTGAATCTACGCCAACCAAAGTATAGGAAAGGGGACGTAGGAGGATTTCTACCGTACCTGTCACGTTACGCTGGGAGCTTTCAAGCATCTTCTCGATATCGCGCATCACTGGTTCGAGATATTGTGCCTCGTGGAGGAACATTCCATACCATGTCCCCACCTGGTCCTTCCAGTATTGCTGCCATTTTGTGAGGGTATGCTTTTCGAGCATCTTGTGGGCGGCGATGATAAGGATAGGGCCGGCAGCCTCAAAACCTACGCGACCTTTGATGCCGATGATCGTGTCGCCGATATGCATATCCCTTCCGATCCCGAATCGAGATCCGATGCGCTCCACTTCACGGATGGCCTCCACCTTGTCGGTGTATTCCTTACCGTTGACAGCCGAAATCTCACCCTCCTTGAAGGAGATGGTGAGTTTCTCAGGCTCAGTGGCAGTGACTTGCGAAGGATAAGCTTCATCAGGAAGAGTTTGATCGGAATGAAGAGTCTCTTTTCCACCGATTGAAGTGCCCCAGAGGCCTTTGTTGATTGAATATTCGAGTTTCTTGAAGTCGGCCTCATATCCATGCTTCTTGAGATAATCGATCTCATATTCACGTGTAAGGGCGAGGTCGCGGGTGGGAGTTATAATTTCAATTTCGGGAGCGAGGATCTGGAAAGTGAGGTCGAAACGCACCTGGTCGTTACCGGCACCAGTTGAACCGTGGGCGATCGCATCTGCACCTATCTTCTTGGCATATTCGATTGTAGCGATGGCCTGGAAGATACGTTCGGAGCTCACGGAGATTGGATATGTGCCGTTGCGGAGCACATTTCCGGCCACCATATACTTGATGCTCTTATCGTAGTATTCCTGAGTTATATCGAGAGTGGCATGGCTGACGGCGCCGAGTTTTTTCGATTTCTCCTCGATTATCTTCAGCTCTTCAGGAGAGAAACCGCCTGTATTTGCGATAGCTGTGTGCACCTCATATCCGAGGTCTTCCGAGAGATATTTGACAGCGAACGAGGTGTCAAGACCACCGGAGAATGCAAGCAACACTTTTTTCTTCTTATTCTGACTATTATCCATTTTATGAGTTATGAATTATGACTTACTATTTTAGATGGAATATTTTCTTGAATGTGTTTTTGACCACCATGACGTATGGGTTTGGCCTGTCTTTAGGCGCAAGGGGCTGTTCAGGGTCGAAGAGCATCCCTGTGCAAAGACACATGCGACGGTTGTTTCGTTGCAGTATGTCATAATTCTTGCAGCCTTCGCATCCACGCCAGAACTCCTCGTCATCGGTGAGTTCGGAGAAAGTTACGGGTTTGTAACCCATGCGTGAGTTTAGTTTCATCACCGGCAGAGAGGTGGTGATTGAGAAAAGTTTGGCAAACGGAAAGCGAAGTCGAGCCAGCTCGAAAGTTTTCGCCTTGATGGCGCCGGCAAGGCCAAGATGGCGGTATTCTGGATCGACAATCAGTCCGGATGTGGCTACAAAATCACCATGCCCCCAGCTCTCTATGTAGCTGAACCCCACGAGGCGGTCGCCATGAAGGGCAACGACGCTCTTTCCACTGTTGATTTTCTGGGCGATGTATTCCGGTGTACGCTTTGCTATACCGGTGCCGCGCTGGAGAGCAGACTCATAGATGAGCCGCACTATAAGGTCGGCATACTTGGCCTCTGTGGGTTCGGCAAACTTGACAGTAATGTCTTTAATGTCCATGTTGTTTCCGAAAGATTGTTTAAAAAACCAAATGTCACGGAGATAAGCATCCGGGTAAATAAAAAAGAACCCGATTTCACGGGCTCGCTGGGATAAATTATCTGTGACCTTTGAATTACCTGTAAAAATTGTGGCAAATTTACAAAAAAAGATTGATAAAACAGGTATTTTTGTCATAAAAAAAGCTAATAAAGATTATTTAGACGCTAATCAGGCTGTTTTTGCTCCACAAAAAATCTCAATGACGGAAATCGCTGGCAATCCGTCATTGAGATTATTATTATAAGAATTTGTATTTATCTTTCTACTCTATATTATATCTTTCTACTCTATATATTATATAAGGAAAGCTTATCTTGCCTGCTGCTCGGCGTTCTGAATCATCTGCTGATCAGCGGTGATATAGATTTCCACGCGGCGGTTTTGAGCGCGTCCTTCGGCAGTGGCGTTGGAGGCAATGGGGTCGTTCCATCCACGACCTATAGCTTTGAGGCGGGAGGAAGCCACACCGGCATTGATCAGATAATCCTTCACGGCGTCGGCACGTTCAAGGGAGAGAGTTTCATTCACGGCCTGAGATCCTGTATTGTCGGTATAGCCCACCACGGTGACATCCGTATTCGGGAACTGTCCGAGGTTATAAGCCACTTTTGCCAGAGCTGCCTGTGCTTCGGGTGACAGCTGATAGCTGCCTGTCTTGAAGAGCACTGAATTTCCAAGTACGAGCTTGATGGCGTCGAGGTTGTTGCTATCTTTAACTGTAGAAATCTTGATATCGTTGATGGCGGCGGCATTATTAGCTTCTTGGGCACGAAGCTGGTCGAATTCCCTTTCGAGCTGGTCTTTCTGACGTTGCATCTGATTTCCAACCAGGGCACCGGTGCCGGCACCGAGGGCCGAACCCACGAGTGCACCGATCCATGTGCCTTTACCACCGCCGATCAAGGCACCGATACCTGCGCCCACGGCAGCTCCGGCGGCTCCACCTGCGGTGGCCCCTTGTCCGGTCTGGGTCATACCGTTCCAAGTATTTCTGAGAGAAGAGCAGCCTGTGCCGGCGAATAAAGTGGAGACGCATACCAATGCGATGATGCCTTGCTTCTTAAGTTCGTGTATTTTCATAATCGTGTGTTTTTCAAAGTTAATATATTATAATAATATAAAAAGAAAAAGAGGGAATTGGTTCAATAAGGAGAGGAATAAATGGAGTTTAAGAAGAATGCTAAAATAATAACGTGTAAAGAAAAGTCGATTTTCTTTACACGTTGAAAGAATATATAAAATGGCTTTACACATTCTTGGGGTGTCTAATTACATTGGTTTAATCATCGATTTGATGAAGGCAATTTCTTCATCCGAAAGTTTGTATTTTGTAGAGTTGAACCTCGATTTCCTCCAAGCTCTTGCTCCAGTCAATGTCGCTGTTAGACGTGAAGTCATGTATTGGAACATTAGCCCAAGTATCTTTAGGGTTATATTGAGCAGTTGGGGCGAAAGCCGGGAAATATCGTTTTTTCTATTTCGGTTTTAGGTTTTACCATTTAAGACTCCATCTAATATAAGAATCCTCCAATGTAGCATCTGACGGCTGACCAAAGTCTTATGCGATTACATAGAGGATTCAAATGGTTTCGGCGCTCACCCTATATCTTTGCTATATCAGTTCATTATCCGCTTCTGAATGGATTAGAGGTATAAGTTATGCACAATTTTGAGATTAAAATATGCATCAGCGTCCATAGCGCGTCTATGGACTTTATACAAAATATGCGCTAAGTGCTTATCATTAACACATTTAGCGCATATTATGCGGAAGGGACGAGATTCGAACTCGTGGTAGGATTGCTCCTACGTCAGTTTAGCAAACTGGTGGTTTCAGCCACTCACCCACCCTTCCTAAATCTATAACTCAAACTCAACAAATCTTGCGACTTGCAATGGCAAAATTACAAACTTTTTTTAAACCTTGCAAGTTTTTACGGAATATTTTTGGGTTTTAATCGAATTTTCCTGATTTTTTCTTACTTTTTCTCATTTTTTAGCCCTTATTTCCCCTCATCACGGTCGGCCGGAGCCACAAGACGCTTCCTGAGACGCGAAAGAGTGGACTGGGTGATCTTAAGATACTGGGCTATATATTTTAGGGGAACGATACTGGAGATATATTTTACGGAGGCTCTTCTTAATGATACGCTGTGGATGCGAAGGAAATTCAGGAAACGCTCTTCTGCCGATTTATTGCTGAAAAATAGATAGCGCTTCTCAAAGCCATACATCTGCTCGATCATCAGATCGTGCAGCCATTTAATCATGGCCGGATATTTATTCTCCAGCTGACGGAGTTTTCCATAGCTTATAAGCCAGACCTGGGAATCCTCCACTGCCTTGAGAGAGAAAATCGATGGCTCTCCGGCATAGAAGGAATGGAGGGAAGTGAATACATCGCCCGATGTGCCGAAGAGCACGGTGTCTTCCATTTCGTCTGAGTGATGGCATACCCGGAAAAGCCCGCAACGGTTGATCACGAAATCATCACATACTCTTCCCTGACGGACGACAGACTGCCCTTTTCTTACTTCCACCAGACGTGCGGCCGCCTCGAAGTCTCTGACGAGTTCTTCGGGAGGAAGGCAATATTGCGAAAGCACCTGACGCAATGTGACCGGGATATGCGTGTCTTCAAACATCGACATGGCGGCTTCTCCTTTTTAATAATTATTCCACTTTTAATAATTATTCAATAAATATTGCTTTTCAGATAATATATATATTCTTATTCCGTTTTGTCAGAAGTCATTTATTACTCTTCGCAGCAATATTTTTTATTAAAACGGATTTACTTACTTCTATTATTTGATTTAGAACAAAAAATGCGAATTGACTTTCCTTTTTTTAATCTTATCTTTGCGACTGGATAACTATCGAACTTGAAAGAATCAAATTTCGTTTCCATAAAATAATTCATTATGAGAAAATTTACTTTAATGCTTGCGCTGCTTGTGGGCTGTTTATGTGTCCATGCAGCCACCATAGATAAGAAGCCTATACGGCTTTTAGGTGAGAGGGCAAGACACGACGGACCGTCAAAGAAAGCGAATTCCATCCTGACATTGGATGAGGCGATCGCTTCCGGGCCTGTCAAAGCCAGAAAGGCTGCCCCGATGGCTACCACAGCTACGGGAAAGCAGATGATTGCGACAGTGATTTATGAGGATGACTGGGGCGGAGGTCTGCAACCATACCGTATCAAAAGTTTCAATATCGAAGCCAGCCCTATCACCGCCGAGGAGATAGTGGGTCCCGGTCCTATAGATGTAGGAATCTATATCGACAATAATGACTATTTGGTTTTGCATGAGGGAATAGATGAGGCCGGAAGGTTATGGAACACCGTGATCTACCGTTATGATATGGATGCTGTGCGCGTCACCGACCAGTATATGCTCGAACCGCAAATAAGGGTATATTCCGGTGCTACCGACCCTATAACCAAGATCGTATATACTTTCTGCGCCGTGGATGAGGGTACGGGCCCTGTGACCCAGCTTATGACCTATAACCCTGACACCCATCATTTCGCACGTGTGGCTTATCTGCCGGCCGTTTCAGTGCCGGTGATGATGTTTGACAATACGGGGCAGCTTTACTGGCATGAGCTCAGCGACGGCAAACTCTATAAGATGGATAAGACCACCGGGGAAAAGACCCTTGTGGGATCCACCGGTATCAAGCATCAATACAAGACTTCCGGATGTATCGATCTTGATGACAATACCTGTTATATCGCCAATAATACCGATCAGTCCGCCGGGCTTTATAAGGTGGACCTTAAGACTGCTAAGTCGCAGTTTATCGGCGCAATGCCTAAATCTGCGGAGATAACAGGAGCTTATATTCCTCCTGTTCCTCCTGCTGAGACCGCTCCCAACGAGGCCACCAAAGTGGTATTCAATTTTGAGAAGGGTGCCCTTTCGGGAACACTCGACTGCGTGGCTCCGACCAAGACCATAGCCGGAAAGCGTATGAATTCCACCACTGAGCTCACCTATACACTTAATCGTAATGGCGAGGAAGTGGCAACCGGCACATGTGCGCCCGGTGAGCCCGTTTCGATTCCCTTGAGTTTTGATCGTCCCGACACATATAAGTTCGATTTCTATTTTTCCAACGAATCGGGTCGAGGCAAAAAGATGCTCCTCAGTCAATGGATCGGATATGACGTTCCCGATAAGATGGATCGCCCCGTGCTTTCCCGGAAGAATGGTAAATTCATCCTAACCTGGAAGGAACCGACCTCATTGCTCAAAGATGGTCTGGAAGGAAGCGACCTCTCTTACGTGCTTAGACGAAACGACGGAGTGGTGCATGAGGTGGGCAACGTGACCTCCTTTGAAGAGGATTATCCTGCGGGAGTGACTGCTTTCACTGCGTATTCCTACAATGTGACTCCCGTTTATCGCGGATTCCCGTATAAAGATGTGGATTCAAATACAGCTTATCTCGGTGGGGTGGAGGAGAGCTATCTGAATATGTTTAGCACTGAGGAGGAGGGATACCACTTCACTGCCGAGGATTGTGATGGCGACGGCAACACCTGGGAATGGGACCGTATGTATCGCAATTATGTGGCCGGGGGACATGTAAATACAGTTAAGGATGACTGGCTGTTCTCTCCGGGCATACACATGAAAGCCGGACATTCATATCCGATAATGTTTGAGATATGGAAAGAGCTTGTGGGCTATCAGGATTATTTCGAGGTATGTATCGGCACTTCTCCCGAGGCATCCGCCATGACAGCCGTGATTCTTCCTATGACAGAGATCACGGAGACATATAATGAAGTGCTCCAGCCCGACCTCTGGCAGCGACTTAGCTATACCGCTCCCACCACCGACATTTATTATGTGGGTATCCACACAAAGAATGATTTCGGTGCTACAAAGGTGAGTGTGGACAATTTCATCGTGGATTATAGTTCGGTGCCTACCACACCCGGAGCGGTGGAGAACCTGCAGGTGATTCCCGGTGCTCTTGGAGCTATGAACGCGACCGTGAAATTCCGTGCGCCTTCTCTCGATATCACAGGCAATCCACTCAAGGAGCTCGACTGTGTGAAGATTGTCCGCGACGGAATCCTTGTTGCCACACTCACACCCGCACCCGGCGAGGAGGTGAGCTATGTGGATAATGTAAGCGCTAAGGGAACTCATTCTTATATAGTGATGTGTGAGGGCTCCGACACTACGGGTCCGCGCACTCCCGGTGAATGTTATGTGGGTTATGACATACCTCCAGCAGTGGCCAATCTGAAACCGGAAGTTACCAACTTCACCCGTGTCAACATCTCCTGGGACAAGGTGGATGCCGACATCAACGGTCTTGCCTATGCTCCCGGTGCTGTGGAATATGAACTCTTCGTATATCAGAACAATGAGTTGGTACCGATGGGGAAGACCTCCGCAAATGGTGCGGCTTTCGATTATACCAATCCCGAACAGTATTATTTCCTCTTCGCCGTGCGCACATGGGCGGAGGATATGGGGTCTGAAGACTATGCCGTTTCCGACATGGTGCTTGTTGGCAAGCCTTATTCACTGCCGTTCTATGAATCGTTTGAGGAAACAAGAGCACATCATCCCTGGTTTGTACAGAACGACAACCAGATGCATGGAAACTGGTATCTGATGGACGATGCTACGTTCAATCAGGATGAGGATCAGCTGCTATATGGCCTCAAATCAGTGGATCATGACAATGGTTTCATTGGATATCAGGGATTCTTCCCGGGTGATAACAGTATGTTTTTCTGTGGAAATATCGAGCTCTCAGGTAGATCCAAAAATCCGACCCTGAATTTCTATCATCTTGTGGAGCCGGAGAATCAGAATACAATTGACATTATGTATAAGAAGCCTGACGGAGAATGGGAGAAACTTGAGACCGTAAGTCTGGCCGGCGACAATACAGAATGGAAAGAAGAAAATATCGATCTCTCCTCTCTGAAAGGAAGCATGATAAAGGGAAGTGCATTCCAGTTGGGGATGAAGGCCAACATAGTCAATAAGGATTATGTTATAATCGATAACATGAAGGTATATTACCGTCCGGATTATAACGAACGTGTCAAAGGTCCTTATGAGATTGATGCCACTGTGGGTCAGCCCGCAAAAGTTCCTTTCGTGGTTGAAAACAACGGCTTGAAAGACATTGGCACCGCCACACTCAAGATTAGTGTGAATGATGAGGAGGCCGAGACAATAGATATTCCGGCACTAAAGGTGGGAGAAAGCTATAAGACCGAGTTTGAGTTCACACTCACACCTCATGCTCCCGAACTTAACCTCCTTTCCGCTGAAGTCATCTCTTCTGAAGATGAGTATGACCTTGACGATCTTTTCATCACAGAGGTCAATACGATTTATTCTGTATTCCCCGGTCCCCGCGACCTTAAGGCAGAGAAGAGTGAGGACGGAAGTGTGGCTCTCAACTGGACCGAGCCTGACCCCGAGCTTTATCCCAGAATCGGAGATGTCGAGGATTTCGAAAGCTACACCGACATGCAGACCGACGGAATCGGAGAATGGACCATTTATGCCAGCGGCAATCCCAAACTCGAGCTTTCTCCTCTCGAATGGCCTGAGATCAATGGTGAGCCTGTGGGCTTCTTTATCATAGATGTGAAAGCTGATCCGAAAGTGAAGCCACTTGGCTATACGGCTCATACAGGCAATAAATATATAGCTACGGTATATAATAAGGAGTTGGTACCCAATGATGAATGGCTTATATCTCCGGAACTTAGCGGCAAGGCACGCACAATCAATTTCTGGGTGCGCAGCGCATTGCCCAACTGGCGTGAGGATATCGAGGTGCTGATATCTTCTACCGGCAAGGAGAAAGAGGACTTTACAGTGAAGGTGCTTCAAGATTATCTTGTACCGGCAGAATGGACCAATGTCGAACTTGATATCCCTGAGGGAACCAAATATGTTGCACTTCGAAGCGTGGCCAACGGTAAGGGTATGCTTATGGTGGATGATATTGACCTTAAGAACGGTAAGCCTGTAGAGGCCGACTTCCTTGGCTATAACGTATATCGCGACGGCAAGGCTTTGAATGAATCTCCGGTGGCTGAGAAGAATTATCTCGATGCCACAGCGGGCGACAAACATAGCTATCGCGTCACAGCAGCATATACCGTGGGCGAGAGCCGCATCAGTAATACGGCCGTAATTAATTTCAGTTCGGTAACGGATGTGGAGAACAGCCTGGTGAAGGTGTTCGGAGTAGCGGGCCGCATAGTGGTTCGCGGAGCAATCGACCGCAATGTGGAGATTTCCGATGTGTCGGGTATCCGTGTGAAATCGCTGAAGGCTGACACCAACGAAGTGATGGTGAATGTGGATAAGGGTATCTATATCGTCACTGTCGATGGACATTCGGTGAAAGTAATTGTCAAGTAAGGTTTGTCTCATATGACAGGGAGCCTCCGGGAGATTTTCATTCCGGGGGCTCTTTTTTTAAGACTACATCCAAAATTTTTTGTATTTTTGCAAAGAAGTTTAAACGACTTCAATGTGTAAAACCCATAAAAGCTTATCATGAAAAAAATTCTTGCAACAGTGTTAGGAGCGTGTGCCACTTTATTTGGCAACGCACAGACACCGGCACCCACCACCGTGAATCATCCGGAGTGGAGTAGGGATGCCGTGATTTATGAAGTCAATCTCCGTCAGAGCACACCCGAAGGCACCTTGGAGGCTTTCCTTCCTCAGATTCCACGCCTGAAGGATCTCGGGGTCGATATCCTTTGGTTCATGCCTATACATCCTATTTCGGAGGATGGGAGAAAAGGGAAACTCGGCAGCTATTACGCCGTGAGAGATTACAAGGGAGTCAATCCTGAATTCGGAAATATCGACGACTTCCGCAAAGTGGTTAAAACAGCCCACGACAACGGGATGAAGGTGATCATCGACTGGGTACCCAATCACTCTGGCCGCGACAATGCGTGGGTGAAGAATCATCCCGACTGGTATGTGCGTAATGATAAGGGAGAGATGTATGGCCCTTACGACTGGACGGATGTATATAAATTCGATTATTCCAATCCCGAGATGCGCAAGGCGATGACAGATGCCATGGCATATTGGCTTCGTGAGGCTGATATCGACGGCTTCCGTTGTGATGTGGCGATGGAGGTTCCTGTGGATTTCTGGAATGAGAACCGTCCGCAGCTTGAGGCTGTGAAGCCCGGTATATTCATGCTTGCCGAGGCTCCGGATCCGGAGCTGGTGGAACATGCTTTCGATATGGACTATAACTGGCCCATGAAAGACCTCTTCAGCGCTATCGCCGCCACTTCGGGTCAATACACCTTTAAGGATGAGAAGGGAAACATCAAGGAATTCCCCGAGAAACACGCTTCTGATATCTTCGTGCGTCTCGATGAGGAGGCCAATATCTATCCCGGTGATTCTTATATGATGAACATGACCACCAATCATGACCTCAACTCATGGGAGGGCACGGAGTTCGACCGTCTCGGTAATCTTAGAGATGCTTTTGCCGTGCTTATGTACACTCTTCCGGGGATGCCTTTGATTTATACCGGACAGGAAGTGGGAATGAACCGGGCGTTTGCTTTCTTCGACAAGGATGAGGCTCCCGACTGGAATTCCGGCAAAGATGTAACAGCTTTCTATCAGAAGCTCAACAAGCTTAAACATGAACGCAAGGAGCTTGCCGCCGGTAGCGGACGCGGTGCGAAAGTGGAGCGTATCTCCACTGCCTCGGATGATGTGATAGCATTCCGCAGAGGGAATGTGATCACTGTCGCCAACCTCGGCAAGACCACCGTGAAGCCTTTCAAGAAAGCACCTTCCGTGAAGGGAATGACCAACTGGATGACCGGCAAACCTGCCTCCATCCCCAAGACCCTTGCACCGGGGGAATACCTCATTTTTGTAGGTGAGTGATCTCCGGGGTAGTTTCACTCCTCAGGGTCTGTTAGAGAAGAGAAAACAGCATTCTCTCTCGTGAGATAATCGAGAAGATTTGAAAATATGACATTACGCCTCAGCAGAGGAGCGTTTCCTACCATCAGGAGATGCTCCTCTGCCCGCGTCATGGCCACATTGAGTTTGCGGTCGATAATCATTTCATCCTCACGGAAAGTCTGGTTGGAAAGAAAATCGAGCTGGTAGGGACGCGACACTGTGAAGCCATATATAATGAATTTACGCTGACTCCCCTGATAGCGTTCGATAGTGTCGATAGTGATGTCGGTCAGCTCAGGAATATTGTGGTGTGTAAGCTCGTTGCGGATTGCGGCAATCTGATTGCGGTAGGGCACGATGATGCCAACCGTGCGATCCGGATCAAAAGTGTCTTTCTTTATTTCATATATCTCTTTTACCAGGAGGCTTATGAGCTTTGCCTCATTATGATTCACCTTATCTGATACCTCTCTTTTTTGAAGAGGAATATTGAAAAAAGCTATTCTCCGACTCCTTAAAATCTCACCTATCTTATTCTCACCATCAGTATGGATTTCCGGGAGAGAAGCCACTTGATGAGGCAGCGGTACGGCATTAAGATTTCCACCATAGAAGAAATCATTAGGGAAGCGTGCTATTTCCTCATGCATCCGGCCTTGCGATGTGAGCATGTGGCATACGGAGGGATTATTGCCGTAATGTCTCACGAGTCTCTCGAACAAAGAGAGCGCGCAGTCTGTGAGGCCGATGGCGTGAAGTTCGGGTTCATCCACACGGGAGTCGGCCGGAGTCTGCTGCACGATGGCCGGAAGCTGCTTGTGGTCGCCGATCATTATGAAGCGACCTATCGCCGGCATATCTCGGGGGGAGACAGCCGACAGGAGGCCAATGATGTGTGGTTCAAGAATCTGCGAGGCCTCATCGATTATGGCTAATGAGAAATTTTTCAGTTTGAAAAGCAGAGGAGATGAATTGAGAGCTGTGGTAGTCGCCACAATCACTCTGGTATTGACAATCACCTGTCTCACCTCATCCACCGTGCGGCATGAGGCGATACGGTTGCAGAGAAGATTCTCTTTGGGAGATGAACAAGAGAGTTCGGATCCCAGACGTATGTAGTCAATTCCATCGGAGGCAAGTTTGGAGCATATCTCATCCACTGCCCGATTTGTAAAAGCCGAGATGAGCACATTGGATTCGGGTTCGGCTAATTCTTCGCGGAGAGATGTCATGAGACCGAACGATGTCTTGCCGGTACCGGGAGGGCCTATGATGAGAAACATATCTCCGGCCTGCTTTGCTTTCAGAGCCAGACTATTGAAACTCCCATGGTCGAGCCTGAGCTTACGGGAGGTATCTATTGATGGAGAACGGCGCATCATGAGGAGGTCGCGTCGTGACGAAGGAGCTGAAAGAAAGGAATGGACAGCGCGGTAAAGGCCTGTGAAGGATGACTCCACAAAGTCGTGTTCTATCGCCCACAGCAATTCCCCTCCGGTATCATCAAGACGATTGAAGAAAGCCTTGACGCTCGACTGCGGAGCTCGGAGACGCAGGCGTATAGATCGGGAAGTGATGTCGGCAATCGAGCAACGAAACACCATATTGCGTCGGGCATCCGGCACGGAGCCTTCGGGATAAGAGTAAAGAATCACAATATCACCTTTACGGAAATTAGCCATTCCGTTGCGGTCGTCTTCGGTGAAGCGAAGAGTTAAATCTTCAATCTTCATCACTTTTCCCGGCTTTCCCGTCTGATTTATACCTTCTTCATTCTCTGCCGGGAGGTCGAGATGTAGCCCCACATAGATATTTCCCGACTCTATCTTCTCCTCCGGAGGGCTCAGCCAGGTTGAGGCAAATCCGGAATTCTCTTTCTTGCGGTTGCCGGTCTTGGCCAGAAGATGCTCCTTGGCTACAAAGCGCATGAATCGCAGATAATATTTCCTGTCGGTTTCCTCCACAGCCCTGATAGGGGAAAGGAGAGAGGAGAGCTGTGGGGCGGTGTAATCTTTCCATAGCTTGGACTCACCTTTGGTGTTAAGCATTGCGGGAGTGAGGTCTTTGAGAAAGTCCATACCCTGTTCGGCATAAAGGATATCGCGGGCAGCGATCATGTTTCTTATCTTGATGGCTTCCTCCACTAATGCAGGGGCGAAACCAAGGGCAAGGAGGCTTTTTTCATATTTGGAATATAGAAGGAAAGGATCAAGTTTTCTGCCGTTGGCTTCATATCGCGAGCGGTAGTTATAGCGTATGATAAGCATATAGAGGAGGAGTTGCACATAATGAGAGGTGCGCTGGCGAGGAACGATAAAATTATTGTATGGCCATTCTCCTTTACCTGATTTCTGCTCCACGAGTATTCTCATGTCGAGCTGGAGGAAGTCCATACGACCCTGCAGCCCGAGCATCTCGGAGAAGAAAGATGGTTCGACCATCACCTCCTTTATGTCGAAACCGGAGAATGATTCGGGCAGATCGCGATGAAGAGCCTTGAAAATATTATTCCGCTGTGTGCCGGCATCGGCATGGAAAGATCTACCGGGGGGGATTGCTGCCAGAGCAAGGGCATTGTTTCTGAAGAAATCCATGGCGCTCTCCGGATAAGGTCGGGGTGAAAGCGTGGCATGGATAGCTTCGTCGAGAAGTTGGCCGGCAAAATTTCCGAGATTTATGGCATCTCCGGCGGGGGGAGGAGTGATTCTTTTCAACAGGGCTATGCGAGGGTCGGTGGCGTATGATTCGAAACAACCGGCCACGGTCGATACATCGATAAGAATGTCGGGCTCGAAGATCAGGATCTCGGGGAAGATAGTTGTGCCGTCGATACGTGGACGGATGGCGTTAATCTGCGCTCCCGGAAAGAGAATGTCGTGGAGGTAGGATCGGTCGAATGGATATGCTTCCGAGGGGGTGGCATAATCGATTTGATAGATTATCACGGGATCGGATTCAGCTTTGGCCCGGATGAATTGAAGGTCAAAATCTTCCACAATCAATCGCATTGAGTCGGCGGCAAGTATGCCCCGGCGCTTGGTTTCCATCGGAGAAGGGAACCGGCTTGAAAGAGCAGTAGGGATGTCGGCCTTCTCCACCAGTGCGAAGAAGCGGGCGAGAGCCTCTAAGTCGTAGGGATAAAAGTATTCTTTCTCTTCATCAGAAAGAGAGGAGAGGGTCTTGAAGTGGCTTCTGGCAGTGTGGGTGATACGGGTCAGGCGAGTAGAGGCCCCGTGCTCCTTGAGGAGGTAGTCGGTTTTGGCAAAGGGGCCGCGCAGTTCAATGCCAACACTCACATTGGCAGTGGCGCTATTGATAAATCTATGATATATGGCGCTTAAGGCCTGATAACGGGAAGAGATATCCTCCCTCATCTCTTGAATCTCGATTAGTTCGTTAAGAAAGCTGTTCATCTTTTTATCGCTCCTATACACAAGCCGAAAATTTCTCTTATGCAAATATAATGTTTTTCTTTGAGATATCATTATCAATCCCCTTTGGTCCCTTTGAGATGTAAGATATGGGAATATGTCGGAAAGAGATTATATTTGCAATATAAAAATATGCATTATGAAAAAACTCAGATTTTTATTTACTTTCGTGCTCTTACTTTTAACGGGTATGACGCTGTCAGCTGAAACGAAGTTTGATTTCAATAAGCCCGAGGGCACATATGTGATTACTGATTATATCGGGAGGAAAATCACAGTCAAGCTCCAACCGTTTACAAGCAATGAATACAATGGAACCATAGTCAGAGGTCCCGGTACTCTGAGTGTTGGTGGGAAAACAGCGAGAGGTACGTGGGAACGCCTGGGAAACGATAATAATATACGTTTCGAATTATCCGGTGGATTACGTTTCCGCTATAACACCCCGAGTGGACCCGGAACACATTACCAGATACTTATTTTTGACGATGGAACAGCTGCCGGCAGTATTCCGGAATGGAGTCGTAAAGATACAATGAACGTAAAGAAGGTATCCGGCAAATCCGGATCTAAAGCCTCCGGCAAATCAAAAAAGAAGAAAAGGAAGTAGATGCATAACTTATCCCGTATCTTACGGGAAGAGAAGATAAAATTATCCTTGCAAATCAAGCTTACTGAACCACTAACTTATTTATCAATAAGTTGATATTTATAGCGTTTAAATTCAGTGTATTATGTATTGGAAAATAACTAAAATATATGAT
Organism: uncultured Porphyromonadaceae bacterium; assembly: GCA_947177405.1. GTDB lineage: Bacteria > Bacteroidota > Bacteroidia > Bacteroidales > Muribaculaceae > Lepagella. Next base: position 87 of record CAMWUJ010000030.1, on the reverse strand, counting down.
CATGATTCAAAGCACAAAAATGTTGCCATTGCAGAAGGCTAAAAAGAAAAGCCGCTGAAATACTGAATAAAAAAATGAAGGATGGCC
>CAMWUJ010000029.1 GCA_947177405.1 uncultured Porphyromonadaceae bacterium | reverse complement strand
ACTGGTGATTGAATTTTACCAAAATTTGGTGGTTTTAAATTTGCTTATTACACTCACGGTTGTGGAGCATCTGTTTCCAGACATCCAGCGGGATGTAGTTCTGCTTCACCAGCGGGTACGAGATGAGTTTCTTACGGTAGAGTGTAAGCGCGGTTGCCACGGTCTTTTCGTGCTGCCAGTCCAGCTCCACGGCGGTTTCGATAAGCAGCTGAGGAAGATTGAAGAGCGTGGGCTTAGCCGTGTATGTGTGGATAGCGTCCGCAAGGATTGTTGCATCACCCGGCTTTACTTCCACAATGCCGAGGGCTGTCACCTCATCGGGAATCCTGTCAACGGGAGTTTCAACAAAAATCGGTTCAGGAATTTTCGTAGCCTCCTTGGATTTCTCTGCGATTAGGTTATACATCTCGCTTTTGAGCCATTCCTCATATTTTTCGGGATACTTGGGACCATTCTCGATACTCTTGACTATAGCCTGACGTGTGAGGATGGGAAGCCATGCGCGGCGTACCGCTAAGGGATTGCCGATGAGATAGTAAAGGCTGAGGAAGCAGGTCTCACCATAGAGGTCGGGAGACATCGCATTGACCACGAGCTTGCTCATATTGATAAGCGAGGTGATGGTGGCGAGTTGTCTTGAATCCTGCTCGCTCTTGTTCCAACCGAGCAACTCGTCATAGTTACGCATGGCGAACTTAAAGTTATGGGCGAAGATGTGTCTGGGATTGAGTGTGGTTGAGAGGACGAAACTTTCGTCAGGTGAGAAGGTTGCCTCAACAAGTTCTCCGCCGGTCCATGTCACTGCGTAGCCGTTACCGGTATAATAACCGTCGCATTTGCTGTTTGCTCCGAGAGCCTTGGCGATTGTGTCTGCGGTGAGCTGGTGATCCGTCACCACAGTTATGATGTTTTTCTGTTTCATTTTTGATTTTTACTTTAATGGGTGGATATTTTGGATTTAGTGGGTAATATGCTTTCGGGAGTTCCGGACCTCCCGTTGGCAAATCAGAGTGGCCGGGATTTACATTTTCGGACCTTTGTTCTTACGTTGCTGCTTCATCTGGGCATCATCCTTAGGTGTGGTCTGATACTTCTGGAGCGGTTCTGCCACATACTTAGTGGCTTCATTTGTCAGACCGTCGTTGTTGACAGCTTTCTGCGTGCGGCTTTCCTCGGCAACCTTGACACGCGGGTCTTTGAATGAGGTGAAGGGGCGTTGCTTCTCGGGATTGAACTGGAGATAGACTGTGCAGGGCTGACCTTTCTTGTCGACCATGTTCTTCATTTCTACGACTTCACCCTTCTTATAGGCTTCCTGCTGTTCGGGAGTCATCGGTACGCCTGCCCATTTGGAGATTGGCTTGATGAGTCCGTCCTTCGTAAGCCATGAGGATTTTTCCTGTCCCTGCTGCTGTCCGTAGGTGTGTGCTTGTCCCTGACTCTCGGACTGCGACTGGCGGCGTGCGCCTCCGGGAACAAACTCGATTCCCTTGCGGTCTGCCGATACCTGAAGCACGACATTGTATGACTGGCCGTTCTTCCCGGTAATCTGCTTTGGTGGGAGAGCCTTGCCTTCCTTCAGCTGCATTACCTCCGCCATTGTCAGCTTGGTATCGCCGATGGTATCCCTGATGAATACCGATTTCACGGGGACGGATACAATCTCATTTGTAAGACGGTCGATGCTGACGAATGACGGAACTTTTTCACCCGTAGCCTTGTTGGTCAGTTCCACGACCTTGCCGAGATTGCCTGTCTCTTTCAGAGCGGCCTTGTCCTCCTTCGTGAACTGATAGTCCTTGAACTCCTGATCGAGCTTCGGCTCCCTGTGGATGAAGTGGGGAACCACCTTTACATTGCCGTCAGCATCGGTACGGAATGAGAGTCGCGCGTCAATCGGGAATTTCTCACCTCCGAACGAGGGGGTGACTGTCACCAGCTTTGACTTGCGGTTGTAGAGCATCTCCTTCAGGTCGCCGCTCTTTTCAAGTTCCGCACGATCAATGCCCCATTTCTCCTTGAGGCTGTCCCAGTTGATCTTGCTTTCGTCGATTGCAGTGTGCTTGACCTCCGTCTGTTCGGTTCCCGAGGTGGGCTTTTCAGCCTGTGCGGTTGCCTGAGTCTCCTCCTGCTTCTGAGTCTGCTGAGGGACGTCAACCTTGAAGTCCTTCAGGATGTCGGCATTCTTTTCCGGTTCCTGCATGAAGTCAGCCATTGCACGGCCTACGCTTTCAAAGCGGTCAGCCGGGACTTTGAAGAATCCGAATGTTGAGGGGTTCTTGCACTGGCGGACGAAGTTTGAGAGGAACGCCTCCATAGGATTCTGACCTTTGGAGAATCTCACGAGGTCAGCGAGTGATGCTGATTTTACATCAGCCATCTTTGGTGAACCGTCCTTGTTGAGTCCAGTCACTGCGCCTACCTTCCCGGTCTCTTTGTTTCGGGCGATAAGCACTTCTTCCTGTTCTTTCTTTTGTTCTTGTACCATAAAAAAAGGTTTTAGGGTTAGATACTTGTGCCGTTGCCGACACGTTGATTATTTTGTGTAAGTGTGTAGTGTCAGTTGTTTATGCTTGCGAACAGCTCCATCACATCGGCCTTGCGATAGTAGATCTTGCAATTCCTGCCGGAGCCGTTCTTGTGACCGGTTATCCTGCCGTTCTTTCGGTGGTTATACATGGTCTTTCTATCGACATGGTAGCGTTCGCGTACCTGCTTCTCGGTCCACATGTCTTCCTCGGGATCAAGGATACCGAAACCCTGAAATGCGTCCTTCACGCTGCGTATTGCACCGTCTATGCGGGTGTGTACGCCGTCTTTAAGTTCTCTTACTTCCTTCTGTATTTCGAGGAGCATACGGCTGAGGATGTCGAACTCTGCTGAGGTGATTGTCTTGTTTGCTTTCATTTTTGTCTTTGGATTTAGTGTTTGTTTATGTTGCAAAGTTCGTCATCTCGCAGGAGGTAGCTGAGGAACTTCCCCGGGTAGTTCCCTGATATTTTAAGATTCATTAAGATTTGAGAATATGCTCCTGTCGGGATAAAACAGAGTGTATGATTCCCTGTACCAATCCGTTACATGAATTGGAATCCTTGATGAATAATTCTTGTTTTTTCAGGGATAAACCGTTTACAGACTTCCGGAGGGTATTCCTTCAGGAAGATCCCGGACAACAGCAACCATAAGGAACCGCGTATTCCCTTTATGAGCTGCCAGTATAATCCGAATAAGATTCTCATTGTGAATCTTACGCGCAGGTCTGACAGATGAGAACCATTTTCTTGGCTTCGCTTTCTGTAGCGGTTTGACTTAAAAACAATCGGAATATCGGTCTTTGTTTAATGCAAATTTCAATGTTGGGGAATGTTGGGGAAAGTGCGTGTAATCTTGGGAAACTACTATAAATCAGAGAACTATTTTAATCTAAGCCGTGTTGAAAAAGCAAAAATGGAGACACATCACGCTCATCCGGCGGTTAACGGTGTCTTCCGTGAGAGTTAGCATATAATGCGTATAGTCCGGAATATCGCTGCCAATGCTTTCCCTCGAAACTATCACCCACTAAAACCATGTAATTTATGAAAACAAAGACCTCCAATCTCAGTGAAGGGGAGATGCTCGCAAGGATTCTTACCCTCATAGAGACCCACCTCAAATCTCCTCCTGAAAACTCGTCACTGCGAGTTTACGATAATAAAGCGATTATGGCTATTTTAAACATCAAGGATAAATATCTAAAGAAACTTCGTGATTGTGGTTATCTAGGATATTCCCGTGAAGGAGATAAATATTGGTATACTCAGGAAGATTTAGATATGTTCCTAAAAACTTTTCACCATACGCCTTTTGCAAGCACTTTAGATATTCTTGGGATTTGATTATTAGAGCCTCCATGTAGAGCACGCCCGAAGTAAAAGACTTTCTGGTGTGCTCTCTCATATTGATAATTCTAATACATTTTTTTGCAATACAATAGGTTTAAATCTAATTATAAGTTAAAATAACAAAAAAACTAACTAAAGGAATATGAATTTAGATATTTTTTAGATAATAAAAGTTATCTAATTTATGTTCTAATAAATATAATAGATATAATGATATTTTTCAAAGTATGGTATGAGTCCGGACATTAAGAACGCATTTAGTGCAATCCCGACAATAGCAGGGTTTGAATTTCAAATATATTACTATCTGAAAACCTTGTTGTCATTGAAACCGGAAGAGGAGGCTTCATTGGAATTACATGATGATGTCGCTTTGGAGGATTCTGAAAAAATTAGCTATTTCCAACTAAAACATAGTATTACCGGTAAATCAAAAAATCTAACGAATAGGGATTGTGATTTATGGAAAACCTTACATATTTGGGTAAAGGTAATACAAAGTAAGGGAACATTAGAGGACCAGAAAAAGTGGATATCGAAATCAAAATTTGTCCTTATTACTAATAAGGACACTGATCATAATGATTTAATTGATCTAATTCGTCAGTATTTAAAGACTGATACAGATACCGAGAAAAAGTGGAATGAAATAGAGAACTATGTATCCGAGCAAGCTAATAAGGAAAACTCTAAAGGAAATGGTGAGAGTCAAGAAGATAAGCCATCTAAGGTCACTTCTTATGCAAATACATTGGATAAATTTGACTTGAAAAGGGAATTGTTGTCGTCTGTAGAGGTCATTACGCAAAGCGTTGAAGAATTATTTAAGGAGATATCCGATATTTTGAGATATAGTAAACATGTATCAGAAAGCAGGGTATCGGTATTGACTGAGATTTTATTTGGACGATTGATAGATTCATTTAAAGATACAATACTAAAAGGAATGTGTAGTAAGTTTACAGGAAAAAGTTTTGATGAGCATTTTGGTTCAATCTTTAGACAATACCGTTGTCAAAAATTTATTACAATGCCATTTCCATCGATAGGGACGGACCTAAATAAATATTTTTCGTCTACGTTCATCAAACAGTTAGTTGATATCGGAGACTATGCAGTTAAAGATAATAATATTGTAAGCACTATAACACAAAGATTGAGTTTTGAGAATGATTATAACACTTCAAAACAAGATATATCAATAGATGAACAGCAAGCATTCGAAAAAGATATTCACTTAAATTGGGAAAATCATTTCGAACATTATAATGGTTGCTTATCTGATGAGTCGTGTGAGCAAGATATCAAAAAATCAGCGAAGGATATACTCTATCAAATTCGTAATTCAAAAGTAAACTTTGTAGGAGAAGTATTAAATATCGAATCTGTGTACGGTTGTTATTATTATTTCTCTGACGGTGATCATCCGACTATAGGGTGGAGATCAGATTGGAAAGAAAAGTATAACGGAGAAGATTTTAGACAAAATGGACTATAGATTAAATAACGAGGCATTTATAGCTTGTTGTATTTCACCGTTGATTGAAAAAAGATCATTAACAGTTGCTCAGACTACGCTTATACTTACGATCTTGCTAAATGATAGTATGCGCCATCTCATTTTGTCAACTTATAGAAATGGGATTGACTACAAGAAATATTCCAAGATAAGTTTAAGTTACAAAGATTTATTACCCTATATTATGAACTCATTGATATTGTTAGCCCAAGGTGGATGTATAGAGATTGAGGAGGGGATGATTAAAAAGCTTCCTTCGAACTCTCATCTAAGTTCAGTTATTGAATCTAGATCGGAAGGAAGACTGAAGCGCATATTGAACGATATTGAAGCAGGTTTGGATTATATCCATTCTTATGAGATAGCCACGTTATATAAAGAATTTAATATCAGTCTATGAATTTCTATATAAAAAAACTGAAACTATGGTTTAAAACCCATCGGCAACCTATGACTTATGAGTTTGAACCTGATAAAGTGAATGTTATTACAGGGAACTCTTCAACAGGGAAATCATCTATTCTACGGATAATAGATTATTGTCTATTCTCCCCAGAATCAAGCATCGTTGAAGATGTCATAAATCAGAATGTGCAATGGTATGGCTTAATTTTTCATCTTGATGGCCATGATTATGCTGTTGCACGTACAGCGCCATTCACTGGAACTGTAACTAAAGATATATACTGGAAGGAGGATTGTGATGATTTCTCAGATTCATATCCGATACCTACTACCAATATCAGTAGGGTAGAGTTAGAACAATGGATGGATGAGAAGTTTCATGTGGCAGGAATTGAAATTGAGGAAAAGAAGAAAACCTTCCAAATACATTTTCGTCATATGATGATGTTATCATACCTGACGGAAGATATAATTGCAACTTTGAATACCTACTTTGATACCAATTTTTTTGGAGAAAGAGAATATTTTCGTTATCTACCCAATATTCTGCAGGTAGGTCTTGGCATGGATGCTTTTTCTGTTAAGGACCTTGAACAGAGTAAAGAAACCTTAATAAAAAAAATAAGAAAAGAGGAAGCAAATAAAAAGAAGGATGCGGAAAATGAAAAAAAGTATTTGCAGACACTTTCTGGCATAATAGAAGAAGCCATATCCTTGGGTTTGATTTCTTCTACACCCGATGTCGGCAAAGAAGTGGAGACAGTTTTTGATGGTATTGAAAGATTTAAGAATGAGCTTAATCGGATTAAACGTGGAAAGACTGTGTTAAATGAGATAGACTCGCACTACATTGACCTTCATAATGTTCGGAAACAACTCAGAGATTTAAATTCCTTAAGAAGAGAATATGAGAGAAGCTGTAGATATGCTCAAGCAATAAAGGAATCTATTACTCCAATGGAATTCCTTGTAGAGAATCTGGATGTTCATATCTTGTCTGATGAGACAATAATGCTGTATGAATCTTTAGAAAAAGCTTTTAGGAATATTGAAAATGTCGAATTTAAAGTAGAAGCTCTTCCATCGGATTTTCAGGAAAAGTATGTTGCTCTTCAGGAACAGGAATCGAATTTATTAAAAAGAATTGAATACCTTGAAAAAACATCCAAGATCGAACTCAATTCAGAGAAAGTTGTGACTGCTCTTGAATTAGCTGCCAGACTAAAAGTACTGGAACGTAAACCTTCTAAATATGTTGGTGATGTTAAAGTTGCCAACACCAAAGAGGATGTAAAAGAAATTAGCTGTCAAATTGAAAATCTTAAGACTCAAAATAATTTGGCAATAAAAGAGTTAAATCAGAATATCCAGACATACTATGATATTCAAAGCGGGATGTCGGATTCGTATAGGAACTGTGAAGTCTCGTTTGATTTGGAAAACGCTACTTTAAGAGTTCGTAAAAAAGATGAATACGCTTACATAAGAAATGTAGGGAGTAAATCAAACTATATGTTTCTACATTTGTGCTTTTTTCTTGGATTGCACGAATTTATATCTTCTCGTAAGAATGTACGAGTCCCCAATTTTTTGTTCATTGATCAACCTAGTATCCCATATTTTGGTCATAGAGAGGGAAATAAGTTATCAAATGAAAGAGGTATGTATGTAAGCACAAAAGATGATGAAGCTAAACTGAAAGCCGCTTTTTCTCTTATTGATAATTTCATGAGCCAAAATATCAGTAACGATAAGGATGAGCATTTTCAGATAATAATGGTAGAACATGCTGACCCGGAATATTGGAATGATCTGCCGTATTTTGTAACAAGGTATGTATTCACCGAGGATAAGGATTACGGGCTAATACCTAAATATATCGTAGAGTAATGAATAGACTGAATATATCTACAATACAGGCTGTCGCAATACAAGTAGTTGGCAATAAAACCTTAGGAGAAGGTATATCCTATGCCAGTCAATTAACTGTGTTGGGACAGTCTGAGGAATTTATAAAGGAAATGATTGATAAAAACTTTGATTTTATCAATCAGAAACATTTCACGTATATAGAATCCATAGATTTGAATCCTACGTATAATTTTATAAAGAAGATTTTCAGTAATCCCGAGTGCTTTTTAAAGCAATCTAATAATTTGGCGGCCTATCTATATGAGCAAAGTATTCACCCAAATGTAAAGTGTGGTGAGTTCTATGTAATTTTAGCTACATGTTTATATTTAGGAGCAAAACATGAATGTGTCATACTTCTTAAAAATGAAAGGAAAGAGGCATTCTTATCTTATGAGAATATAGGCTCTGTGATTAATGTTAGGACTAACTATGGAGTTGGCATTAAGAATCTAGACAAGGGCTGTATCGTAATAAATTTAAATGCAGAGAAGGGTTATGTAGTATTCACAGTGGATAAGACTAATAATGGATCTGATGCACATTATTGGATTGACAGCTTTTTGCATGTAGAAGATGCCGAAGATGATAGGTACAATAATTCAATAAAGCTGGTGGAGGTGTGTGCCTCATTTGTTCGTGAACTAAAAAAAAACGAAAATGATATTGAATGTGCGAAAACGGCAACTGCCATTGATCATCTTTTTAGTTCTGGTATAAATATAAATCAACAAACTTTAATTGATCAAGTTTGTCAGATGGAACCACACAAAGAACTTTTAGAAGATCTTCTAAAAGATGCTGGTGTGGGTTATGAATCTCTGGTAGAAGGTATTCACCCTGATGTAACTGCTATTAAACGGAGAAAGTTGACTAAGTTTAATACTCTAAGACTTGGAGACGATTTTGAATTGAAGGTCCTCAACCCTGACGCAAAAATCGTTACTGGTGAGGATACTGACACAGGTTTAAGATTTACCTCTTTGTTCTACAAATAAGAAACAATATTTATAATAGTTTTAGTATAATTGTTCTTTATTAATGTTAACAAATGTTATAAACTTGTCATATCCCAAAATATGATGCCTCTATATTGCGTTATATCAGTATAATACAAAAATAAACTTGTCGCAAAGGAGGATTTTTAGTCCAACGGTCAATATTTCTATTTTGTATTCCTAAAGGAAGATGAATATAGGGATGACAGCAGAGTTTGTTTGGCCAAATGCAATACATTGCGTTATAACTGATTGATAGTCAATGGTGGTAGTGTTTTTCAACGAAGAGGAGTATTAAGCCGGAATTAGGCGAAATATTTGCCTTAAATAATTAAAATACAGGCGATTGATAAGTGAATAAATAAACTTGTCAATCGCTTTTTCTGTTCTTTTACCGCAAAATAAACTTGCCTATTTTCAGGCAGTTACTCCGCCGAAAATTTGTTTACTTGTCTATTATAGTATATTTGCATCATATTCCGACCTTAGTGAGTATTGACAAGTAAAGACAAGTAAATATGGGCAGACAAAAGAAACCATTCCCAACCGGGCATTTCCGGCTTCGTTGTCCGAAGAACTACGACAAAACCAAACTTTATCCAATAGAGATAGAATATATCTTCGGAGGATGCGCAATCAGGCGCAATATGAATATATCGGTTTTAGTGGCCGACTGGAATCCTAATGGTAATGGCGGACGTGGTGAGATCCGCGCCTCTATGCCTGACAGTGCGCGATTCAACAATCTTCTACTGGCAAAAGTAAACAAGGTTGATGCCGGACTAAATGAGTATAACCAGAAGTTTCTGGGACAGGTTAATGAAGACATAATCATATCTTTTCTTGATGATAAGCCAATCACGCGTAAGGATAGAGGGGAGGATTTTATCGAGTTCGTAAATAAGCGACTTGATTCTGAATACTGCAGAAATAAGATTGGTTATAGCCGTTATAAGAATGGTCAGAGCGCAATGAATATCTTCCGGATGTTTCTGAGAGCAACAGGAGCGGGAACATATAAGCCGGATAGCGTATATGTTGGAGAAGTTTCGGCAGATCTTATTGATAAGTATATCAAATGGAGAAGAGATTTCAAGAACAATTCTGATGCAACGATTAATCATTCCTTGACGCCGATTCTTAAAGGCTGTGAGGCCGCATGCGCGCTTGGATTGATTGACCGCGAGATAAATGCAGGAATTCAGGATATGCGTATTCAAGAGAAAGCTTCACTTGAGGCCGAGGGCGAAAAGGAATTTGACGGTCATAATCTCACTAAAGAACAGCTCGCAAAGTTGGTCGAATTTTATAATTCCGATACCGAACCACGTCGAAAGGAATTTATCGAAATGTTCCTTTTCGCCTTTCATGCTTGCGGACTACGCATTGTGGATGTTATGACGCTTCAATGGAATCATATAGACTTCGAGAAGAGAGAACTGAGCAAGGTACTCATCAAGACAAGCAAAGGACATAAGATTCCTTTGACAGAACCGGCTTTACGTATTCTTCGAAAATGGCAGACCATGGGACGACGAAAGAAATATGTGTTCGATCTGGTAAAGGATGACCTGAGCCTGAATGATGCCGATTCGCTTTATCGTGCGCGTAATACGGCCACCAAATGTGTGAATCAATCTCTGAGAGTCGTAGGAGAACGATTGAATTTCCCATTCCCACTTTCATTTCACACGGCACGCCATACATTTGCAGTCCTTGCTATCAATGACGGTCTAACAATGACCGTTGTTAGTCGCCTCCTCGGGCATAGTTCAACTGACATCACTGAGAAAGTGTATGCTCGTCTGCTTCCTCAGACTCTGACTGCTCAAGTCGAGAAGCTGAATTATACCTTTATGCCGGAGGAATTGCAATGATAACTCTTTAATTTACGAAGTATCTTAAAAACCTATCTGCGGCAGCATCTCTATGGGGAGTACGACTCTGGAGTGCTCCCAACCCAACAGCAAGGACGTTTCTTGGGTACGACCGAGTACCCCGAAACCTTTTCAGGTACCTGAAAAGACACCTTGCTGTTGTCGAATGATAACGTTGTAGCAAGCAATCTGATGAATATATTTTGATAATGGAGGTCTCACGTTGTTAATACAATAGTTGACGATTGTAGCATAATCAAGCGGACAATTAGAGGACTAAACCGGACCCTTTACGGACAAACGCGGACATAGGTTGAAAAAATTTGGAGAACAGGTGCCCGGAAAACTAACTTTGCATCCACCTAATTGGGAAAAGGATTATCCACATATCGAAATGTATAAATCTCTATCAAGGTAAATAGCTGTATGGGTATATACCCATTTACCCGGATAGACATATACCCATTCAGGCAGATTTATAATTGATCTTCCAGATATTTCGATACTTAATCACACCTGTGGTTAGTCATCGGAATAGCTCCACATCCATATTGATGGATGTATTACCGACCGTGACAGTTGTTCCGGCGTTGTGGCAAATGTTGCCAACCATTTTCAACACCATCCCTCAAATGTGCATGACTCACGCTAACAATCCTCAACATGACACACAACTCCACGCAATGCTTCTTTATCTCATTGAGAAAGTAGAAGCTCTTTCATCTCCGCCAGAAGATGCAAACCGTATCTACGACAACAAAGCACTGATGGCTCTCCTCGGCATTAAAGACCGTTATCTGAAACGCCTCCGCGATAACGGTCTCCTCGGCTACTCCCGCCACGGTGACAAATATTGGTACACCCAAGCCGACGTCGATAACTTCCTCGCCCGCTGCCACTGCGCTCCGTTCGGAAGATAGGTTTTAAATAGATGCTTAATAGCATCTATGAATGTTTGTGGGTATGGAGAAAAATAACTAAATTTGCGTTCGGAATCAATTAATGAAACAATGACAACAAAAGAAGAAACAAGAAAACTTAACCGGATTAAGGCGGTATTAGCGGAAACGGGACATACCGGGAAGTGGCTTGCTGAACAACTAGGCAAGGATCCTGCCACTGTCTCAAAATGGTGTACCAATACTTCCCAACCGGATTTAGTTACATTGACCGAAATATCGAATATTATAAATGTGAATGTTCGGGAATTAATTGTATCAAACAAATAACCTTAATAAAAATGACTGTAGAAATATTCAATAGACTTCTAAGCGCGGAAATCGCATCCTATAAGACATTCCTTGAAACGGCCAATAATGAGTGGATTGTCAAGGGTTTTATAGATGTAGACAAAAACATTTATACTATCACCAATGATACAAAGGTTGTTTCTAAGATAATTGAAATTCTTCTTATTCCGAAGCTGGAGTTATTTGCTAAAAAGAATGGGCTAGTTTTGGAATTACCTTCCAAACAAAATTACTATCCTGATTTAACTTTTAAGGATGAGGAGGGCAATCTGTTCGCAGTGGACTTTAAGTCCAGCTACTATGAAGGTAAGAAAGCAAATGGTCTTACCCTAGGATCTTATTGGGGTTACTTTAGAAATCGTTCTGAAAGAATGAGTATGGATCATCCTTATGGAGACTATAAGTGTCACATGGTGGTTGGGATATTGTATGAACAGACAAGTGGTCTGGAGTCTGAGAAGACTGTTTATTCTATATCTCAACTGGAAAAAATTAAATCTGTAATTGAAAATTTCATTTTCTTTGTACAACCAAAATGGAAGATTGCTTTAGATCGTCCCGGTAGTGGCAATACCAGAAATATTGGGGGAACCGATGACATAGAAAAGCTAATTTCTGGAAGTGGTCCATTCGCAAAATTAGGAGAAGAGGTGTTTGATGACTATTGGATGAACTATTATAATAATGCCGATGCGAAGCTCTATGGTCCTGGCGTGCCTAATTATAATAATCTTGAAACCTATAAGGCGTATAAGACAAACAGTAGTCTTTTGGATAAATTGAAGTAGCGATGAACGTACAGATTCCACCAATTAAATCGCAAGGAATAAAGACAAAGTTGGTTCCTTGGATAAATGATTTGATATTAAGATCAGGAATAGATTTAGATACTGCTACTTGGATTGAGCCCTTCTTTGGTACAGGAGTAGTCGGACTTAACTCGTTGGTCCGAGGTACCCATGTGGTTGGTGATACCAATCCACATATAATCAACTTCTACAAAAAAATTCAATCCGGAGATATCACCGCTGGAAAGATGCGTGCTTACCTGGAACGTGAGGGTGAGCATTTGAGGTTGGCGGGAGATAATGGCTATGACCACTACAAGGCTGTTCGAGATCGATTCAATAATAATGGAGATCCGTTTGATTTCATTTTTCTCTCGAGGGCCGGATTTAATGGAATGATGCGCTTTAATAAAAAAGGAGACTGGAATATTCCATTTTGTAAGAAGCCTGAACGATTTGCTCCCGCCTATATTACTAAAATCTGCAATCAAGTTGCTGGAGTGCGTCAAATAATTGCTTCCGGAGTTTGGAATTTCAACAATGTCTCATTTGCAAACTTAATAAAACAAGCAACTAAGAATGATATTGTTTACTGTGATCCACCATATTATGGACGCTATGTAGATTACTACAATGGTTGGACAGAGGAAGATGAGGAAAAGTTATTTATACTCTTATCTGAGACTCCTGCTAAATTCATATTGTCAACTTGGCATCATAATGAATTTAGAGAGAATGAGATGATGGAACGATTTTGGAATAATTTTAACGTAATGACAAAAGATCATTTCTATCATAATGGAGGAAGTGTAGAAAATCGCCATAGTATCGTTGAGGCTTTGGTTTATAATTTTAATTTGGAGGAACCATCAGATGTCCTTAAAGAACAACAGTCTGTTCCATCCCTATTTGATATTCCGTTATAGTTAGTGATTATGACACCATATTCCCAATTTGAGAATTTTTGTACATATTGTGGAGACTCTATAGGGCTTACAAAAGTAATCGATGGATTTGTAGATATGGTATTTGCAGATCCACCATACTTTTTATCCAAAGGGAAGACAATGTGCATCAATGGTCAATATAAAAAGTTTGATAAAGGTGATTGGGATCAAGAAAAGCCGTTAGATGAAATAAATCAGTTTAATTACAGGTGGATTGAGTCTTGTAGAAATGTGCTTAAACCTGAAGGCACTATATGGGTTAGTGGGACATACCACAATATCTTTAGTGTGGCTACATGTTTGCAACAGTTGGGTTTTAAGATTCTGAATATTGTTGTTTGGCAGAAATCTGACCCTCGGCCAACTTTATCTACTCAATTTTTCAGTTTTACTGCGGAATATATTATTTGGGCTAGGAAGAGTGCAAGTCATCCTCACTTCTTCGATTGTGAAAAGATGGAGGAACTGAATGATGGCAAACGTATGCCGGATGTGTGGCAAATTCCTATAGTTAGACCTTGGGAAATGAGATGTGGTCAACATCCTACACAGAAACCCTTAAAACTACTTCATCGAATAATTCTTGCTTCTACTCGACCTGGAGAACTTATATTAGATCCCTTCGCTGGAAGTTGCACAACCGGAGTGGCTGCTAATCTGCTTGGCCGAAGATTCATTGGTATTGATAAAGAAAGTGAGTATCTTCAAATAGGCCATAAGCGTCGCGAAGAGTTGGATCATCCCGTAATTGCTGAAAGAATGAAGAAACTTTTACAAGCAAGTCCGACTGAACCCATGGTTATAGTAAACCATGCAAGAAAATCGACAAAAAAGATTATGCTTGAGAAGGGGATGTGTTACTTGAGAGCTGGAGACTCGAAGGGTTCATTGTTGGTAAAACCGGGCTTCGAAAGATTGCAGTATGTTCTTCTCCATACAAATGGAGAGGACTGCCATTTGTATAAATTAAAGAGTAGAGGTACCTTTCAGATTTGGACAAAAGATACATTGGAACAACATGGATTTAACCCAATGAATGCACCTTATTATATGGTATTACATTTTGATCCAACGAAGGAAATCAAAATATCTAAGGAACTGGATCTAAAGGCAAAAAGATACTCATATGTCGCAAAAATTATGCCTATTAGCGAACTGATATAAATTGTTTTATAAAAAAATTGTCAAATGAAAATCATTGAGAAAACTTAATTGAGTTTTGACAAGATCATTATCTTTTGTGATAAATTCTTAGTTATAAGCAATAAGGCAAAAGATATAAATATGGCATCTTATTATAGACTCGTACATTCTTTCAGAACCGATTTATGGCACGTTTTTTGTGTATACAGAAAAAGTTATTAATTGTTCGTCAATGATATCGTTACGAGCTTAGTTCTATTCAAAAAAATTATGATGGATTTTTTAAGTCTTGCTTCAAGTTTTGTGATTTCACTGATTGCCGGGTTTGGAAATTCGGCTATCGACCGTGTTGTGGGTAACAAATCGCTCGCGAAACGTATTAAAGCATGCTTCTGCAAGGCCGTGGATCGGTGGAATGTAGCCGAAGATGTTAAGGATAGTGTTAAGACTAAGGAGTTCGAGTACTTCTCAGATCTTGAGAATTATCTAAAAAATCCGGCTAAGGGGATCCACCCGAAGCTTGGCGAATTACTCAGACTCTGGATTGATGAGTTACGCAATGACTCTATCTGTTACAACTTTATAATTGAGAACAAGACCGATATCCTGAACTGCAAGCTCAATGATACTCAAAGAGTGCTCAAAGAGACGGTGCTATCTTCGTTAGATGCAGTGTGTCAAGGTAATCAGCAACTCTTGGCAGATCAGGAGTTACTATTAGTCGGACAGCAAGCTATCGCCAACGATATGAAAAAATTGTTAGAACTGAAGAATCCTGTTCCCACTGTGAATCAAGAAGGAGAGGTTGCTTTATATGTGGGGCAGAACAACGGTAGTATCAATATCAATATTCCCCAAGAGTCCGATGTTGAGGATATTGAGAGGGCTCTCAGTCTTATGTCACCTCTGCGCCATGAGCAACCTTCTATCAAGCCGGAAATAAAACGGAAAGAGGAAGACCAGATTATCAGTTGGATTGAGGCAACTGCCGATAAGAAAGAGCCCCAACGTGTGGGATTTGTTGTGGGAGCCCCTGGCATCGGCAAGACTGCGCTGACAAACGTTGTCTATAATCGTATTAAGAATCAACAGGATTATGTAGTATGGGGTTTTAAAGTTGACCTGGTGAAGTTTGACGATATTACCGACATTGAGAACAAGATGCGCCTCGACATTAGTTTGACAGAGGCAGTGAAGCGTTGCGCGGCGACTAAAAAACGAGTGGTGGTAATAGTCGACCAGATTGACGCACTGTCGCTGTCGCTATCATCCGACCGTTCGCCGCTGTCGTCGCTCGCCACATTTATTAAAGATATATGTCAAATACCTCACGTTAGGGTATTAGTGTCATGCCGAGAGTTTGACCTTGAGTATGACAACACTCTCAGTTCAATATATTCCTATTCATTCGGCGCTATGAAATGGTATATCAATCGATTCTGTGCCGATGAGGTTAAAGAGGTACTTCGACAGAACGGTGTGCCGGCAGAGATGAGCGCACAAGACCTTGAGGCTTTGGGCAACCCGCAGATGCTGGAAACCTTCCTGAAAGTAAAGGCGCTGAATCTGCCCCGCGGATTAGAGCCGGCGTCACTTGATTTCAATTCGCTGTATGACGTACTTTGGAACGAGAACATCATGAAGGCGAAATGTCTCAACAGCGATCGCTATGGGCTGTTAGCCTGTATCGATATGATAGTGAATGGAATGCACACCGAACAGAAAATCAGCATCCCATCCGCACAAATAGAATCACGATATTCTAATGAGGTCAGCTATCTCTGCACCGAGGGATTTCTGCGCAAGTCGGGACATCAACTACAGTTCACCCACCAGACATGGTTCGATTATGCCTATGCCCGTAGGTTCACCGAGACCGGCAAGCAGATTATCGATGAGTTACAGGGTAAGCATCAAGGACTATTTGTGCGTTCGCAAGTCACTTCTGTAATGAACTATCTGCGCACACACGATCCCGTTGGCTATGTCTCCGCACTGAAGAAGATCTTATTTAATGTGGGTGCGGACGGTAAGCCTTCAATCCGTTTTCATTTGAAGTCACTTGCTCTTTCAGGGCTTTTCTACCAGCCTAATCCTACACCTGCCGAGAAACGGCTAGTCGAAAACATTCTCTCATCGGAAAAGTCGCTAGGGATGGTGGCTCTCAAAGCTGTTAATACGCCGGAATGGGCGGATGTCGCGTTGTCTGCACTTCAGAAAGATGATGAATGGAGTGCAAGTCCGAAAGCCTATCGAGATGCCTTTCTCGGCAATCTCAGCGCAATACAATTTAATTATCCCGACTATTTTTTCAGTACCATGAGCGAGTTGCTGAATGTCTGCAGCGAGGATGAAATCGAAGCCGTGATGTCTCAGCTTTATTTCCGGAATATCAAGTCTTCTCCCTCCAATACCCATGCTTTCTACAATAAACTAATAGCACGCTATCCCAATAAGATATACTCGTCACTGTTGGCAAACATAGTCATGGAATATCCCGATTTTGTTGCCTCTGAGATAGTCAGAGCTATCAGGCTGATCGTAGCTAACCGCAAATCACGATATTCTTCACATTTTGGAGCCAACCATGAACTCAAAGAAGTCTTCAAACTGCTTGAGCAAAGGGAGCCCGATGTGGCACTGTCTATGTGCATTGAGACTCTTAATCGCATATCGGTAGACACGGCATGGAAAGTGCAACTGTCGGATGTTATTAAAAGCGAGCTATTCCACGAGTATATACGCAATCAAAGTCCTGATATGGGTTATGAACTTCCTGATTTTCTTTTCAACCATATCGTAAACACATTGGAACTACGGCTTAATGCCGGCAAAGATATCACCTCGTA
The DNA here is from genome assembly GCA_947177405.1 of uncultured Porphyromonadaceae bacterium. Taxonomy (GTDB): domain Bacteria; phylum Bacteroidota; class Bacteroidia; order Bacteroidales; family Muribaculaceae; genus Lepagella. The sequence continues at coordinate 17,537 of CAMWUJ010000029.1, read as the reverse complement.
TCTGAATCGTCTCATCGATTCCAAGATTGAGCCGATGGTATATGCTGCGCTTTGTATTCTCTCCGAGAATCCGAATCAGTTCAAAGATTTATCTTACGATATGATTATCAATAGCGGATTTTTCAATGACAGTACTCCCTGGGTGGAATATGGTATTTGCGAAGTGCTGAGAGCTACATTCACTGTGTTAGATACGGTGCAGCAGAAGGCGGTTGTCGATACCATATTGAAGGTCAAGAACCCTATGGATACCAAACTTTGCTATGAGAAGAATTTGAGAACTCGACTTGAATATGGAATTCCACTTACATATGAAGGGCTCCAACGGGGTACTTTACTTAATGCAATTGATGAAAACATACTTAAGGATATATCGTTAAAAGGCTTCCATGAATTAGGAAGACTTCGCAGAAAATTTAAGAGGTTGGAGAACAGTCGACCATGTTCAATGAAGACCTACTGTGGGTGGCAATCGTTAGATAAATCGGCCATCGCCCATATGTCGCTCAATGCCTGGCGCATATCTATGCAGACATACAATACTAACAATCACACAGATTTTGAGACTCCAACTCTTACGGGGCAGGCAAATGCATTCAGAAACGAGGTAACCCAAAATCCAGACAAGTTTTTCAAGTTTATTCTTGATATAATAGGCGATGATACCATTATGATGACTTACCCCATAGCCGGGCTGCATGGCTTGCTGGATGCTGAACGGTTAGAGCTCGCCGAGCAAGTAATGACAAAAATCGTAAAGTGGATTGGAGGCAATCTTGAGCGTACCGACCGCAATTTTACCGTTCATGAACTGCTATTCACTTATACAGATCGAATTCCTGCGAAAGTTCTACCGCAGGTATTCTTTGATTTCCTGTGCCGCGTTGTATTTGAGAAGGAGGACCGCAACGATTCCATTCTAAATGAAGGTAAGATTGAATTCGATGCCATAAACCGTACACGCGGTCACGCTGCCTATAATCTTGTTAAGTGTCAGCAATATCCGCAATATTCGTCACAGATCTTTGATATTCTTGAACAGATAGCACCAACGGCCAACGTAACAACTCGTGCCGCGATTCTGCTGAATTTTGCATTGCTTAATAATATAGACCAAAACCGCAGTGTGAAACTATTTAAGATTCTCACAACTGACTATGACCCGAGATTGATGGCGATGCCGTTACACAATCTAAATCCGCTGTTATACTATATCAATTATGCTACAGATGAGCTTATCGACTATTTTGAACATGCCATAACAACATCTGGTGGTCGCAAGACCACATCGATAATATTGTGGCTTGCTTGGTACCGCCATAAGGACAAGCGAGCGAAAGACATTCTGGACAGGGCTGTTAAGAATATTGATGCTCAAGTTGCACTAATTATATTCTTCCACCAGCAGAATATGTATGAGGCTACGGCAATGGATTACGTTTTGCAGTTTGTCAATCTCGAGGAGTCATCTATAGATTTAGCAAATAGCTTTGATACGTTGTTCCGGCATATGCCAGTACGAAAAAATGCCACGTGGAAATTGGTCAAGCAATATACAGACTCTAAGATGGTCCGCCTGCAATGCGACGGCTATCTTACGTTCCTCAACAAATTAGCAGTTATTAATCCTGAACTTACGCTGGAATGTATAAATCGATTTGAGGCCGTGACATCGGCTGATAACCGTAACTTTGCGACCGTCACTGATATTGTGCTAAAGACTTATAACAGCATCCGCAAATATGACGATCCCGATATGCTGCCCGAGTTAGAACAGGCTATGGATATTCTTGATAAAGTAATCGAGCAGAACCATAGCTTTGCTAACGTAAAAAATTTCATCCATCAGCTAGACAATGATTGACGGTAATATCTATTTAACACTTTATCAGGCACTCGAGCTTTTATGGCGCCAAGGTGGAATCTTCATAATTGATTCTGCTTTGAATAACGCTCATATTGAAGAATACTGCAGCAACGAGGGTATTCAGTATGTACCGGTTTGTATCAAGTCATGGAATAAATCTTTATTGCAGATGTTCAAAGATAGCGGTGTCTTCCATAACATAGACTTTGACATTTTCTATGCCAACCATCAACATGAGGAGGATGTTTTAGTAAATATTTTTGCAATGTTCGGGGAAAAGCGCAAGATATTATTTCATTTCGAAGCCAACGATTACTTTCCGATGCACGATGGCGGTATGAGGACTCTTTATAATGCTATCGTCCGATTCAGAGGTTCAATTGCAGCTATATGCATCCATGATTCATACAATAACTCAATGGTAAAAAGAATAAATCTAACTTTTATGAGTAAAATAGTCTACATCAGCTACAAGCATAACGAAGCTACCAACGATCATGTTGAGGCAATTATCAATGGACTGAAAGCTAATCGTATTGATTATTCCATTGACAAGGAGCATGTCGGATATCGCGATAATATCCGTAAATATGAGGAAGAGCTAGGTCAGGGCGCAAGAATAATAGTAATTATCACTGACAACTATTTGGAATCGCCTCATTGCATGTACGAACTCACGCAAATATGGAAGAATAAGAATGTCAAGGAACGAGTGTTCCCTATAATTGACATAGAAAAATATCCTCGAGATTCAGAAGGACTACTTAAATCCAAATCCTTTTGGAAAAAAGAACGTGCTAAAAAATGCGAATTACTCGCTCAGGAAACAGGTAGTCTTGAACTACTCCAACGAGAACTTGACGACATCAACGACATCATGAATAACATAAATGATGTCTGGACCTATATTCACGATATGAACAGTCTTGACATGAAAACTTTGACACAGGATAACGCACAATATCTGATGAATCAGATTAAGGCATCGTTTACTGACGAAGCAGTAGGTACCAATCTGCAGACGAACAATCTTACAGAAATCAACAGCACCTCACCATCAGTTAACCAAAACGGAAACACGAATTTTAATATCCGCAACAATTATGGTACCATCAAAATTGGATAAACGTTTACTTGATAAACGAGACTTGCTACACTAAATAGACGATGATAACAATTATCATATCCTTTGATTTGAGTACATGAGTCGGATCCCACGATAGCTCCGTAAATATGCCTCCTAACTATCCTATCGTCCTGCTAGGCTTTATCGTCTAAAGGACCGTCGCGTTTCAGGGTCTTTTACCACCTAATTTACTTATCTAAAATAGGAGTAATTTAGATAAGTAGTTGAAATACAAATTCTACCATCTTCTTCAACGAGGAGGAGTATTGATCCTTAGTTATTAGGTAAAGACAATATAATCAATCGGATAAACAATGAAAATTTGTTTGTCCGATTGTTTTTTTGTATTTTAGACAAACAAATACAAACATTTAATTGATTGATAATAAGCATGGTCCAATTTCAATTACTCCCAAAGTCAAGAGTTTGTTTGGCCAAAATCCATCACCTTTTCACATATTTGTTAGTATCCAATACTTAAAGATGTGAATTGCTCATGATATAACCTTCTTGATCGTAGGTGCGACGATATTTGTGGATTAAGGAAATCAGATGGTTGATATCCGGATAAGATGTGGTGAGATCATAGAATTTTTGATATTGGTCGTCATACCGTTTCCTTGAACCATTCTTTAGACGGCTTTCGATGTCTGACGGTATTAGAAAAGATCCTCTATCCTTCACATGAGGTTTGAACTGATTTAAAAAGATGTCTATGCCGGCCAGATCAAAATCTCCAAAATGCAGATATCTGTTTGGAATAGAAGCCAACCAATTCCTCAGATCGGTGGAAAAGGCATATCTTGATACGAAAAGGATTTCAGACTCCTCCTGTTGCAGCAAATCATCGAAAAGACTCTTCTGCTCGCGTATCCTAAGGAAATTCTCAGAATTTTCTATCCCGATGATCAAGGTCGAAATTGGCGGTACGAAAGATTGCCAATCTGCTATATATACTGCGCTCCCTTCTGCCGGCTCAATAACAAAGGGTTGTCTGCAAAGTATGCAGTCTATGCCGGTGTAACTGTTCACAAGAAACCCCGGCATCGTTCTCTTGCTACTCGTTTTGGTTTTTTGCGGTACTTTGTTTTAGTTTTTTGTGATAATGGGGAGGAAGAAGTATGCTGTCCTACGAAAAGCAGATATATAACGAAATTTGTTTGGCCAATGTTTGGCCAGTAAAATATCGATTTTTTTGACAAATTGCCTCAGATAGTTTGTAAGCATACGCGCTTTACCGTATGCTTACGTTCAATTGTAGTTGAAGTCACGGTAGGTCAGACAGTATATCGTCTAAAAGAAACGGAATAACGCCAATATACGTCACTCTATCTTCATCAGTCCATAATTTTGAATTACCATCAAGTACTATGATTTTTCTAAAGAAATCCCCCGTATTCCTGAGCGAAAATGTCTCCTGAGCTTTCTTTTCAGGAGAATCCACATTCAAGGCTGACTGTATATATACCTTGTTATTACCAAGATTTACCACGAAGTCTATTTCGTACTGTGATGATTTCCTTTTGCCGTAAATTACGCGGCTCATTTCAACGATTCCTACATCTACTGAGTATCCCCTAAAAATCAGTTCGTTGTAAATTAAATTCTCCATGAGATGTGATCTTTCCTGCTGACGGAAGTTCAGACGAGCATTTCTGAGACCTAGATCCATAGCATAGTATTTCTGGATTGAATCGAAATACTTCCGCCCTTTAACATCCCATCTTTTTGCGCTTTGGAAGAGATAGGAATCTTCCATATATTGGAGATAGTTTTTAATAGTATTATGGGATGGTGTCTTTCCCAACGCTGAACCGGCTGTGTTAGCCAATCTATTGGGGTTGGTCAGAGATCCGATTGCAGAAGACAAAGCATATACGAGAGGGCTAAGAATGCTGTCATCTTTCAGTTTGTAACGTTCAACTATATCCTTAATGTAAACGTTTGTGAAGAGACCTTTAAGATAGTTGCGTTTCTCTTTTTCATCCGATTCAAGAACAGCTAAAGGCATCCCTCCATACATCAGGTATTCTTCAAAAGCATCAGTTTTATCTTTGTCTGAAACAGGGAGAAACTCAGAGAATGAAAGAGGATAGACCTTTATTTCAGTTCCCCTGTCCCGGAAGTTGGTTACTATATCTTTCGAAAGCATTTTTGAGTTGGATCCGGTAACATATATATCCAGATTAGAACGTCCGAGAAGATCAATAAGAATATCATAGAAAGTTGTATATAACATTTCACGATCTTCCTCCGGCACTATTTTTTCGTCTATATCTTCATTCTTTATCTTATATGATAACTGAATTTCATCAATGAATATATAGTATTTTCGGGAGATATCCTGTGTTTGTTGTATAACATAATCATACAAAAGATTGGGATTGCGGAATTTGATGTCAGACTTGCGATCAGGTGCTATTTCGATAAAACTATCCGGAAACTCTCCGTTCTCTAATAATTTTCTTTTGAAAAGCGTGGATAGTAGGAATGATTTGCCGGAACGCCTAATTCATGTGATGATTTTAACTTTGCCGTTCCATTGTTTGGCCAGTAGTTGATTTAGATATTGTTCTCTTTCTATAATCATAGTAAATACTTATATCAAAAATCATAGTAAATACTTATATCAGACTGACAATGTTATTGCATATGCAACCGTTTTGTCAGTGTAAAATTAATTTGAACTTTCGGAATATGCAAGTTTGATGGCTCAAATTATCAGAAATAAGTTTATATCTGAATATCCCGGATTAGTGTTTTATGGCCTTAAATGGCCAGATTTGCATGTATTTAGATATCATTTCCAACCATTGTATATATTTATAACTTTATATTGTGGGAGGGGTGTATTGCGGGAATCTTTCTTCCGCGTAGATTATAGATTGTAAGGAAGAGGAGATTGAAATTTTTTTCAACGAACAGGATTATGACTAATATCTAAAGGGTAATTGTGATTTTATCATAAGGTGTGTTTTCCCCATTAAGGGAGGCGGTATTGGTTACATGTGGATTGTTACCTTTCCATATAATGTGATGGGAAACGGATATGTTCCATGTATTGGAATATCCCTCGATATGTAAGGAAATAGTGATATCTTGATTTTCCCCTCCATCAAACTCGCCGAAGGAGAGATAGTTCTTATTTGGATCCGCTTCTAACTGATCACCTGATTGAGTGTAGCCGCTTTGTAGTGTCAGTCCGGAGAAGAATGGCATGTAATAACGTGTCTCGTCTGACGCATCCCAGTTTAATTCATATTCTTGCCCTTTGTATTCCGCAACAATCTTCTTGCCTTGAAGATTGCCGGGAACTGATGGTGACAGGAGGTTGTTACCATTGGTATCTTGGATATTGACCATGACATTGACCGGAGCCATATCCCAGATTATATCGTCATCATCTCCACATGAGCAAAGCAATGGACTTGAAACCAGAAGGGCAAAGATCATTAAGAGAAAAGATTTGAGTTTTGATGATTTTTTCATAAACATTTAGTTTAAAAAGAAAATAAGTTAAACGGAAAGTTTGACCTGTATATTGGGGTCATGGTCACAAAGTTAGTAATAAAGTATCTTTTTTTCAACCAAGGGAACTTGATTTATAGAATTTATGAGTAATTTTGTATTTGGATTGGAAATGATAGACGGTCTATAAAATTGAACATGAATATAAGTAAGCTTTCCGGTCATCTGGCCATGTTGGGAGCCAATGTTATGTGGGGATTGATGTCACCGGTGGCCAAGAAGGTATTTGCCGGAGGGATTGTGGCTCCGGTGGTGATGGTTGATTTCAGGGTTGGTGGCGCCGCCCTGTTGTTTTGGATCACTTCCCTATTCACCACCCGGGAGGATGTGCCTGTGAAAGATATAGCCAGACTCTTCGGGGCCGGAATGTTGGGGATTCTGCTTAACCAGGGATGTTTCATTTTCGGTGTCAGCCTTACCTCTCCCGGCGAGGCTTCTCTTGTCACTACTACTATGCCGATGTGGGTGATGCTGCTTGCGTGGGTATTTCTTCGCGAACCTGTAACTGCAAAGAAATGGGGTGGTATCCTGCTGGGAGCTGCCGGAGCTGTTATCCTGATATTGGGGAGCGGGAATGTAGGAGGAGGTGATAAACCGGCATTGGGAGATTTTATAGTGCTTTGTGCGCAGTTGAGCTATGCCCTTTATCTTACACTTTATCGCAATTTCATACGGAAATATAGCCTTGTCACGATTATGAAATGGATGTTCCTTTCTGCGGCTGTAGTTGCAATACCGGGGAGTATCGATTCTCTTGTCTCCACCGATTGGTATTATATCTCTGCTATGGAATGGGGTGGAATCTCTTATGTAGCTATTTGTGGAACGTTCTTGGCCTATATCTGCATAATGATCGGACAGAAGCGGCTCAGACCGACATTGGTGGGAATGTATAATTATGTACAGCCTATAGTGGCTACTATTACCGGTATCTGTCTCGGGCTTGATGTATTCTCCCCATTAAAAGGAGTAGCTATCGTGTTGATATTCTCCGGAGTATGGCTCGTTACTCTGAGCCGTGGAAAGGAGAATAATTGAATTTTCACTTCTTTGTAGCTCTCAGCACCTCTCTTTTCCCTCCCGGGGGCCCTGACAGACGCTCGGTGAAGAAGCCTGTCGATTGCAACATCCTGCGGATTGATCCTTTTGCGCAATAGGTGGTCAGGATTCCTCCGGTGGTTAGGGATCCGAAAATCTTTTTGAAAATATTCTCAGACCACATCTCCGGCTGCTTCTCCGGCGCAAAGGCGTCGAAATACACTGCATTTATTCCCTCAGGCAGCGTCATGGAGAGGAGATCGGAGTGAATTTTTACAAGAGTAAAGAAAGGATTGATCTTAACAGGCTTTTCCCATTCAGCATCGTTTACAGCTTGAAATTCCTCCCGGTAGGTCTGTTCCTGGAAGGGTATTAGATTGTCGATCGTGGCTTTGGGCAGTGGGTATGCTTCCACGGAATAGAATATAGTTTTTTTACCGTTCTCTCTTGCGGTTTTGGCGGTAAGGGCAGCGTTAAGTCCTGTGCCGAAGCCCACTTCAAAGACAGTGACAGGGTCAAAGGATTCGGCAGCTTTTCTCCAGCCTAAGTCAACATATACATGGTTGCTTTCCACCAAGGCTCCCTTCACTGAGTGATAATGCTCGTCAATATCCTCAAGATAAAGTGTAGGGGATCCGTCAGCAGTTTTCTCTATTTCCAATTTCATGCTGCAAATTTAGCAAAAACTCCCGATTTTTATATGTTTTATAAGGCTAAGAACTGTTTCATTACGTCAAATGTTAATAGAATAGGAATTAAAAATATTAATAACAAAATCTTATGACACGTAAAGAACTTACAGATATCATAGCCGCAAAGGTGGCGGAAGTTATTGAAAATCCTGAAGTTTATGGAGAGGATCCACAGATAAGCGTAATTCCTACTACTCTTTTGGTGGGTATCGAGCGTCATGATGATGCCGATCGGTCTATCGCATTCAGTGACTACGCCATTGAAGAGGATGCGGTGGAAGATGGGGATTATTCGGAGGATGCAGCAGATTTCCAATCTGCATCCGATCCCAAACTCTATCCTGTATGGACATTGACTGATGCAGCGGCCAAGAAGCCGGATATGAAAAAGATCAGTGAATTGGTAGATGAATTCATCCCTCAGCAGGAGGAGAATCTATATGCAGAGTAAAAAGATTTAATTCGATAAAATAGATTGATGCCGAAGTTGCAGTTGCGAGTCCGGCATCAATCTATTTTATTGAATTTAAGGTCTTAATAATTTGTAATAGCGGAGAAAAAATATTATATTTGTGGTGATAAAAAGGACACCACTAAAAAGCAGTTCTTATGGGAGATGACAATCTGTATATAAGGTTCGACTGGGCGATAAAACATATACTTCGGGATAAGGCGAATTTCGATATTCTCGAAGGACTCATCTCTGTTTTGCTGGGAGAGGAGATCAAGATAGAGGAGCTCCTCGAGAGCGAGTCGAATCAAGAAAACGACCGCGACAAGTTCAATCGTGTTGATATCAAGGCCAAGAACAGCAAGAGCCACATCATCATAGTTGAAGTTCAGCTCACTCGCCAACTCTATTATCTGGAGCGCATTCTTTTCGGGTCGTGCAAAGCCATCACCGAGCATATCCACATAGGTGATAAATACGATCAGGTCAAGAAGGTCTATTCCATAAGCATACTTTATTGCGACTATGGACAGGGAGATGATTATGTATATCATGGACAGACCGTATTCAAGGGGATTCATACAGGCAACGACCTCTTGGTCAATACCAAGGAAGAGGGCGTGATTGTCCCCCATCTTCCGAGGGAGGTATTCCCCGAGTATTATCTGATACGGGTCAACGCCTACGACAAGATACCTTTAAATCCGCTTGATGAGTGGCTTTCTTATCTGAAGGACGGAAAGATCAAGGAAGACACCCGCACTCCCGGCCTCCAACAGGTCAGGGAGAAGCTTCGTGTCCTTTCCATGAGCCCGAAGGAGCGCCGTGCTTACTATGATCATATAGATGCCATAATGGTTCAGAATGATGTGCTTGACACGGCGCGAGATGAAGGACGGGCAGAAGGTCTTGCCGAGGGACGTGCCGAGGGACGTGCAGAAGGACTTGCCGAGGGACGGGTAGAAGGACTTGCCGAGGGACGTGCCGAGGGACGGGCAGAAGGACTTGCCGAGGGACTTGCTAAAGGCCGTGCTGAAGCTATGGAAAGTATGGCTTTATCAATGAAACAGCAGGGAATGTCGATCGAAGAGATAAGTAGGTTTACAGGGCTGCCTCTCAATGAAATAATGAATTTATAAAATTACAGACGCTTAAACATGAAAGGAATAATCATATCCGGCAAATAAATCTGTCACAGAACGCAGTCATTTTCTATGAATAATCCTTTTGATTACATACCCGACAGTGAGTGCGATGAGGCTTTTGATAAATTGGTTGCCGGCATAGAGACCATTAAAAATAGAGGAGATTCGGCGGATCTCTTGTTTTGTCGTGAGTTGGAGGCGGGAAAGATGCTTGGGGTGATGATCGCCAAAGATAAGGAGGGGAAGAAGCACACCATGTATGCTTTCTCCGGACAGCTGGGCGATCATGGGTTTAATTATCCCGGCTTTGTGGGTCCGGTGTTCGATTATCTTGATCCTGACGGATATTTCAAAACAAACGAATCATATATCTCTCGCCAAAATAAAGATATCGCTGATTTTGAAGAGACTTATCTCTTAAAGATTAAACAGGACTACGAAAAGGAGAAAGACCGGCTTGAGACATTGGTTTCCGATATGAAAGAGAGAAACCGGTTGTCAAAATTGGAGAGGACAAGGATAAGAGAGACCGGATTTGCTGATGAGGCTGACTTGGCTCGGATGATACGTCAGAGCCAATATGAGAAGGCGGAGCTCCATAGGTTTAAGAAACAGGTCAAGACAGAACTTGAACCCTTTGCCGGTAAGCTCAAAGAAGCAGAAGCTCGTCTTGCGTCGATGAAGGAGAAACGACGTCGTGATTCGGAAACATTGCAGCAATGGCTGTTCTCGAATTTCAAACTGCTCAACTCGCGGGGAGAAAACAAGAGTTTAAGTGAAATCTTTGCGGAAACCTCAATGAAAATTCCCCCCTCGGGCGCCGGGGAATGTTGTGCACCGAAGTTGTTGCAGGCAGCATATCTTAGAGGATGGGAACCGGTGTCTATAGCCGAGTATTGGTATGGGAAACCAAAAGCCGGAGAGGTGAGACGACATGGAGATTATTATCCTGCGTGTCGCGGAAAGTGTCTGCCGGTTCTAAACTGGATGCTGCAAGGACTTTCCATCAACCCTCCCTTAGATGAAGAATCATCGTCCACCATTGATCTGGTTCCGAGAATCATATACGAGAATGAATGGTTTTGTGTGGTGGATAAGCCTGCCGGAATGTTATCGGTGCCGGGAAAAGGAATCTCAATTTCCCTTCAGCAATGGTTGGAAAAGAGATACGGATCGGATCGCGAAGTGAAGACTGTGCATCGTCTTGATCAGGATACCTCAGGATTGGTTATAGCCACATTCGGAAGATATAATTATAAGATTATGCAGTCGCTTTTTGCCTGGAGAAAAGTGACAAAAACATATATTGCGGAATTGGAAGGTGATTATACCCTGCAGGATATCCCTCAAAGAGGAATTGTGGAGTTGCCGCTCTCTCCCGATTGGCTTGACCGTCCCCGACAGCGAGTGAACTATTCAGGGGGGAAGGAAGCTTTGACCGAATATGAATTCATTGGCGTGTCGGAAGGGAGGAGTCGCATAATCTTTCATCCTCATACCGGGCGCACGCATCAGCTCAGGGTTCATGCCGCATCCCAAGAAGGTCTCGGGATGCCGATTGCAGGTGATCGACTCTATGGAAAGAATGGAGGAAAGGGCGCCCGACGACTTCATCTCCATGCCTGGAAGATAGAATTTCAATTTCCCATAAACGGGATTCATTATTCCTTTGAATCTCCTGTCCCGTTTTAAACCGATACTTTAAAGAGATTCCCTTGTAAGGTTTGATCATGGATTTTAGATATGATACCCCGGTTTCTCTCATTGTAGAGAATGAGAACACTGCCACAGGCGGGGAGGTGGTGATAATAAGTCGCCGCCCTCGCAGAGTGTTGCGTGCAATGGTCAGAGATGGTCGTCGGGTGGTATTGAAAGGTATTTCCGAGGAATTGCTTGATCATCCTGAAGAGGTCGCAGCCTTGCGCAAAGAGTATCTTCTCGGTTTGCGTGCCGAGAACCACGGAGTGGTGCGATACTATGGGTTTGAGCAACATCCGGAGTTCGGGCCGGTGATAGTAATGGAGTATCTGGATGGGATCACATTGAAGAGCTACCTTGCCGAATCTCCCGAGAGAAAAGATAAACTTCCAAAACTCCGCGAGAGAGAAAAGATTGCGTTTGAGATAGCGGAAACACTTGCTGCCATTCATAACTCCGGCATTATTCATCGCGACCTAAAGCCCGATAATATTCTTATAGGCCGCAGAGATTCTTATTCCAAGATAATTGATTTCGGCAACGGAGATTCCGAGGATTTTGTGATGTATAAGAAGGCAGCCGGTACTGAGCTTTACGGTGCGCCCGAACAGCAGAAAGCATCCACGGGCAGCCGGGCGAGTGATGTATATTCTTTTGGCAAGATACTTGAGGATCTTCTTCCCGAAAGGCGTTTTAAAAGTCTCAGGAATGCTTGTCTTTCCGAGGAGCCAACAGATCGTCCGGACATGGAACGGGTGGCCCGTCAGCTCGACCCGGTGCGTCGGAAGAACCGGGAGAGAATATATCTCCTTGCCGGAATATCATTAGCATGGTCAGTTTTGTTGGGAGGTGGAGTTTTCTTATTGCTGCGAAATTCATCGGCTGAAGAAAAAGCTCACACTGACACTGCGGAAAGAACAGTAGTGGAGAAAATGTCCGATGTTGAGAATCAAGATAGTGATAGAGTAGAAACCGGAAAAGCTTTGCCACCTGTGAAGGCTATCCCTGAAGTAGATGCTGAACCGGTTATCACGGAGAAGGAATCGAAGGATAAAGTGGTTGAATATGTGATTAGGGAGCAACGCAATGTCAGCCTCGACAGTATAGTGGCGAAATACGTGGAGGTCTCCGACAGGATTATAGCCCGTTACGGAAAAATCTCCTATGATTTGGAATCATCCGATCTGCGGTTGAGAAGAGCAGCAGAGCAAAACAAATTGGATGAGAAACTGAGAAAAGAGCTGGAAGGGTATGGTGCTACGCGGATACAGGTTACACAGGCATCCCAGGCATTGTGGAATCACATGTATCGGGAAACCAATAAAATCGATGGTGACCCGGTAAAGAAGCTGATAGATGATTATGGAGAGTCAGAATGAACCACGAACAATACTCCCTGAGCTGACCCCGCAATATATGAGAGAGGCTCGACATTACGGCGAAACACCCTGAAGAAGGCCGGGGCATGCTGCGTGAAGCATCCACATTCCACCACATCGCCAATATGCAGCCGGGAGTTTTCATTCTCGATCACTTCAAAGAGGGAAGGTTTGATATGACGCAACCTTATATTTCGGTTGGGAGGCCAGAATAAAGAAATTTCTATATCCTGAGGCAGAAAGCGTGTTTCCACAAATTGTCCTGTATATTCAGCTGATTGTATTGAGGCGGTGTCTTGACAATATTGGGGCCAGTCTTTGAATCCTAACAGACCGCAAAGCGATCGGAGTGTATAATTACTCGGAATATAATCTTCACCTTTATCCGCAATATATCCCCACACACGTTTAAGGGTGGTAGGACTGACATATCCATGACCTTCCTCACGCAGTCGGTCGCTAAGGAAAATGAAGTCGGCAGGAGACGACAGATTGAGCGACACATATCGTTCCACTTCGGTCCTGAGTCTGTTCAACGCATTATGATCAAAACTTTTTCTATTTCCCATAGATAAAAAATATATAAAATATCCGGCTCACGATAACAAAAAGGATGAGGTGTCAATCCTTGCTTAATACAAAAATAGTAAGGATTCTTATAAATCCCAACCATTACCCGAATAATGGACTAAAAGGGAATTCTGAACCAGTTGTTTTTATCGTATGTTGATAAATTAGAAAGTCAATAAATCTTACTATTTTTAAGAATACACTACTAAAAACGACATTACTACTATGTTCCACGATATTCTATTTCTTCTTGCAGGCCTTGTTTTATTGGTTTTCGGTGCCAATTATGTCACCGACGGGGCGGTTGCAGTCGCCAAGAGATTCAAGGTGTCAAATCTTATTATAGGGCTCACTGTGGTTGCTCTGGGCAGCACACTCCCGGATATGGTGGTGTGTGTTGAGTCCGCTTTTGAGAATAAACCTGCGATGGCTATCGGAGAAGTGATCGGATCCAATACATTCGATCTGCTCCTGGTGATTGGTATAATGTGTATCGTGAGACCAATGAAAGTGAGTGGTGTGATGCTTTATCAGGATCTCCCTATTATGCTGATAGCTTCGGTGGCTTTATGGGTAGCCGGGGATAGCGTGCTCTTTGACGGTATGGACCATAACATCGTAAACCGCTCGGCAGGAATCATGCTGATTGTGGTTTTCATATTCTATATATGGTTCATGATTCTCTCTTCTAAAAAGGAGAAAACGCTTCCTGATCCCGACCTTGCTGACACTCCGTCAACTTCTCATGAAAATCAAAACAACCATGCCGGAATAGTCTCATCTCATACTGTAAAAGGGGAGTTAAGCGTCTTGAAGATGGAAGTGTCGGAGTTGAGAAAGAAACAATGGTTTTCGTGGCTTATGATAGTGGCCGGCTTAGCGGCTTTGGTTGTCGGCGGAAACTGGGTTGTTGACGGTGCAAGCGGATTGGCTCTCAAAGTCGGTATGAGTCAGGGGATGGTAGCCTTGACCGTAGTCGCCATAGGGAATGCGCTGCCTGACCTTGTTACATCTGTTACGGCAACCGTAAAAGGAGCAAGCGGCATAGCATTAGGCAATATAGTTGGTTCATGTGTGATCAATGCGCTCCTTTCCGTCGGGCTGAGTGCTCTTGTGATACCATTGAAAGCCGATTCAATCGGATTTGTGGATTTCATCACGCTCGTAGGTGCTTCGGCATTGTTATGGCTGGTGCCTCTGATATCTAAAAATAAGAGTATTGGTCGTGGCTTCGGTGTTATCCTCACGCTTCTGTATATAGGGTATATGGTATTTACGGTGATAAGGGGATAAGCGTGGAAATTTTTGTAAATTTGCATTAAAGAATCACAGCAAACCGATGAGATAATACCGGATGTAGAAATCTTAATTTTAAATATATGGAAAAGGGTATCATGCCCGAATGGGCTTTTGGAATGAATTGTGCGGTAACGGTGGTTGATACCGAGTGCCGCATCATTTATATGAACGAGCGTTCACGCCAGACTTTTGCCAAACGGGGAGGTGGAGACTTGATAGGTCATAACATTATGGATTACCATAACGACCGATCAAAGGAGATAATCCGCCGTCTTTTGAATGAGGGGGGCTCGAATGCCTACACTATATGGAAAGATGGAGTGAAAAAGATGATTTATCAAACTATATGGCATAAGGAGGACGGATCCCTCGGAGGGCTTGTGGAGCTTTCGATGATTATTCCAGAAGAGATGCCGCATTATGTTAGGAGTTAACCAAGGAGTAACTTAAAGAATCAGATAATGACAAAGAAAATATATCTTGCAGGAGGATGTTTCTGGGGAACAGACCATCTCTTTTCATTAGTTGAGGACGTGGAGAAAACTGCCGCCGGGTATGCCAACAGCCGGGTGCCTTATCCGACTTATGAGCAGGTATGCACCGGGCGTACCGGAGCTGCCGAGACGGTGGAGATTATATACGATGATATGAAAGTGGGCCTGACCGAACTCCTTTCAATCTATTTCCGAAGCATCGATCCTACCACGCTCAACCGTCAGGGAAACGACATCGGTACCCAATACCGGACCGGTATATATTACACCGATCCTGCGGATCTTCCGGTGATAGAAGCTTTTGTGGCAGCTGTGCAGCGGAGATATTCCGAACCGTTGGCAGTTGAGGTGAAACCGCTGGAAAATTTCTATCCCGCCGAGCTTTATCATCAGGAATATCTGTACAAGAATCCGGGTGGTTATTGCCATGTGGATCCGGCACTGTTTGAGGAGGTGAGAAATAGGAAACAGACTAAAGAACGTAAGGCTGAATTGCGGGATCGTCTCACTCCGCTGCAATGGGAAGTGACACAAAACGGTGCCACGGAGCGTCCATTCACGAATGAATACGACCATGAATTCCGTAAAGGTATATATGTGGATATCACCGACGGCACCCCTCTCTTCATCTCATCAAGCAAATACGATTCGGGATGCGGGTGGCCGGCTTTCACACGCCCTATAGACCGGAATCTTGTGACAGAGCACACAGACACCTCATTCGGGCGCGTCCGCACCGAAGTGAGATCGGCTTCAAGCGGTTCGCATTTAGGCCATGTCTTTCCCGATGGCCCGATCTCCGAAGGGGGACAACGCTATTGCATAAATTCCGCCTCTTTGCGGTTTATCCCTTTGGAGGATATGGATAAGGAAGGATACGGAGAATACGTAGGAATGATAGAATAAAAAATGATAGGATAAGAATATACGGATATGGAAATAAGGGAAGAAGAATTGACCAGATATATACTTCCGATGCGGGAAGGAGGATCGTTGCCTCTTCTTGGAGAGGCAGCCGATGGCTTCCGCTATGTGATAAAGATGCGGGGAGCCGGACATGGGAAAAAGGCGCTCATCTCGGAGCTTGTGGGAGGACTTGTGGCAAAAGCCTTCAAGTTCAAGACTCCCGAGCTTGTGCTCCTCAATCTTGACAACGCTTTTGGCATCACGGAGCCCGATGAGGAGGTGCAGGAGCTTCTTCGGAAATCCGAAGGATTGAATCTCGGAATGCATTTTCTTGACGGAGCCGCCACTTTCGACCCGGCGGTGAACAGTGTGGATGAACTCACGGCCTCCAAACTGGTATGGATGGACGCTTTTCTCACCAATGTGGACCGGACACGCCTAAATCCCAACATGATGATGTGGCATAATGAATTATGGCTCATAGATCATGGGGCCTCCCTTTATTTCCATCATTCCGGGAAGGACCCCTCTGTGGCCGCCCGCGATCCGTTCCCCTATATATCACGCCATGCGTTGCTTCCATACGCCACACGTCTTGAGGAAGCCAATTCCTTGATGAGACAGGCAATCACTCCCCGCACATTGAATAAAATCGTAGATCTTATCCCCGAGGATTGGCTCGTTGAAGAAGGCGATTCTCTTTCGGCAGAGGATCGCAGGAATCAATATCGTACCTTCCTCACCGAAAGGCTTGCCGAAAGTGCCATATTTACTCAGGAAGCAATTCGCCAACGAAACCTGTTGAAATGATGGAGAAAGAAAAAATCATTTACGAATACTGCCTGTTGCGGTATGTGCCTGATATCGAACGCGGCGAATTTCTCAATGTGGGATTGATGATGATGTCGAAACGCTTCAGATGGATGAGATGCTCTCTGCATCTGGATGACGACAGGATTCAGGCAGGTCTGCGGAATGTGGATATGAAACGCCTTGCAATCCAACTCGATCTCTTTGAGCGCAATGATGTGCCGGCCAAGGATTTGAGTGTCGAAGAGCGTTATCGATGGCTGGCAGCCGTCAAGAGCGCGGTGATACAGACCTCGCCTTCTCACCCCGGTATCATTCCTGTGCCTGTCGGCACCTCCCGTCCTGAAGCTGTGTCGTTGCTCGAAGAGAAGTTCAACTCCCTTTTCGGACGTTTGGTGAAGTGAAATCTAAGACTCCATCCAATAAAAAATGTTAAATGCAGGGCGGCCAATTTTTGAGATAAAATCTTGAATCTCTGAAGGAGCAGCCTCTGCGCTGTGACTGAAGAGATTCGAGATTTTAGCCAAAAAGAGG
>CAMWUJ010000028.1 GCA_947177405.1 uncultured Porphyromonadaceae bacterium | reverse complement strand
TTATAAAATAAACCTTATTATTTAAGTTTTATTCATAAGAATGGAAGTTCAAACCACTTCCGGATATATCCTCTACCCCGGAAAAGATACATTTTCTTCTCGGAGGGGGTAAGGAAGCCGGTATTTCACAATTATATTTTGATAAGACTTTTCTGCGCAAATTCTGCTTGATCTGCGTGGGCGCAGCCCGAAAATTTCTCCGTACGGATTCGTCTTTTTCTTTTGAGGAATTTAAAGAGTCCGTACGCAGGAACTTTTTTCGGCAGGAACCGACAGGAACTGACGCAGAAAGTCTTTTTACCGGAGGGGCCGATTAATGATCAATAGTATATGTTTTATACCCCCACAACCCGGGAAGGGTTGCCTTTTAACCTAACCGGGGGTTACATCGCCTCGGGGCGATTACCCCCGGTCTCCCCGGTTGCGTCGGACTCAACCCTGGAAGGGTTGCCGTAACATAATATTGATTTTTCTGCCTGAGTAATAAACGGCAACCCCTCCTGGGTTGAGATCGACTTTTGATGTATCCGGGGGTAGGCTAGTACCTCGCCAACCCCCGGTTAGGTTGGACGGAAACCCTTCCAGGGTTGAAATCGCCTCATTTGGTAAATTGGACGGGACCACGGAGGGGTTGCACTTTGTTAAATCGTTCCAGACAATTCATTTTAAACATCATAACATAAAAATAATAATAGGTGCAACATTAAATAATATTAACAAAATTTAACAATCGGGGGGGGTAAAATGAAAATTTCGATTTAACTTTGCAATTGAAGATCAAATTACTAACAACTGTAAAAACAACCTTCTATGAAAAAAACGTTACTTCTTTTCACCCTTTGCGTTTTAAGTGCCCTCCCCGGACTTTGCGCAATAACCGTAGGCGAGAAAGTCTCTTCTCCGAAGGCTCCTGCCGGCCTATACAATAAGGCCCCTGCCGATCTGAACAAGAATGTTACACGAGCCGATGGTGAAATGCCGGAATATATGAGTTTTTATCTCTTTATAGGTGAGTCGAGTCTGGCGACATATTTCCCGACACCCGGAGAAAACGAGAATCAGACTATTTTCTATAATGTGCCCGTGCACTCCGGAGATAATCTGATGCTTCAGAGCTGGGAAGGTGACGGATATTGGTATTATGCTAAAAACGATAATACAGTAGCCAACCAAGAGAATCCTTCCATTGACCTTTATTTCACAGGTGTGCCCCATGCTTTCGAGGCTTTTTATGGAAAGGCTGATTTTGAGGCCGTATATAATATAGTTGTGGATTTTGAAGGAGATAAAGCCACACTCACTTTTGACAAGAGCAAAGATTATGAATTTTCTTCCCAAAGGGCTGTCCTGATTTCCTCTGCAGGTAACTACTCTCCGAAAATGAAAGATTATTATACAACTGTCTATCGTGAGATTCCTATCAACGGTGATTTCGAATTCTACCTCTACGACTCCTACTCTCATCTTGAGATGGGCTGGGCCACCAAAGATGGCACTCCTGCCACTCCTGAAAACATGAAAGTGGATCTTGTAGCTAATCCCGAATTCACCGCGTTTGCCAAGGGACTGAACGGAACATATAATATTACAGTGGAATATGCCGAAGATTTCTCCGGTGCTACGGTATCATTCTCCGACTATGTGATTCCCGATGAGCTTGCCAACTATACCGGAGATCTTTACCTATACCACTCCGGTGATGAGCTTGCCGACCCATCTTTGAAAATGACCTGCGTGTCCCCGGGTATATATGAATGGGAGGGTGAAACCCTTAAGTCGGATTTTGCCATCAATGGAGGCGAGTTTGAAGGATATATTCCTGATACAGACATCCACTTGTGGTTTGGTCCCGCTTCAGGTGCTCTCGTGCCGGGTGAGCCTTGCAAGGTAAGAATAGAGAGCGGTTACTTCAATTATAATCCGGCGCTCCCTTATGCATTCGAGGCTCATGACGTGAAGCTGAAGCTTGACCTTCATAACATGACACTGTCAATGGATGGTGAGATTAATCGTATGACGTATCCGATATATACCTTCACTCTTACTACTAAAGAAGAAACTTTAAAGAGCTATACGGCAGACCGAATCTCCGGTGATACAGAAGCTGTCTATACTCGTGTGCTGATGGATAATGTAAAAGAGGTAAGAATCGGTGGTTACTATTTCTATTTCGGATGGCCGAAGGATTCTGAAGAAGCCGCTTTGACCGGAGATGAGGTGGAAACCACTCTTTTCACTGCTGATGCAGAGCCGGAAGTGGGTTTTGTGAAGGTGGATATGACCGGCTATTATGATATATATCTTTTTATGAACGAGGCTCAGACTGAGGCACGTCTCAAGTTTGTGAAGGTTGCCGAGAGTGGGATTGCCGAAACTGCTTCCAATGTTTTCAGCTGGAGAAAAAATAATGATGGAATAGAACTTCTTAATGTTGAGGAAGGTGCTCCTATAGCAGTGTATAGTCTCAATGGAGCTATCCTATATAAAGGGGCCGCGAAGAGTGGCATAAATGTATTGAAGCTTCAGAAAGGTGAAACTTACATTGTAACCGCTGCCGGAAAATCCTTCAAACTAAAATACTGATTTACTTAGCTGACCCCCTGGAGTATAGGCATCTGCTCTTCCTCAGGGATGATAACAGACAATACAACCTTAATCATCTGTGCGCAGCTCCTGTTTACTTGGGCAGGAGCTGCTTATTTAAGTAACTAACATTATTGCAATATGTATGAAACAAATTATTAAACTTTTTCATAATAAAGGGAGGGAGCTCCTGTTGGTGATTCTATCCCTATTCTTCTCTTTTGCGGTTTATGCAAGTGACGGAGAAGAATTAACTATGTCTGATTTTTACATCAAGGTTTTATCTGAAACGAATAAGACCTGCGAGATTGTAAAATTCAGAAGCTACGAAGGAGCGGGATACTTGGTAATCCCTCCTACTGTCACGCAAGGAGGAAAGAACCCTGTATATTATAAAGTCATTGGTATTTCATCAAGAGCGAGAATAACCGATATTCAATATTACTGGAATGGAATGGGTCATATCGACATGTCAGGAGCCACCAATCTTGAATATATAGGGGATTCGGTGTTCTATTTTCCCAAAGAGATTAAACTCGAATCCATAGACCTGTCCGGATTAATCAACCTGAAGAAAATTGGTAAAGATGCATTCAGATGTGATGAGAGAGGGTCAAGTGGTTCCCTTGCGCCGGACCTTGACTTTACTAAGTGTGTCAACCTTGAAAGTATAGGAGAACGTGCTCTCTATGGCCAACAATCTGTGACTAAATTGGATTTTTCCAATTGCTCGAAATTATCCTCAATAGGTGCCAAGGCATTTTGTGGGATGGGAATAGAGAGTATTGTGTTTCACCCCTCCGCTCCTTTGAAAGAGATACCTGATAATCTGGTATATGACGTGATTAATTCAGCAAAAGCATTAACAACTGTTGTTTTGCCGGTGGGACAGGTGGAAAGAATTGGTAAGCAAGCTTTTAAATATTCTCATGCTTTAGAGTCGATAAATCCTGACGGTCTTACAAACGTAAAAGTTTTTGGGGAAGAGTGTTTCAGGGATTGTGAGAAGTTAAGTTTTGAATTGCCGGTGTTCAGGAATTTGGAAAGAATAGAGGACTATGCGTTTTATAACTGTGGCATAAAGGGAAATCTCGATTTACCCTCTGATTCTCCTCTTCAGTATATTGGAACCTACAGCTTGGCCTATAACTCACTTACTTCCGTAGATCTATCAAACCTCACTCAACTTGCGAAAATAGGGAATTATGCTTTCTATGGTAACTCTTCATTAAAAAATTTCAGCGTGAAAGGGTGCCAATCTCTGACATCCATCGGAAATGCGATATTGGGAGTATCAAAAGTGGGTACCTATTCATTGCCTGCTGTCTTGGATCTTTCAGATCTGAGCTCATTGACTTCTATTGGTACGGTTCCTTTCATGAGAAGAAATGAAATCAAGACTTTTGATTGCAGCAATTGTCCGGAGCTTACCTCTGCAGGAGCAATAACTTATGCGGGAGGATTGAAAAATCTCTTGATGGGAGGCTGCCCCAACCTCTTTATCGATGGGATGAAAATTAAAGCATCCGAGATGCCGGCTCTTGAATATGCAGATTTCTCAGACGCCAGAGCTAAAGAGATAGCAGCAAATACTTTCAGCGGATTCCAGAACTTGAAAACGCTTAAAATCGGAGGGTGCCTTGAGCTTGAAGCGATAGGCGAAAACGCTTTTTCCGACAATCCGTTGTTGGAAGTAGAAAACTTGAACTTGTCGGAGAGCCGTAACCTGGTTACAATAGGAGATCGAGCATTCAGTAATAGCCCCGGAATAAAGCAGATAGATCTTTCGGGATGTATTATGCTCAAAGAGATAGGGGAGGAAGCCTTCCTGGGGTGCAGCGGGCTCGAGAAAGTGAATCTGAAGGATTGCCGGAGATTGAAGAAGATAGGCGACCGCTGTTTTAAGGGAAGTGGCCTCACTGAGATCCTCTTACCGGAGGCGGTGACTTCCGTAGGAGTAGAGACATTCACTGAATGTCAGAATCTTAAATATATTGTCTCGGATGCCCTTGTTCCTCCTGTGGTGGCAGGGAGCGAAAGCATATTTTCCGAGCCAACCAAAGCAGAGGGAATCCTTATTGTGGAGGAATCCGTGATGCAAACCTATTCCGACACTTTCCCTTGGAGTGAGATAGGGATATATCCGATGGGAACAGTTGGAAATGTCAAAGTCATTATCGATCAGGAGGATTGTAATAACGGAGACCCTGTCAACTTGAGACTTGAATGGGAACCATCCTGTGCGCCTCCTCCGTCAACTATGTTTACCAATTGGTACATAGACTACGACCTTTCTGAATATACCCAGGCATCTGCTAATCTGGACCTCCCCTTTGACTATGATACAGATGAAAATCCGCTATATAGCCTCACGCGCGATAGAAGTGGGGAAAGTGCAGTGTTTATGGGTAAATGGCCGGGAAAATTCAATATAAACGTGTCTCAGAATATAAATTCCCTTCAAGGCAATCATAATATAAGATGGTTTGATAATAAAAACGTTTCGGTTAATCCGGTAAAACCCACATCAATCCGTTTTGAGAAGGATGAATATATTTTCTCTGTGGCTGACGAGTATGCGGATATAACCCTGATCCCGGAGCCGGCCAACGCTTCTGCTGAGAGAATATTCTGGCCGAATGGAATCCCTAATTTTGACGCGGATCATCTTGTAAAGCCTTTCACCTTGAGATTTAAGATTAAAGGTCTCGTTGACTCTGAAGATGTAAACTATGCGGCATGGATAGTGGGAGACGAGGAATTCCAGGAAAAGTTATGTCATACTAAAATTAAGGTGGTGAACGCTCAATTGGATCTCCTCTCTCTGAAATCTCAGAAGTCTGAGATGGACGATGGCACCGAGCAGCTTTTGAGTGTGAGCTACGAACCGGAGTTTGCATACGTATCGGGATTCAATTGGGAGATTATCAATTCCCCAAAGGATGCACCTGTGGCTGAACTAATAGCTACCGATGATAAGAAAACTATGAAACTCAAGGCTCTTCGTCCCGGAGAGGTTGAGATTAAGGTATCACCCGAAGGAAATTCCGAGTTATCAAAGACGATTAAAGTAATCGTAAAGCCGGTGCGTCTTGAAGCGATATCTGTTCCCGTTGACATCGATAATTTCAAGAAATCGGATGGAAATATAAAATTGAATCTCGTTACCGTTCCGGAGAATGCCACTGTGTATTCAGCTGTATGGTCGGTTGACGATGAGTCGTTGCTTGAGGTCGTATCAAGTGAGGGGAAAGGTGTGGAGCTCAAGCCGAAGTCGATAGGTACCACTAATCTCCGTGTTTGTGTAAACGGCACGAGCACCAAGTATGCTTTCCGCCCGGTCACCGTAACCACTTCCCATCCTGTGGAGGCAATGGATCTATCCGGTGAAAATATCGTTATTGACGGTAAAGGTGAGGAGACTTTATCCATAATATCCCTTATTCCTGAAGAAGCCGACCTTGAACTCATAAGTTGGGAAACCGATAAAGATGGGATAATTGAAATAGAAAAGAGTGAGGATTTACGCAGCATAAAAATACGCAGTCTTGCTGCAGGAGATTGTGTGCTGACTGTCTCCACCGATGGAGGTACCGGCCTGATCAAGGAAGTGCCCGTGAAGGTGACTGATGTAGCGTTGGAATCCATTTCTCTCGATAGGGAATCACTCTCCCTCATTCTTCACGGAGATGCCGAAGAAGTGGAAGCCACCATAACTCCGGCCAATGCCCTACCGGCTGAATTAATATGGGAAACAGGCAACAGTGGGGTGTTTGAGGTGACAACATCCGCTTCCGGAAAAGCATATCTCACCGGAATTAATCCCGGACGCGCCAAGCTCACGGTATATGATAAGAATAATCCCGAAATAAGGGATGAGATGACTGTCGCCGTTCATTCAGTGGTGCCTTTCACTAAATTAAGTTTTGATGAAAGCCTCTATTCCCTCACTACAGGCACTGAAACCACACTCCATCCAAGCTACGATCCGGCGGATGCAGATCTTGGAAGTCTAAGATGGGAAAGCAATGATCCTCAGATAGCTGCTGTGGACGAGGCAGGAAATGTGAGAGGCCTGAAAGTGGGAAAAACGGTAATAACTGCCTATACCACCGACGGATCACATCTTTCGGCTCATTGCTATGTGCAGGTTCGCCCGATAGAGGGAGTGGTGCCCGATCACAAAATATCTTTGTCGGAAGAGGAGGTGCATATTGCTCCGGGAGAAAGATTCAGCCTGACGGCAACATTGGATCCGGCCGAAGCTGAGGTGGAGATGGAATGGAGTGTGGAGGATACTTCGATTGTGAAAGTTCTGACTGATATCAATTCCAGAGAAGCAGGTTTCTATGCTCTTAAAGAGGGATCCACATTCATCACCGCCACTTCGAAAAGCGATCCCGGAATATCGGCAAGTTGTGAGGTTATTGTGGGTAAGATCGTATTAAACAGTATTAAAATAGAGCGTAATTATGATGAAGTGGATCTGACGGATGGAACGCATCAGGTGAGAGCGGTGCTCGATCCTTACTATTTCTCTCCGAAACTACAATGGACATCTTCGGATGAAAGTGTAGCCACTATCAAGCCTAAAGAGAATGGTTATGCCGACATCACTCCATTGCGTGCCGGCGATACCATGATACGCGTCGAGCATATGGATCACCCAGACATCAATGATTACTATCTGCTCTCGGTAAATGACATAGCCACCGAGATTAAGGATATCTCAGCGGAGGAGAAGAGAGTGGATGTATATACCGTAACCGGATTCCTTCTGCGGGAGAATATCAAGGTATCGGAATTGGAGAATCTCGAACCCGGAGTATATCTGATTGCGGATAAGAATGGCGTGAGAAAAACCATAATAGGAAATTTTAAATAACCGAAAGATGAAAACTCATAATATACGAATACTTTTCTTTATTGTTCAGTTCTTTTTGGGGGTGGGCTTGTCGGAAGCCGTTACCATCAGTTATGAGGGATTGAACTATAACACTCTGAGCAGTGATGATGGGACCCGGGAGGTAGAGCTTGGAATTAACTTTGACTTGCCTTCGTCAACACTACGGATTCCCGCTGAAGTAGAAAATGAAGCCGGTGAAATATATAGGGTAGTGGGAATAGGGGCGAATGCCCTCTATACCAACGGAGGTCGAAATGCCATTGTTAACCTGGAGATAGCCGACAATCCCTATTTCCGTTACATCGGAGATAATTCTTTTCGCCTGTGCAGTAAGCTGAAAGGTATCTCTTTCGGCTCACTCCCTGCATTGGAAAGGATTGGAAATAATAGTTTCGAGTCGTGCAGCCTCCTTTCTGAAATAAATCTCGAAAATGCTACCAACCTGAAATTTATAGGTAACAAAGCTTTTTATCAGACAGCTATCTCCGATCTTGACCTCAGTTCAAACACATCGCTTACAAGCATTGGAGAAGAAGCTTTCCGAGGATGCTCGTTTGGTTGCGTCACAATCAAGAGTGATGATCTTAAATCTTTAGGAAAGTATGTTTTCGCGGAGAATACAGCGCTGAGCGTTGTGAATATAGAAAGTGGAGCGTTGACTTCCACCGGAAACTATACGTTTTATAACTGCACCTCTTTGTCGGAAGTTAATCTCAAATGCGAAGCTCTTGAAGAGATAGGAACGCAAGCTTTTGATAATTGCGGATCGTTGGCTACATTCAATATAGATGAGAGTGGAAATATCATGTATATTCGCTCAGAAGCCTTCTACAATTGCGGAAACCTTCCTTTTTCTCTTGACCTCGTTCCGAAATTGCGCAGAATAGAGAATCGGGCATTCTATAACGCCAAAAAATTTACTAAGAACAACCTTGATTTCCATGTTACGCCTGATTTGGAATATCTGGGAAGCAATGCTTTCTATGGGGCCACCTTCACTGAAGTGGACCTTTCCGACCATGAAAGGGGGCTTAGAATTTATTGGACGTTTCAATCGTTAAATAGTTTGCGGAAAGTGAATCTTTCCAACTGTCCGGGATTGACAATGGAAGGGCGCGTTTTCTATGAATGTACCAACCTTCAGAGTTTGGATTTAACCGGATCCGGTCCCATAACGGAGATTTCTGATGATATGTTTTATCATACAAATTTATCCGATTTCAAGATAGATTATAGTGCTGTTACAAAAATCGGTAATTCTGCATTTAAATATTCCAAAATCAAAGAACTCGACTTGTCAAAAGCTGAGAAGCTCACGGAAATAGGCCCGAATGCGTTTGCACATTGCTCTATGAGTATTGTCAAGCTTCCGGCCTCTCTTGAAAAATTATACAATTCCGCTTTTGAATATACCACCTTTGATCGACTTGTTTGTTTCGCACCCGAGCCGCCGATAGATCCCAATGAACCTCATGACGCAACTATTAGAGAGCCCTTTTATAGCTCTCAGATGCTAAAGAAAGGGGTGCTTTATGTTCCAATTGAGTCGGTAAAAAAATATAAAGCAGCATCCATCTGGAAAGATATACCCGTTATTCGTCCTTTCGGTTACTATGAGAATATGAGCCTTCCTGAGAAATGCGAGGCATACGTGGGAGCCGAGAAAGAGATATCCATTAGTTGGATGCCGGAGGAAGCACCTTTCCCCGGAAAAGTGGAGTGGTATATTAAGGAACAGGATCCGGATAAGTTTGCAATAGCTGATCTCACACCTTCCGCCAAACCTGAATCGGTGATTGTGGAGGGTTACTTGCCGGGAGAATATACTCTCGTAGCCCGTGTTAGAGTGGAAAAGGAAGATAAGGATGAATATGTGGAGTTGGAAAGTCCGCTCGTGATAGAGTATTGTCCGATGGAAGTGGTATTCAAATATCCTGAATACACTTTCTCCGGGCCGAGAATTGATAAATGGTTTGGTGTCAGCACTATTCCGGAGGGAGTTCCGATGAACGACGTTTGGTTTGTATCGAGCAATCCTGAGGTGGCCATTATTTGGGAACAATGGGGAGAAGGAATGTGGGTAATGTCCAGTTCGCCGGGAACTACCGATGTCTATGCAATGCGTAATGATGAAGTGTTGGGGAAGATGACTATTCGGGTGCAGGCGGATAGAATCACGAGCATCAAGTGTGATAAAGATTTTCTGGAAATATGTCCGGGTAATAGCAGCACGATGAGTATCATTCCCGATGAGCCTGATTTCGCCAATCCCGGCGACCTGACATGGACTGTGAAATCCGGGAGCGAACACGTGGAGATGGAAGTTTCGGAAGATACCTGGTCTGCCTCTTTCAAAGGAATTTCTACCGGAGAAGCCGTGGTGGAAGTGAAATATAATTACGAGATAAAGACAACCTTTAAGGTTTATGTAATTGACGGCGATGTGGAGAGAGTGATTACCGACAGCGAAAGTTACACGGTAAGGATGAATAACGATCTTGAGATATTCCCCTCCACTGCTCCGGTAGTGTTCCCCGCTACGGCTTATACCTATACTATTAAAGATGAGGAAATAGCTCAAATCATAGAGAATGAAGAGGGGCAGGCGTTTATTCACCCTCTTTCAATTGGAAAAACCGAATTGAGAGTGAGCCTGGCCGCGAATCCTGATTTGTTTGCCACGGCCGACATAGAGGTGATTGCTGAAACACCACTCACGGAAATCTTGATAGAAGGGCAGAGGCATCCTATGATCGAAATGATGGAGGGTGAAATAAAAGAGCTGAGTTTATCTATCGATCCTTTGGATGCGAGCGATGCGCGATTCCGTTGGTCAACTGATGCATCTGCCGCTCAACTTCAGATGGAACCATCCGATGATTCTCAAAAAGTGACTATAGAAGCTCTTAAAAGCGGCCGCTATCTATTGAGTGCCACTGCTCTCGATGGAAGCGGACTGACAGCTACCGCAGAGATAAGCGTGGGCCGTATAGAGCCTGTGTCTGTCAAGATTATTCAACCGGAAAATGATATTATTGTAGGGGATGACTCTCAAAGCTTCAAGGCGGTGATAGATCCGGAAAACGCATCGGAGACTCTTCTGGCATGGAATGTCAGTGATGAGAATATTCTCACTCTTGAGGAGATTTCGAATGACGAAGTCAGGATTCATCCTCATGCTTCGGGCACTACCGTGGTGTTCGTGATGATGACTCAGGATCCCTGGCTCATGGATATGGCTGTAGTGAAGGTGTGGAATAAGGATGAAATCCGTTCAATATCTTTTGCGGAAGAGGATCTGATGTTGGGAATGGGAGGCGCGCCTTATAAGCTTACTCCCGTCGTTGCGCCGGCTGATGCAGAGATTCCCCTCCTAATCTGGGAGAGCACGAATGAGAATGTGGCGATTGTGGATGAGAACGGATATGTGTCGGCGGTTGCTCCCGGGAGCACGGTGATAAGAGTCAAAGTAGCCGATAATCCGGAACTGACTGCCACCTGCAAGGTCATGGTCAGCGCCATGAAGATTGAAGATCTTTCTCTTGACAAGGAGGAAGTGGAGATTGTGGAAGGTTGGAGCGAAATCGTTACTGCTTCATTCTCCAATACGGAAGCCTATCCTGAATTGAAATGGAGTGTGAGCGATCCGGATATAGCGGAAATCACTGCCTATCCCTTCACCAACGGCGTGAGAGTAGAAGGTCTGATGCCCGGTGAGTGTGAATTGAAAGTGATCTGCGAGGGGTTGACGGCTGTCTGCAAAGTTATAGTGTTGCCTCGTCCGCCGCGCAACATTGCTAT
This sequence comes from uncultured Porphyromonadaceae bacterium, assembly GCA_947177405.1. Classification (GTDB taxonomy): domain Bacteria; phylum Bacteroidota; class Bacteroidia; order Bacteroidales; family Muribaculaceae; genus Lepagella. The sequence continues at coordinate 24,200 of CAMWUJ010000028.1, read as the reverse complement.
TCGTATGCCGGCAGAGTATCTTGCTTTAGGATCTCCGGGAATGGAAGCCACAATCGATTATGATCATGAGGAGTTGGGACGTCCCGATGTGGTATGGAGCAGCAGTAATGAGAGCGTGGCAAGAATCGAGGACATGGGCGACGGCACGGTAAGGATTATCCCTGTCAATGCCGGAGAATGTGAGATAAGGGTGGAAGAGACCGACCTTCCGGATTCTTATGATGTGCGTGGAATCACCGTGGGTTATACCACAGGCGTATCCGGAATCTTCACCGACGATGATGCTGAATACGATCTCTTCGATATCAATGGCCGGGTATTACGGTTGGGAGCGAAGGTATCGGAAATCAAACAACTCACCCCGGGAATTTATCTCTTGCGACGTGGTGATGAGATGATAAAAATAATAATAGGCTAAAATTATTATACTATACGATTTTTTTGCACGTGCAAATTATTTTATGTAACTTTACATAAAATAATTTGCACGTGCAAAATTTATGAAACGAATTTCAAATATCTTCGGCATACTTATATTTCTTTTGTTGCTGATACCACAGTTTGTCGGCTGTGGCTCCTCTGTTCGGACTCAACAACGTATGGATCGAGCTGAAAAGATGATGGAGACTTCTCCTGATTCCGCACTCGCGATTCTTGATTCCATATCGCTTGGTGCATTGTCATCGCGAAGCGAGAAGGCTCGCTATGCAGTGCTTAAATCAATGGCGCTCGACAAGAATTTCATTGATACCATCACCTTCGATGTGCTTCAACCAGCCATCGATTATTATCTGAAAAAAGGCACACCCGACCAGAAACTTCGCACACTATATTATCAGGGTAGAATCTTCGAAAATAGGAAAGAAGATGAGGAGGCTATGAAATGTTTTCTAAAAGCCAACGAATTAAAGGATGTAATTGCCGATTCTATAGTATTGGGTCGTACTTATTTTGCTATGAGCAGCTTATATTACCAGCAAAGGCGAGGAGAAGCATCTGCTTATTATGCATTATTGGCTGCAAATATCTATAAGGACATAGATAGAACAGATTTAAGAGCAGATGCATTACTAAATGCTTTAGATGGCTATAATTTGTTGGAAAACAGAGAGAAACTTGATAGCATAATTGGACTTATTCACTCCTTGGGAGAATTTGATGATCCTGGGAATTCATTTCGACACAATCAAATAGTTTATGGGGTGGAGTACTTCTCTGGCACGGAACTCAAAAATCTTTTAGACTCTTTACAGGGTTTCTCCTCGAATGATAATATAAAACTTGATATGGCACGCGCGTATTCAAAATTAGGTATTGGAAAAATTGCACAAACATACTTTGATTCGGTTAAAAATATTGATGGTGATGTGTTAAAATATATGGCAATAAAAACTGATGTATTGGAAGCTAATGGTGACTATAAGGGAGCATTAGATGCATTAAAACATTATATTGCTGCTTCAGATTCAATGGTGTCAGCTCTTCTTTCGCAAGATGTTTTATTTGTGGAGAAGAAATACAATCTGGAAAAAATAAATATATATGAAAGACAGGATAGAGAGACCTTACGAAATTATTCGATTATTTGTATTTTGTTTCTTATTATTGTTGTGATACTGCTCTATCTTCGTCTAAGGATGGTTGAAATTAAGAAACTAAAGTCAGAAAAAGAACAACTTGCACTTACAATAAGATTAAATACAATTTCTCAAGAAAATAATAGGATTGAATTGGAAAGGAAAGAAGCTTTAAGGGAAAATAATATTCTTATGACTGAAGTTTCGACCCTGTCAACAGAGAAGGAAGCATACGAAAAAGAACATATTAGATTAAAGAATGAAATTTTGGAATTAAATGTTGCGAACGAGGCCGTAAGGATGGAACGCGACAGTATTATTAGTGATGCTGAGAAAGTGAAGGATAATTTAGAATCGTTAATTGCAGAAAGAGAAGGGTTGTCGGAGATCATAAAAAGGCAGAGTAAGATTGATTCAGAATTTAAGGATTTAGTAAAGGATAGGCTTAAGATATTAAATGCAGTCATGGCAGCTCATCTTTCTGCAAGTAATAAGCACTTAAGACAATCAAATACTTTGTTGCAACAGACTACGAAGGATAAAGAAAATTTTCTGATTTCTACTAAAAGTATTTACTACTCGCTTTATCCTACATTCATGACATCATTAAAAGAGAAGGGTCTCACAGATTTAGAGATGAATTATGTTTGTCTTTATGCTTTGGGTCTAAAAGGGAATGAGATTGGAGAATACCTTCAAACCAAACGACATTATAACATAAGCAGTGAAATTAGGACAAAGCTTGGATTAGCTCAAAATGATACTAATCTTGGTCTATATATACTCTCTCAACTAAAGTGAATTAAGGTATTGTTTTCTTGTGAAACTTTTAAGAGCTTATTTAAACTTTTTAAATTAATTTTTTTATAACATACTGATAGCTAATATAATATTATTATAAATGTTAAACTTTAATGTTTGGAAAAAAACTTTTTTAAGTTTATTTTTGCATCAACATTAATACTAACTTTTATGATAAAAAAAACTTTTTATACTGATTTTCGCAATCAGTTTTTTTCTCCCATCGTATGGTGAGAAAATTAAAATTGACATTAAGGCTTCGTCAAAAAATAATAGCAAAAAGACGACCCAACATCGTACACCCATGCGTCTTCCTATCGAGGTGATGTATGATTCTGATGGTGCAGTTGTGGAGATATCATGCGCGTCCGACCTTGAAGGGGAGGTGTATATATATGATGCCGCGGGTGTCGAGGAGGCTTATTCTCCATGCCTTAATACGGTTCTATCCGTGAGTGATTCCCAATATCATACCATCCTCATCGAGGGCGACGGTTGGGAAGCCACAGGAGTAATAGAATAAAAATTTCAAAAAAAACATCAAAAACATTTTGCACTCTAAATTTTTTGATTAATTTTGCACGTGAAAGATTAAGCATTAGGTTTAGGAAGCAAAGTGTAAGTATTAATATTAAAGTTTTTTTATATGGAAAGAAAAATTCAAAGAATCGCTTCTTTCATCGATTCGCTTCCGGCCGAGAGTATGATTAAGGTATCTTAGACTGGACTATATCTAATAAGGTCAATTCAAATAATTAAGCAGATCGTTTCTGAAGATTAATTCTTAGAAGTAGCTTAATTATCAAATACTTAAAATCCATAATAATTATCAAATACCTAATATCCATAATATTTATGAAGCATCGTTACTACCTAATCATGACCCTCTCTCTTGTCGTTTTTAGTTTTTTTCCGTCCAATGCTGACGACTCGATACCTGCAACTGATCTTCAGGAGCTTGTCGTGAAGAGTGAGAGGAGCTGGATAGAGAATGGTGTTATCAATATTATTCCTACTAAAAAAGAAAAACAACTCTCCACGAGTCCGGGGTCGCTGATAGAAATTTTGCATCTACCTATGCTGAAGGGGAAGGACGATGCCATCACTACCTCCAACGATGAACCTGTCGATATATTCATCAATGGGGAGCCCGCCACCCAGAGTGACCTTGCCACCTTTTGGCCAAAGACAGTGAAAAAGGTTGAATATATGATTAATCCCACGGGCGAACAATATACAGGCCGACGACACGTGGTGAATTTTGTTGTGGCCGACTACGCGGTTGGGGGTGTAACCAAAATTAACGTAAGGCAATCTGTACCCGTACAGGGCTTATACAGTATTTCATCAAAACTTAACTATAAAAAAATGTCATACGGGTTGTTGTTTAACGGGGTTAACAAAAGAAATCCGGCAAATAAAACACAAGAAGAAGCTACCTATAGAAACATATTCTATAATGGGGAAAGATATGAGGAGATAAAACAGATCTCCACCGGGGAGAGTAATAACAAGTACACTACCCTCAATCTGGCTTTCAATGCCCGATACACCACACAAAAATTCAAGGCCACTCATACCCTTGGATTACGATGGAATCATGATATAACCGATGCCTCTAACTCAAACCTATGGTCGGAGGATCTGTTCAACTCGAAGAGTTTCTCCTCATTTTCAAAACTAAAATCGCTGTCTCCCCAACTTTCAGGCCAGTATTTCATTAAGCTGTCCGGGAAATGGGAGATAGGTGCACAATGGGCCTATGCCTATTCATCGAATGATAATGCAGACTGGTCTCAGTTCGGCGACAATCCCCGTATAGAGAATGGGATGAAGGAAAAGGTCAACACTCTTTCCGGGAGGGTCTATGCGAACTATTATCTCACCCGGAAGATGATCCTTCAGTTATCTGCCAATACATCCAACCACTGGTTTAGCGCCGATTATTCCGGCAGTAGCACTGAGAGCTGCAATCAGTTCAGGGATGAATGGGCCACAAAGCTTTCTCTCTACTGGTATCCCTCCCCGATGATTACATTTGTTCTTACCCCCGGGATAAACCAATCTATATACCATTTCTCAGACATGAAAGTAAAGCATACCAATCCTACAGTATATGCTTACGGAAGTTGGAATCCCAGTCGAAGGCTTTCTATGTATCTAAACCTTTCCACCCACTTCCTTCCGGGGTCTGCCGGCGAAACTAACCCTGTGCTCACTAAACTGAGTGACCTGAAGTGGGTAACCGGAAATCCTGACCTAAAGCCCGAGGTAAGGCTTTTGGGCATTTATTCATTGCTGTATATGCCCTTTGACCGGTTGTCTTTAAATCCTTCTTTGATTTATAGTCATTATCAGAATTCCGTCTATGCTGTGTATGCGGCGGCTCCGGAGGAGATGGGAGGAGTGATTCAGACAAATGCAAACGCTTCCCCTTTCGATGATTTCTTGACAGACTTAAATGTGTCGGTCTATCTGCTCAACAATAGGCTTTCGTTGACTGCCGCCCCCAGGATCCGTTTTTTTAAAGCACGTGGGGAATATGCCGGCTCACTCACAAATTTCTCAATGACGGCAAGCGTGGGCTTCTCCATTGGGGATTTCTATCTGAGTGCTGATTACCAGAGCAAGAACAAGGTGCTGGCGGAATCCGGAAGTATGATTGTTTCTCAGGCAGATCAATACTCGCTGTCGGCAAGATACAGCTGGAAGGATCTGAATATAGGTTTGAGTGTCCGGAATATGTTTAAATCCAGGTTTAAAACCCAGAGTGAGATGCTTTCGAATGTATATGGCACAGATTTACGGAAGTCGTATCCCGGGAGAGGCGCGACCCTTTCACTCACCTATACCTTTGGATATGGAAAGAAAGTCGATTCAACGATTGATATTGCCGAACCGACGGAAGTGGAATCAAGCCATACGCGTGCATCAAAGAATTAAATTTTACAAAATTCTTACTTATATGAAAACAGTTCAAGTCATCATCATACTTTTTTTATTGTTTGTCACATGTAACTATAATGGTTTGTATGCCGACGACTCCATACCTTCGACTGATCTTCAGGAGCTTGTCGTGAAGAGCGATAGAATATGGATAGAGAATGGTGTGATAAACATTATCCCTACTAAGAAAGAGAAACAGCTTTCAAACAGTCCCGGACGTCTTATCGATATGATGAATATCCCTTTCTTGATAGGAGAAGGGGAGAGTATCAAGACATTGTCTGACCAGCCGGTGTCAATCTTTATAAATGGGGAGCCTGCCAATGAGATAGATTTGTCCACATTCTGGCCTTCTGACGTGAAAAAGGTAGAATATATGGAGAGTCCGTCGGATCCAAGATTCCGCGGTGCAAGGAATGTTGTGAATTTCGTGATGGCAAAGTATGTTGTGGGAGGAGTGACTCGCGCTTATGCCCGACAGAATTTCCCAATGACTAATGGTTACTATGATCTTGCCTCAAAGTTGAGTTATAAGAGGATGACTTATGGTATTAGTGTAAATTCATGGTCTATCATGAATAAAAATTCACACGGGACAGGTGAGACCATTTATAAGGATATATTCTACAATGGAATAAAATATGATGAAATCAGAGAGGAATCTATATCCGATTTTGATTCGGAAGATTGGAATACCACTATAGCGGCAAATGCCAAATATACTACTGATAAATTTTCGGCCACTCATACAATTGGTTTTAATTGGAGGCATGATCCGGGAAGCCCCTGGAATTCAAGTAGTGTCTGGTCGGAAAATTTATTTGGATCCGAATTCTCGGAGGGATTCAAGAAGTCGGATTCTTATTCACCATCCATTCGCGGTGATTATTTTGGTGTTCTTTCCGATCGGTTCACTTTGAGTGGCAGCTGGTCATATATTCATGGTGATAACAGCCGGTTTTCCAGCAGCACATTCGGGGAAACTCCAGCGGTGGTAAATGATTTTTCTGAAAAAGTGAATTCTCTGCCGGTAAGAGTGAATCTTTCATACATACCAAACAGCAAACTCACATTCATGCTCAATGTAGATGCTAAAAGCCAATGGTTCAGGTCTTATTATGCCGGGAGTGTGAATACAAGTTCCAAACAATTCCGGGAGGACTTAAGGACTTCTGTCGGCGTTTATTGGAGACTCTCCAAAAATTTGAGTTGTGATATTACACCGGGCTTCCTATATTGTTATTATAATGTTGACGACATAGTGAATAATTACATCACTCCAACATGTACGTTCAACGTTCGATGGTATCCGAGTAAGAAGGTGAATGTCAGTGGAGATCTGTATTTCTTTGAAAGTCCTATATCTGCCGGAAAATCCAATCCCGTGATCTATAAGAAAGATGAGTTGACATGGGTTTCGGGAAATCCGGATCTCAAGCCGAGCTCAGACTGGTATGCATGTGTGGAGGCTTCTTATTTTCCTTTTGAATGGCTGCAGCTTTCATCTATATTCTCCTGTGAATTCTATAGGAATATGATATATAAATATATGGAAGCTGCTCCTGAGGATATGGGAGGTATAATCGAATTTCAACGAAATAGTAAAAACACGAAAGAATTTAACGTTAATCCCAGAGTTAGTATAAAGTTGTTTAAACGTAAATTCTCTATGGTCTTCTACCCCAAAATTTGTTATACGAAAACAAATGAGGGATATTTTCGAAGTCATACCTACTTCCAGCCCTTGATCAGCATGAGATATATCATAGGTAATTTTAGTCTGGAAGCGCAATATAGAGGTCGTAGGAAATATATTGTTGATCATGTAGGCTACCAAATGGATCGCCAACCCGACGCTTTCAATTTTGGGGTTTCTTACGGTCAGGGAAATCTTTATGTGTATTGCGGAGTGGGTGATATTTTCCATAAAGATTATGAACTGGAAAGATCCACTTATTCTGCTACAGGAGTCTATACAAGTAACACAAAGTCATGGACACCCGGAAGGTGTGTGGGTTTTAACTTGACATATACCTTCGGATATGGCAAAAAGGTGGATCAGGATATAAATATCAACTCCGGTGGATCCGCAGATTCAAGTATTATGTAAATAGTATTATGTTAGATATGACATTATTCAAATGTTATCGTCAACTGGAATCATCCGACTGCGGGATCACTTGCATTCGGATGATTTCTAAATATTACGGTCTAAATATTCCGCTGAACAGGCTGAAAGAGATGACCGACATGACTCGTATAGGGATGTCGGTAAGGGATATCATGTCCACTTTGGGTAAGTTGCGTATGGAGGCGTTTGCTGTAAAGATCTCTCCGGAGTATTGTCTCGATATGCCTCTTCCCGCTATTCTTCATTGGGATCAGAATCACTTTGTGGTGCTCTATAAGGTGGATAAGAAGAAGCGTAAATTCCATGTGGCGGATCCTGCAAGAGGAAAGATAATATATGAGGAGAATGATTTCAATTCATATTGGATTTCAGCCGGTGAAGGGAAGGGAATTGCCATTGTGACTGAGCCAAAAGAGGATTTCGGGCTGCAGCATTTCGAGAGGGAGAATGTGTTCAAAAAGTTTTTCAGCTATCTCTATCAGTTCTTCCGTCTTCACAGACGAAGCTTTGTCATCACACTTCTGATCACACTTCTAATAATGGGAGCTGATTTTATAGTGCCTCTTCTTTTGCAGAGAACTGTGGATGAAGGGATACGCAATAGCGATCTCGGGCTTGTTTGGCTTCTACTTTTGGGACAGCTTTGTGTAGCTGCCGGCGGCCTGGTGGCATCCGGAGTGGCAGAACTTCTATTGGTAAAGACAGGATTGAAAATACATATCGGGATGGTGACCGGCTTCCTCAACAAGCTGGCCCGCTTCCCTTTGTCTTTCTTTGACAGGAAGGTGAGTTCCGATTTTGTGCAGAAGATCAATGACCATCATAGAATTAAGGATTTCCTATTGGAATTTCCCTCTTCCATTCTTACGATTTCCGTGTCGCTGATTGTATTCTCCATTCTGCTTTGCCATTATAGTCCGTTGATTTTCCTATTCTTCATGGGGATGTCGATACTTGAATTAGGATGGAACGCTCTCTTCCTCCAACGGAGGAAGGCTCTTGATTATGCCTCGTTCAATCTCCACTCCATAAGCAGTAACAAGGCTTATGAGCTTGCCAACGGCATGGCCGACCTGAAAGTGAATAATGCTGAGGATTCCCATATCGCAAAATGGAATGAGACGCAACAGGCACTTAATAATACTTCTCTTAAATCATCATGGATTGGAAAGATTCAGGGAAGCGGACACAGCATAATTTCCCGGTTGAAAGACCTGTCGGTCACGGGGATTGCCGCAGGGATGGTGATCTCGGGCGACCTCACATTGGGTATGCTTATGACATTGGGTTATATCACGGGAAGGCTATCCCAACCTATCTCCACATTAGGAGCTTCATTTTCAACTCTCCAAAGTGCGTTGCTTTCCTATCAGAGGGTTGAGGAGGTGATTCGCGATGAGGGGGAATGGAGAGGGAATGAGAAATTCAAGACAGGGGAGATAGAATTGAAAAATGTATGGTTCAAATATGCAGGATCGTTCTCGCCATTTGTATTGCAGGATATAGATCTGCTGATTGAACGGGGAAAGGTCACTGCTTTCGTGGGGGAGAGCGGCTGCGGAAAATCCACATTGATAAAGTTGATATTGGGTTTTTACATTCCCCAGAAAGGTGATCTCTTATTGAGCGGTCATGACGTGAGGGACCTAAATAATGCCGACTGGCTTAGTCATTGCGGGGTGGTGATGCAGGAGACGCGTATTTTTTCAGGGACAATACTTGAGAATATAGCGCTCTCTTCCGATCAGCCGGATATCGAGAAAACATTGGAAGTCTTGGAAACCGTCGGCTTGAAGTCTTTTATAGAGAATCTTCCGATGGGAGTGCATACCAAGATCGGTGTGGCGGGAATTGAAGTGAGCGGTGGTCAGAAACAGCGGCTCATGATTGCCCGCGCCTTATATAAGAATCCTGATATCCTTATCATGGATGAGGCCACATCCTCTCTTGACGCCAATACGGAGAGGATGATTGTCGAGAATCTCAACAGTTATGGTGAGGGTAAGACGATTATAGTTGCGGCCCATCGTCTGAGCACTGTTCAGAATGCCGACAAGATAGTGTTCATAAAGGAGGGGAGGATAGCGGAAGTCGGCACCCATGCGGAATTGGTGGCACTTAACGGGGAATATTGGAATCTGGTAAAAAATCAACTTCCCCTTTCAGTATAGTTTAGAGATAAGTCTAAGTGAAATTCACCTCGGGATGAGGTGAATTTCGCCAATTACCTGCTACTGGTTTTAAACTTTTGTGTATAAATTTTGTATTTACGTTTTTTTTCTTTAAATTTGCTCACACCATTGATTTTAATAGATTCAGCAAATGGATGTTGACTGTCGAATCCGGTTCAGTAATTGCATCTACTTAAATTCCCTTATATAATTTTTATGAATAAACTCTTTACTTCTATTATTCTTGCCTCCGGATTGTTGGTGACAAGTGGTTCAAGCCTTTATGCAGCTCCGGTGAATCAGAGTTTTGATCTTGCCCGGTTCAGGTATCAGATTGACTCAAAGTCTGTTTTCCATAATAAGAATGTCAAGGAAAAAGCCCGACTCAATTCCCTTGTCTCTTCTTCCGGCACTACTCTGAAAGCAGAGTCAAAGAATCCGGATCCGATTCTGACCTTGCCTGCTGCTAATGAGGTTGGAAGTATCGATGCACCTAACAATCAGTTATGGTATTATACAGCTCAATTGGATTATATCGAGATCCCTCCTCATGACGATGTGGCATATACCGACCGTGTGCTTCAGGAATACACTTTCACTATCTATGATGAAAATATGAAGGAGATCGGTGTGATCAAAGATAAAATGGAATATGCCGAGAATGAGGTGCGTACCGTGCTTTGCGAGCTCACCCCGGTGGTGACACGCAATTTCTTTAATACCGACGACAAACTCGAATTCATGGTGGCTTTGGGAGTGAATCGTGTAGATCCCCTTCCCGACGGCACCTTTGACTATGGCAACAACTACCGCACCCTTGTCTATCAGCTTGAGTCCAAGAATGATCAGGGATACAACAAACCTATTGATACGTATGATGACCTTGTAGCCGATGTGGTGGAAGGTGCTCCGGATGGAGATAGCGATAACTTCTACATCACTTTTATGACAGATTTATTCGAACCCGAGGGTGACGGAACCGGTTTCTGGGATTTCCTGTTAGCCCAGAAAGTTGCTATAAATATCTATGGAAAAGCTATCGATGAAAAAGGCCCGCGAAGAATCTTTGAAAAGATAATGCCGGTGATTCAATTCGCCGGTGACCAGCAGGATGTGCCTATAATGATTTCCACTCGAAGGGGTGATGATGTGGTGTATCTGATTCAGGAATATGCTTTGCCATTCTATAACCGATATGACGACCCGATGAACGATGACATGACTCAGCGTGAAGGAAATCATCTTATAGTGAATCTCTATACTGCGAGTCAGACAGGACTCACGCAGTTCTCCCACACTGAGATCCCCGTGGTACTCGACACTATGAACGATGAAAACGGTAACCCTACCGCTCTTTTTTCCTACTTCAGCGTTGGCAATTTAGGCTATTCGCGTGATATCCTCTTCGATGCTCCCGGAGCTTCGGCTGAAAAACCGGATTTCGTTGTGACACGAGGAAACTATCAGCGATCCACTGATTCAATCGTAAACTCTTTCTTCACTTATAATAATGACGGATCTCTTAAAAATACCCTATGCATATATTCTGCCGGTGCTGTAGATATGGGAACCATCCCCGGTTTCGGGCCTCAGACTATGTTCGTAGGCAGCGACCGCTACGGTTATGTTTATAATTTCATCGACTTATACACAGGAAATAAAGTATGCACGGTTGACGCAACATACTATTATGATGATGATTCCGACCCTGAGCTTCTTACAGTGAACTGTGCACGTACGCCGGCCGGTGATTCCTATCAATATGTGTTTGAGATGCGCTATCCTCTGGTTGACGATGATGAGAACGATATCATGCGATTCATGTATCTTAATTCGGATGGCACATTCAGCCATATCGAGAATGTGAACATGGGTCATAACGTGGTTTATGCCCAGAGCTATCTTTCCACCGAGGCTCTCGCTCCTCACGCTTATTCCGACAATGATGGAAAGGCTTATATGCTTCTGATAAAGCGTGGACAGGAGACGGGAGGAAATGTTGAGGAACTTATGGTGGCAGATGCCATATCGGAGAAATATCCTTCAGGCAATACACTCCTTCTGGTGGGTCCTGATGATAATGGCGTTCTTGCTTCGATCGTTCCTGAATTCGGCGCTGACGGATCTGATGGACGTCTATTCGTATATTATTACAACGACACTGACCGTAAATATACTCTTGACATATATTCCCTCCCCTTGAATGGCGATGCAGGTGTGGATTCCACAGTTTTGGATTCTACCGATATTAAGACAGAAGGATCGATGCTGGTGGCCAAGGGCGCTATTAAAGTATATTCGCTTGATGGCAAACTTGTGGCTGAAGGCTACGACAAAGTTGAATTCGCTTCGCTTGATAAGGGAGTGTATGTGGTGACGGCAAATGGCAAATCAATTAAGATCGCCAAATAAACAAGGAATAAATTTATAATCTTGATTCTCGGGATGCAAAGATATTCTCTCATCCCGGGAATTTTATTTAATGGCAGAATTATAGTTATGTCGCTATAATTCTGAAAGAATTTATGCATTTTTTATAAAATTTGTTTTGCTTTAAAAAGAAATTTGTGTAAATTTGTGAAATGAAAGATATATCATCTTTTATTTTATTCTCCTTGAAGTGTATTATCTGATAATTCTACAGTGTTAAACAAACATAATATTTATGAGAACAAAACTTTACATCGCCGGCTTGGGTCTGCTTCTTGCAGGAACCTCGGCCACAACATTGATCGCCTCCGGCAATCAGCCCGGAACCCGGGCCGACGAGGGCGTCAAAACGTTTGACTATATGTCAGTGAAACCGGCAGATGGTGCTGAAGTGAAATCATTCAGCTCGGTATCAATTAAATGCTTCGGAAATGATTTCATGACTTCGTATTACTGTGATAACGAAAAAGTTACTTCCGTAACGGTGACCAAGGAGGGTGGAGAAACTATCCATGCCACTTCATTTGGAGAACCCACAATGGATGATGCATGGAATTATGTATATACCATTAACTTCCCTTCCATTAAAGAGGCCGGAACATATACATTGAATATCCCCGAAGGTTTGGTTGTTGAGGGAGAATGGGGTGATGACTGGGAGCTTTATCCTATGGATGGAGGAATGATAAGCAATGCTTATACCTCTACTTTCACTATCAATCCTGATGCGGAAAGCTTGTTGGAGTCATACGTGCTTAATCCCGCAAGCGGATCTAATGTATCAACTCTCAACAATCTTACCATCGAATTCCCCGATGTTCCATTTATGGGATTCCAGAGTATGGAAGATGATGCTGAGATTACTGCCACAAACGGAAGTACTGTATATTATGGTATGGCTATGCAGGATTGGAACACAGAGAATTACGACTATGTGACCATGACTGTTGCTTTTATGGATATGGATACATGGGAGCCTGTGGTATTCGAACCAGGAAAGTGGACGCTTAACATCAGTGCGGGTGCTTTCCTATATCAAGGTGATGCCAGCCCGGAAATCACAGCTGAATACACTGTAATCGGTTCCTCTGAGAATAAGCTTGAAGCGTTATTCTCTTTCCCGGCTAATAATTCAACAGTTAAAGAGATCAGCTATCTTAATCTTTACTATCCTCTGACCGATCCGGAAGCTTCTATCAATTTCGATGCTGAAAAAATTGACTATATTAATGTTGAGAAGGTCGGCGGTTGGTCATACGCTTATCCTGAGATAGGAGAGCCTGAACTTGTGATGAATGATATGTATTTGATGATTCCTATCATGTTCTCCCGTCCTCTGACTGTATCAGGTGCCGAGGAGAGTGCTGAGTACAATATCACATTGCCGTCAGGCCTGTTCTATCAGACAAAATTTGACGAAGCGACCGGCACTTTCGGAGTATTCGAAGGATACCAGGAGAATGCAGAACAGACTTTCCACTTCACTATAGATCCTAATGCTCCCGGGCTGCTTGAAGAATATACGTTAACTCCGGAAGCAAACTCAAGCGTTTCTTCTCTTGACTGGGTGTCTCTTGTATTCGACAATGTACCGAGTTTCATGACTGTCAATAAGCTCGCTATGGAGGATATCACTTTAGTCAACGGTGACACTGAATATATCGGCGTTGCTAACGTGATGGATTATGCTGTTCAGAATGCCTTCGATATCATATTCTATGATGATAAGGGTGAGGAAGCACTTATTGAAAGCGGATCTTACACTCTGACTATCCCGGAAGGCTATTTCTCTATCAATGGAGAGAAGAATCCTGAGATTAAGTCGGTATATAATGTGATGGCTGCAGTGATCACTCCGGCTCCCGGATCAACAATCACGGATCTAAACTTCAAGCTTGAATTCCCTGCCGCTAAGAAAGCTGAATTTGTAGGCGCGCCTTATATGATCACTTTCGGTACTCCCTCTGCCGGCGTTCCTTCTTATAATGTAGAGAAAGTTGCCGATGCCGCTGTTCCTACATTCAAGCTCACCGCTCCTGAAGGTGCATTGGTGAATCTTGGAGAAAATGTGCTCAAAATCGAGGCAGGCGCATTCCTCATCGATGGTGAAGATGGAGAGCAGGAAGGTAATTCTCCTTTCATCGAGGGTGTATATACTTATGAAAAGGAAATATCCAAAGATTATATACCTGAGCCTAATAATGAGAATAATGAGGTGGTTTGCCAGTCTTGGGGCTATACGATCGGTTTCGTGTTTGAAGAGGGTATCAGACCTCGCATCACTTCTTACGACGGTCTTGAAGTGAAGTTTGACGATACTGTGCTCAGACGCGGAAATGAGGAAGAATGTTTTGCCGGTGATGCCGATTATTCTGTGGATGTAATGGATAACATCCTTTCATTCTACGTGGCTAATTCCGAATATCATAAGGAAGGAAAGATCAGCGTGACTCTCAACGGTAATTCCTATACACTTTCCGGTAAGCCCGGCTTTGACATCAGTCATTCCTGGAATGTGGTTATGCCTAAAGAATACGATGTGGTATTTGCTCCTGTGGGTGGATCTTCTATGGATGAAGCTGTTAAAGTGACCAACTTCGATGACTTTACCATCACATTCAACAATGCTGAGAAAGTTGAACTCTTCCGCACATCAGGAATCTCTCTCAATAAGCTCGACTATTCAATTTTCGCTACTCCCGAAATTGTGGAAGTGGAGGATGCAGAAGTTCCGACGTTTAAGGTTGTGTTTAATGAAAACGACAAGGAGAATTTCACCGACGGCACCTACCGTTTGCAGATCTTCTATGATACATTTACTGTAGATGATGTGATGACTTGGCCCGCAGGCTATGAATCTATTGAGTATTATTACGATCTTGACACAGCAGAGGGAGCTGTTGACTCTATCGGTATTGACGGCAACTCCAAGGTGACTGTTGTGTCGGTGGATGGTAAGGTGATTCTCGACAATCAGCCCGCCTCCGGCCTCAAGAATCTTGAAAACGGAGTTTATGTGATCAACGGAAAGAAAGTGGTTGTGAAGAAATAAAACTTCATCAGCATAGCTTACATTGCCTCGTAGAGAGGAGAATCTTTTGCTAACCGTGGGTTAGGGCTTTCCCTTACCCACGGTTTTTCTTTAAATAAAATTTTGTCAACTCCCACAAAATTTATAAATTAGAACAAAATTATACAAACATTATATGACCGGATTAAAACTTACTTCATTGGCATCTCTGATGATCCTGTCGGCGGTTCCTCTTGGTGCCCGCCAGCTTACTCCTACGGAGGCATTGGATCGTGCCTTGACCGACTCCCCGACGCTTGCTCGTGGAATCAATAATCAGAAAGCGCCTGTGCTCGCCCACACAGCGATGACCCCCGATGGCAAGCCTGCCATCTACGTTTTCAATAATCACGATAAGGGATATATTCTGCTCACCGCTGATGATGCAGCCATCCCGGTGTTGGGATATTCTGATAAAGGTTCATTCACGGCCGACAATATCCCTCCGCAGCTTCAATGGTGGATCTCGGAATATGCCGCCCAGATAGAATACGCCCGCCAGAATAATCTGCCGGAATATACTCCCCAACGTAAAATATCACGTTCCGGACAAAAAGAAGCCATCGCTCCTATGGTGAAAACAATGTGGGATCAGGTGGAGCCTTACAACAACCAGTGTCCGCTGAGCGGCAGCCAACGCACATGGACCGGATGTGTGGCGACAGCCATGGCACAGGTGATGAAATATTGGGAATATCCCGAGAAGGGGGAGGGGTCGGTGACATATTCTATCGAGAGTATTCAGAAAAAGGTGTCGATGGATTTCTCCCTTAAAAAGTTTGATTGGGAAAATATGCTCAATTCCTATCTTCCGGGTAAATATACCGAGGATGAGGCTAATGCCGTGGCTTATCTCATGAAGGCAGCCGGATACTCAGTGAAGATGCAATATGGACTCGATTCTTCCGGTGCGCTCGGTATGAATATCGGGCGTGCGCTCACAAAGTATTTCAACTATGATGAGAACCTTCTCTATACTCTGCGTCAGTATTATTCCGCCACTCAATGGGAGGATATGGTCTATGACAATCTAAAGAATGTCGGACCGATTCTCTTCGGAGGAGGTTCCACTCTTGGAGGAGGTCACTCATTCGTTTGCGACGGTTATGACGGTGAAGGCCTTTATCATTTCAACTGGGGATGGTCGGGAATGAGCGACGGCTATTTCCGACTTGAAGCTCTCAATCCCGATGCTTTGGGCACCGGTGGCGGAAGCGGTGGTGGATATAATTTCAATCAGGATGCAATATTCGGTATTCAGCCTCCTACGGGAAAACCGGTGGAGAATCGACCGGTTTTTGTTACACAGGAAGGTGAACTTTCAGGTACTGTCTCACGTTCCAATCTATCTTTTTCTCTGGTAAACGCTGGGGAGCCAATGTGGGTGAATTATAATCCAGCTACTTTAAAGGTGAAATTTGGTGCGATGTTCTATCCGCAAGGGGAGACCGCGGGTAACACAGTGTACTATGACATTTCTGACAAGCGACTCCAGCTTGAACCCGGATATGGAACAAGTCCTCAGGTGTTGAAAGCGCAAATCAACCTGCAGAACCTTCAGCTTTCGGATGGAACATACAAGGTAGTATGCGGATCCGTACCTGTAGATGATGCGGGTTCGGCTGCTACCGACAGTGTGGGATTCGTGCCTGTAAAACCCCAATATGGCTGCCCCAACTATTTCATACTTAAGAAAGAGGGATCAAGATATAGCGTGGAGAATAATTTCCTTGAACCTCTGAAAATCACCGGCGAGGTTGTTGGTGGACTTTATTACGGAGCTCTTGCCACTGTGAGAGTGACTGCCGAAAATCCGTCAGATATCGAACGAACCGTGGGGTTTGCCCCGGTATTCATGGATAGCGAAGGGCCGCTCCTGCTCGGAGAAAGTATCTGCGTGGTTATACCTCCGAAATCTACGATCACAAAAGAATGGTCAACGCCGCTTATACAGTTTGTGCAGTTTATTGATCCATATCTTGATTCCTCACTCACATTCACATTCTTCGATGAGACGAATTTCGATTTCTATACCGATGTATTCACAAAGAAAGTAACACTCAATGGGAATCCGGGTACCCCTGTATTCTCTTTCTCAAAACCCTTGACAGTGGAAGGTGCTCATCAACAATTAAAGAATCTAATGATTCCAGATCCCATGAATATCCACGTGACCGGTGAGTTGGCATTGGAATCGGGATATTTCAACTATCCGGTGGTTGTATGTCTTTGCACCCCCGCAGCCGGTGGGCAGGTACAGATCGAGTGTACGGCAAGTCAGAATGTATTCATGTCGATGAATTCTGAAGAAACCAAGAAAGCAGCTTTGGATGTGACTTTCTCCTATCCGCTTGCCGACTATTCTCAGCAGTATTATCTGGTTTCAACATATCAGGGACCGGCAGGACTCGAAGTGTTCGGCAATCCAATTCCTGTGAAATTCGCGGATCCGGCCGGTGTGGAGGAGATCGAAACCGCCGGTGACTATGCTATTTCATTCGATAGAGCATCCTGTGAGATCTCGATCATTGCTCCTGTTGCGATAACGGATATGAAAGTCTATGACGTGACGGGACGACGTGCCGATCAAGGAGTCTCAATCAGCGGCATGACTGCGAAGGCCAAGATAGGGGGTAACGGAATTATCATTCTATCTGTAACCGGTGCCGATGGGAAAGTAAAAACTGTTAAATTGAAATAATAACCAGAATAAATATCTTGCTATGAAGAGATTATTTTCTTTAGCACTATTCCTTGTAATGCTTTTGGGGACAGGCTTCAGTGTCTCGGCCCTGAAAGTTACTTTGGAATGGGACACTCCGGGATCTGTCGAGCTTATTGCCGAAGATAATTCCAAATATGAGGTGGAACTTACTGCCGACCAGACTTCTTATGTTTGGGAGACTGAGAAAAGTTATGGTTACATTTACGTATATCCTGCTGACGGATACCGTCTTACCGGGGCCGAAACAGCTGATGGATCAAAGCAGTATAAGCTTAGCGGAATCCCTCCACATTACACATTGGGATTCTATGGATCTGATAACGGATCAACCGTAAAAATCACTACAGCAAAGCTCGAACGTAATGACTCCTTCACTGTAGATGTGGTGAACGGCCTGGCGAATATCATGTCGGCTGAATTCACTTCCGGGTATAAACTTGATCTTGAGAAAGGATCGCATACTTATAATTTTAATGCCGAATATGACAACCCGCTTGAAATCACACTCCAGTCGGTGGAGAAGGCATATAGTATCACACTGAATGGCGTCGAGATCGCTAAAAACAGCTATAGCCCTGAATATGAAAATATCGAGGTTAAAAATGGTGATAACCTTACAATTCAGGTGTATGAAAGTGCTGAAATGGAGCCTTCGGAATGTACTTTCAGTGTGGCGTATGGTTCGGGGATGAAGGGATGCATAACCAATATCCGAGACACAGGAAACGGGAAATGGTATTATCCCGATGATTTTGATAATAAGGCTATTGATGTGCTTGAGAATACCACAGTGCGAATTAATTTCAATAATGAAGATTATACTATTGAAAGTCTTTATCTCAATGATATCGATGTTACCGACAGGATGATCACATCTTCCTTCGATGGTTCGCAGTTTATTGAGTTTGTGATTAAAAAGGAGTCGAATGTGTTGAAAATAGAGGGAACACCCAAATCTTTCGGCACAGTTGATTTCACCGGATATATCATCAATGGTGAGGGAGTATGTTTCTCCAACACATATCATGGCGTTCCCTTCGAGGTGCCGGAGGGAGAGGCGATCACTGAAGATATCAAGATCACTTCCACACTCACGATGCCGGCTTCCGAGACTTTGAAATACACTATTCCGACATCGGAAAAATCACCTAAGTTTTTCTTCTATCCCAAAGATGGGTATTATATAGCTGATGTATATACCCTCACCCCTGATGACGAGATAGAGAAACATTCAGGCAATGCATCCATGACAGCCAATATCAATGGCACCACTTTCTATATGATAGTAAGGAAGCTCCCTGAATCCTATAATGCCACTCTCAAAGTGACCGGCAACACTCTTCGCTTTCGTGTTGAATCAGGATCAACATTGAGCAGCACATGGGATAATCCGGCACCAAGATCTTATAACACGGATCCGGGAGAGCGAGAGATTTCCTTTATACCCGGTTTTGCAACCCCTCTTGTGTTCTCTTTCTCCGGAAGTGATGACGGAACGGCTGCCCTGTATCTTGATGGTGCTGAAGTGACCGGTATCGAGAACAGCGAGAGTGGTGGTTATGATTACTATGTCACTCCTTATTTCCCGAGTGAAGAAAATGACAAGAGAGACGTGACATCAACTATCGAGGTGTATAATTCGTTTACTCAGCGTCCTGTTATGTCGGGTGCCTCTCTCGAACTCACCGGGGCGGGAAAGGCTGAATTCTTCTACAGCCCTGTGCTTCATAAGGCTGATCCCGAAGGACAAGTGGTGATTTCTGGAACTCAGTTCATAGTCCGTCCTGCCGATCCACGCATGGAAGTGACCTATAAAGGAGATCCTGTGGAACTGGATGAGAACGGTGAGTTCGTATTCGAAGCAAAAGGAAATATCAGGAATAATGTGGTGAGAGTCGGTGATATAAAAGAGGAAGGAAATGTTGAGATATTGGAGACTATTAAAGACGGCAAAGTCACCGTTATCACTCTTGACGGCAAAGTTCTTCTTGACAACGCTCCCAAATCACGCCTAATTGAGGTGGAGAAAGGAATTTATCTTGTAAATGGGAAAAAGAATGTTATTAAATAATGACTTCTAATTAATTAAATGCGCCCCAAAAGTTAGACAAAAAACTTTTGGGGCGTATTTTGTCAAGAGAATCATGAGGATAAACAAAAATGCCGGAGCATCACGCACCGGCATTTTTTTAAAAGTATCAAACAATTTTATTAATTCTTACGAGCAATTTTCTTGTAACCGTAAACGGCGCGATCGCCAAGTTCCTCTTCAATGCGGAGGAGCTGGTTGTATTTAGCCATACGGTCGGAACGGCTTGCAGAACCAGTCTTGATCTGGCCGGCGTTCATAGCTACTGCGAGGTCTGCGATTGTAGCGTCCTCAGTTTCGCCTGAACGGTGAGAGATCACTGCAGTGTAGTTGTTGCGCTGAGCCATCTGCACGGCACGTAGAGTCTCAGTGAGCGAACCGATCTGGTTAACCTTTACAAGGATAGAGTTTGCACAACCTTCCTCGATACCTTTCTCAAGATATTTCACGTTGGTTACGAAGAAGTCGTCACCTACGAGCTGGCAACGGTCGCCGATAAGATCTGTAAGGATCTTCCAGCCTTCCCAGTCGTTCTCGTCCATACCGTCTTCGATAGAGTCGATAGGATATTTAGTGATAAGTTCCTCAAGATACTTAGCCTGCTCCTCGCTGGTGAGTTTCTTACCGTTAACTTCTTTCTCTGCACCGTTCTTGAGGTGAGTGTAGTCGTAAACGCCATTCTGATAGAACTCTGAAGAAGCACAGTCAAGACCGATGGTCACATCCTTACCGGGCTCGTAACCTGCCTTCTTGATAGCCTCAACGATAACGTTAAGAGCATCCTCAGTGCCTTCAAGCTTAGGAGCGAAACCACCCTCGTCGCCTACAGCAGTGCTGAGGCCACGAGCTTTGAGCACACCTTTGAGAGCGTGGAATACCTCAGTACCCATGCGGATACCCTCTTTGAAGCAGCAAGCACCTACAGGACGGATCATGAATTCCTGGAAGCAGATAGGAGCGTCAGAGTGAGCACCACCGTTGATGATGTTCATCATGGGAACGGGGAGAACGTATGTGTCGCAACCACCGATGTAACGGTAGAGGGGCAGATCGAGATAGTTGGCAGCTGCCTTTGCAACGGCGAGAGAAACACCGAGGATGGCGTTGGCACCAAGGTTAGACTTGGTGGGAGTGCCGTCGAGGGCAAGCATGATGTTATCCACGCCAATCTGGTCGAGAGCGCTGTGACCCTTGAGAGCGCCTGCGATAGGACCGTTCACGTTGGCTACAGCTTTCTGAACGCCTTTACCAAGATAGCGGTTCTTGTCGCCATCACGAAGCTCGAGAGCCTCGTTCTCACCGGTAGATGCTCCGGAGGGAACGGCTGCGCGGCCCATAACACCGCTTTCAAGAATTACGTCAACTTCTACTGTGGGGTTACCGCGAGAGTCGAGAATCTCACGACCGATGATTTTTTCAATTTTCATAACTTAATCAATTATAAGTAAGATTTTGGATTATTTCTTTACTTTTTATTCAGGGTGAGGTAAAGCGGAATTTTCTTCTTTCCTGCTATTGGAAAGTCTTTTTCCGTTTACGATGCAAAGATAACAATAATTTCGCGAATACAGGCAATCCTTTTGCATTATATTTATTTATGGAAATAAAAAAATGTTAATGCATCGGATGCATTAACATTTTTTTATTGAACAGGGTATTGAGAGTGGTGTCACTTCACCATCACTTTCTTTCCATCCATTATATAGATTCCGGGCTGCAGAGGATCCTGACAGGGTTGACCCTGAAGATTGAAAATGCTGATCGGGCGGGTAGCCTTATCATTTTCAATGAAGGATATTCCGGTGGATTGTGAGATTTCGAATACCAATTGATTTGATATGCCTTTTCCACCATAGTAGGCGGCAGTGAAATATTTCCCGGGTTCCAGATTGGAGAGATCGAGAGTGGTTATCACTGATTTTGTCTCTCCCGCCGGAATATAGAGCATGGGAGAGGTGCCCGAAGCCACGGAGTAAACATTGCCATTACGATATGGGAATATGTACATTATGATGTGGTCGGAGAAGTATCCCTCGGTGCATGTCAGGTCGAAGCCGAACTCTACCTTGCTTTTGTCGGTTACGGGATTCTCGCTCACAAGCCGGAAATCTGAGAGTGAGACTGAGGTGGATGTAGGAGCGGCAAGCACGGTGACTGTGACAGGGTCGCTTATCGCATTGCCATTTTCGGAGCAAAATATGAGACTATATGTGCCCGGAGTATAAGATGCTCCCTGCACCGCCTTGAAGTCGCCGATATAGTCGGAAACGCTTTCAGTGTCATTGCCAAGAATATCTACCGGACGATACACAGATTGTGCAACCATCTGATTGTTACCACCCACTAAAATAGGAATCACCTTGCCGATATATTCGGTGTCATCATTATTTACAATCGAGAAAGAGAGTGGGAACTTGCAGTTCTGATATATGGAAGAGGGCACCTCAATATCGGTTACGGTGATGGTATCCGGAGCGGGAGAGGAAAGGACTGCTCCGCCATCGACAACAGTAGCGATGATGCTTCCGGTTTTTCCGAGACCGACTGGCATCTGAGACCATTCCTCGCCGTTATAGAAAGCGGGATAGATTGTATAATTGCCTTCCGGGAGGGAGGGGAAACGGAAATTATATTCTTTATAACCATAATAAGGCGGAAGTCCTGACACCTTGTGACTTTCAAGATATTTGTCGTAAGAACCATCCTGAGCCACTATCCTTACTCCCATCGCGCATTTGTCGTCCATTTCCATCATGCTGTAGTTGTAAAATCCTCCGGCTACAGGGAGAAGATCATCGAAGGCCACTTCTGTGGCTGTAGTGGTGAAATCTCCTGTGCAATACATCAAATAGTGAGGTTTCGAACCTGCCACAGGAGGTTGCACTCCCAGAGCAATCTGCTGGTCGGTATTGAATCCACCGGCACCGCCACCCACACCAAGATTTGCAGGATTCAGAGCTGTGAGGAGAAAATAACCGTCGCTAAGTCCGCCCCATCCCCAGTTGAAATGGAAGTAGCCGTCGGAACTGTAGCCATCGCAGATGAATTGATGTCCTCCGGCGGTGCCTTGGCCGGCATATAGCACCGGCAGTCCTTTCTCCAGGTCGGCATAGATCATATCTTCCCATTCATAAAGACCGTAGAAGTCGCGCATCGGCATCCATAAGGCATTGTCATAGTCAAAATAAGTGAGAAGCGCACTTCCCATCTTCACGGAGGCTGCGCTGCTCTCCCCGGGAGTATAATCCATATCAACGCTTATTCCGCAGGCGAGCATAAGGGTAGCCACGGCATCTTTTTGCACTTGTGTGCTTGCATCGTTATAAGTATCGGTCATGTTGGACCAGTCGAAGGTAGTGGTGGAGAAGTCGTAGGAGAGATCGGTGCCACCGGTGGGCCATTTATATGTATGTGATCCCTTCCCCTTTTCAGGATAATTGTGATATTTCATCACCTGTGCCATTGCAGTTGCCACACAGCCTGTCACCGAGCGACGTCCCTCGTAGATCGGACATTTGTCATTATAGGGTGCTTCCTGATTCCAGCGGGTCTTGGTGAGTGGCGCGATGGGTGATCTTTCAGGACGATCTGCCGCTTTCAAAGGTCTTGTATTCGGTTTGTCGGTATCCGACAGGGATGCGATCTCCTTATTATAAAACTCCAGCCAATATGATAGGGCAGGATTATTCTCCAATGAGAAAGTCCCTTTGTCGGAATAACCTAAGAGAGCGGGCGCGCGGTCATCAGCGGGCAAAACCATATAACCCTCCTTGCCGGAGAATATATACAGGTTGCCGAGGGTGGATTGCAGAGTGGGTATAGCGGAGGTTTTTCCGGTCAATGCCTTTGCTTTAGAGGATTTCTGCAATCTGGCGAGTGCTTGATCGGCACTGATGTGGCTTCCCATGACGGGCAATGTGAAACTCCCTGCAAGAAAAGTCAGCAAGGATATACAAAGCGGATATCTTTTCATTATGGTATTGTTTATAGGGGATGGTTAAAGTGTATTTTTCATGGAAGTATTTCCTCCATAAAAATACAACAATCCCGTATGTGGATTGGTTTTCAAGCCTTATCCCTTTTCCGAAACAACTTTTATGTCATTATAACCGGGAGAAACAAATCATGCGGATAATTTTGTTGTTACGAGGAAAAGAATTAAATTTACGATGCAATATAAAGACATGATAAAACTATAAATGATACATTGAAGTCGTACATTTGCACGATTAAAAAATTTTAAATATATTGATCTTCAAA